>NZ_JBSGAI010000016.1:0-191544 GCF_053600695.1 Amycolatopsis sp. NPDC005003 | reverse complement strand
GTGCCGACACCACGATCGGCACCACAGCCGGTCGTGAGTGGTAATTCGGGTTAGAACCCGAATTACCACTCACGACAAGCCGCGGCAGACCTTCCTCGGGCGCTTCCTCCAGAATGAGGTGCGCGTTGGTCCCGCTGATGCCGAACGACGAGACCCCGGCCCGGCGCGGACGGCCGTCGCGCGGCCACTCCCGCGCCTCGGTCAGCAGCGAAACCGCGCCGGCCGACCAGTCGACCTCGGACGACGGCTGGTCGACGTGCAGGGTCGGGGGCAGCACGCCGTGCCGCAGCGCCTCGACCATCTTGATGACACTCGCCACGCCCGCCGCGGCTTGGGTGTGCCCGATGTTGGACTTGATCGACCCGAGCCACAACGGCGTCTCGCGGTCCTTGCCGTAGGTGGCCAGCAGGGCCTGCGCCTCGATCGGGTCGCCCAGCGTCGTGCCGGTGCCGTGGCCTTCGACGGCGTCCACATCGGACGGTGAAAGCCCGGCTTCGGCGAGGGCGGCGCGGATCACCCGCTGCTGGGACGGGCCGTTGGGCGCGGTCAGGCCGTTCGAAGCGCCGTCCTGATTCACCGCGATGCCGCGCAACACGGCCAGCACGCGATGCCCGCGCTCGCGGGCGACCGACAGCCGTTCCAGCGCGATGACGCCGACGCCCTCGGCCAGCCCCATCCCGTCGGCGCTGTCCGCGAAGGCCTTGCAGCGCCCGTCCCGGGCGAGCCCGCGCTGCCGGGAGAAGGACACGAACGAGCCCGGCTGCGCCATCACCATCGCGCCGCCGGCCAGTGCCATCGAGCACTCGCCGCGCCGCAGCGCCTGCGCGGCGAGGTGCATCGCCACCAGCGAAGACGAGCACCCGGTGTCGACGGTGACCGCCGGGCCTTCGAAGCCGAGGACGTACGACACCCGGCCTGACGCGATGCACGGCGCCGCGCCGGTGCCGACGAAGCCCTCCAGCTCCGGTGCGACCACCCCGCCGCCGGCGCCGTAGCCCATGCTCGCGACGCCGGTGAACACGCCGACGTCGCTGCCCTTCAGCGAAAGCGGGTCGGTGCCGGTGCGCTCGATGGCCTCCCACGACGTCTCCAGCAGCAGCCGCTGCTGCGGGTCCATCGCGACCGCCTCGCGCGGCGAGATCCCGAAGAAGCCCGCGTCGAAGAGCCCGGCGTCGTGGAGGAACCCGCCCTGGTCGGTGTAGGTCGTGCCCGGGCGGTCGGGGTCCGGGTCGACGAGCCCGTCGACGTCCCAGCCGCGGTCGCCGGGGAACGCGGTGACGGCGTCGGTCCCGTCGGCCACCAGCCGCCACAGGTCCTCGGGCGAGGCCACCCCGCCCGGGTACCGGCACGCCATGGCGACGATGGCGATCGGCTCCCGCGCCTGCTCTTCGGCCTCGCGCAGCCGCGTGCGGGCGTCGCGGGCGTCGGCGATGGCCCGCTTGAGGTAATCGCGGAGCTGTCCCTCGTCAGCCACTGAACTCAACTCCCAGGTGTCTCACGTGCTTGCTTTTCAGTCGAGCCCGTCGACGAGGGCGAAGAGCTCCTCGTCGCTGGCCGTTTCGAGATCGTCGGAGGTGCCCGGCCGGGCTTCGGCGGCCTTGAGCAGTTCCCGCAGCCGGACGGCGATCCGGTCGCCGTCCGGGGCGGCCGCGATGACGGCCTCCAACCCGGCGAGCCCGGCCAGCACCGCGTCGGCCGGGGACGCTTCCTCGACGGCGAGTTCCGTCCGCAGGTGCCGGGCCAGCGCCAGGGGGTTCGGGTGGTCGAAAACCAGCGTGGCGGGCAGTTTCAGGCCCGTCGTCTCGCGCAGCCGGTTGCGCAGCTCGACCGACGTCAGCGAGTCGAAGCCGGCGTCCTTGAACGCGGCGTCGGCGCGGACGCCGGAGCTGTCGGCGTGCCCGAGCACGACGGCGACCTGCCCCCGGACGACGTCGAGCAGCAGCGCTTCCTGTTCGGCCACGGTGCGCCCGGCCAGCTTGGCGGCCAGGCCACCGCCGTCGCCCGGTGCCGTGCGCGCCGCCTGCCGTCCCGCCCGGACCAGGCCGCGCAGCAGGGGCGGCACGGTGCCGCCGCCGGCCGCGTCGGCCCGCACTTCACGCAGGTCGAGCTCGATCGGCACCAGCAGCGCCTCGCCGGCGGACAGGGCGGCGTCGAACAGCTCCATGCCCTCGGCGGACCCGAGCGCCCGGACGCCGCCGCGGCCCTCGCGGCGGCTCATCCGGGCCAGGGTGAGGTCGTCGATGGTGTCCGCCATGCCGGTGAGCTGCTCCCACGGGCCCCAGGCCAGCGAAAGCCCGGGCAGGCCGGCGGCTCGGCGGGCGGCCATTAGGCCGTCGAGGAAGGCGTTGGCCGCCGCGTAGCCGCCGCTGCCCGCGCCCATGAAGATCGAGGAGGCGGACGAGTAGCCGATGAACGCGTCGAGGTCTCCGGTCAGCTCGTCGAGGTGGCGGACCGCGTCGACCTTGGGGGCGAACACCTTGGCCAGCCGGTCCCGGGTCAGTGCGCCGGTGACACCGGCGTCGAACACGCCCGCCGTGTGCACGACCGCGGTTACCGGGTGGCGCTCGAGCAGCGCGGCCACCTGGTCGCGGTCGGAGACGTCGCAGGCCACCACCGACACGGACGCGCCGTGCCCGGTCAGCTCGGTGACGAGGTCTTCGACGCCCTCGGCGTCCGGCCCGCGCCGGCTGGCCAGGACCAGGCGCCGGACGCCGTGCCGAGTGACCAGCGTGCGGGCGGCCAGCGCACCCAGTGTCCCGCCACCGGAGACGAGGACCGTCCCTTCCGGACGGAAGGTCAGGGGTGCCTCCGCCGGTTCGGTGACGCGGGCGAGCCGGGGCACCGAGAACGTCGTGCCGCGCAACGCGAGCTGTGGCTCGCCGGTCGCCAGCACGGCGTCCAGCGGGACCTCGCCGTCGGTGTCGAACAGGATCAGCCGGTCCGGGTTCTCCGCCTGCGCGGCCCGGACCAGACCCCACACCGCGGCCCCGGGCGGGTCGGTCACCTCGCGCACGGCGCCGCGGGTCACCACGACCAGCCGGGCGTCTTCCGCCGCCTCGGCAACGAACTTCTGCACGGCTTCCAGCACTCGGGCGGTCAGTTCCAGGGGCTCTCCGCCGACCGCTTCCAGCACCTCGACGTCGTCCACCGCCGCCGCACTGTCCACAGTGGGCAGTTCGGTCCAGTCCACCCGGTACAGCGAGCTGGTGCGGGCGGTGTCGAGCCGGTCGAGAGCGACCTCGCGCAGGATCAGCGAGTCCATGCTGAGCACCGGGGTGCCGGTCTCGTCGGCGGCCTCGACGGTCAGCGCGTCCGGACCGCCGGGGGCGACCCGGACCCGCAGGCCCGCAGCTCCGGCGGCGTGCAGCGCCAGCCGGTTCCACGAGAACGGCATCACGGACTTCCCGGGCGGCCCGGACGCGGCCGCGGCGATCGTCCCGGTCTGCAGGGCCGCGTCGAGCAAGGCGGGGTGCAGGCCGAACCGGGCGGCGTCGTCACGCCGGTCGTCGGGCAGGGCGACCTCGGCGAACACGTCGTCACCGCGTTGCCACACCGCCCGCACGCCCTGGAACACCGGCCCGTAGGCGTATCCGCGTTCGGCGAGGTCCTCGTAGAAGTCCCCGATCCCGACGCGCTGCGCCTCCGGCGGCGGCCACGCGGTGAAGTCGAACTTGCCGCCGGTGGCCGGCGTCGCCGAGACCGTGCCGGTCGCGTGCCGCGTCCACCCGTCGTCGCGCCGGGAGTGGATGTCGACCGTGCGGGAGCCGTTCTGGTCCGGTCCGCTCACCGTGACCTGGACGTTCACTCCCTGGGCGGGCACGACGAGCGGCGCCTCGGTGACGAGTTCGTCCAGGACCGGGCAACCGGCTTCGTCACCGGCCCGCACGGCCAGCTCGACCAGACCGGTGCCGGGGAAGAGCACCACCCCGCCGATCGTGTGGTCGGCCAGCCACGGGTGCGTCCGCAGCGACAGCCGCGAAGTGAACACCAGGCCGCCGGACTGCGGCAGCGGCACCATCGCGCCCAGCAGCGGGTGGTCCGCGCCGGCCAGGCCGAGCGCGGGCGCGTCGGCCGCGGCGGGCGGGCTGAGCCAGAAGTGCTGGTGGTCGAAGGCATACGTCGGCAGGTCCACCCGGGCGGGCGGCACCAGCGCCGCCCAGTCGACCTCGATCCCGCGGACGAACAGCTCCGCCATCGAAGTCAGCAGCCGCCGCAGGCCACCATCGTCCCGCCGCAGTGTCCCAACGGCGTCGGCGAGTTCGCTGATCGGCTGCACCAGCACCGGGTGGGCACTGACCTCGACGAACACGCCGTGGCCCTGCTCGATCAACGCCTCGACGGCCGAGCCGAACCCGACCTGGTTACGCAGGTTCCGGTACCAGTAGCCGCCGTCCAGGACACCGTCCTGCACCCAATCGCCAGTGACTGTCGAGAAGAACGGCACCACGGGTGCCTGCGCCTCGATCCCGGCCAGAGTCTCGGCCAGGGTGTCGCGGATGTCCTCGACGTGCCGGGTGTGGGACGCGTAATCCACCGCCACCCGCCGACCGCCGAGAGCCTCGACAGCCTCAGTGAGCGCCTCAGCGTCACCCGCAATCACCACCGACGACAGCCCATTCACCGCAGCGATCTCGACACGGCCCTCCCACGGCGCGAGCCGGGCAGCCACCTCGTCGTGGCCCAGCTGCACCGACGCCATCCCGCCGCGGCCCGACAACTGCGCCGCGATCGCCTGGCTCCGCAACGCGACCACCTTCGCCGCGTCGGTCAGCGACAACGCACCCGACACGCAGGCGGCCGCGATCTCGCCCTGCGAGTGCCCAAGCACCGCGTCCGGACGCACCCCCACGGACTCCCAGACCGCGGCCAGCCCCACCATCACCGCGAAGCAGGCGGGCTGCAGCACGTCGACGCGGTCCAGGTCGCCGTCACCGCTCAAGACGTCGAGCAGCGACCAGTCGGTCCACTGGTCCAGCGCGGCCGCGCACTCCTTGATCCGCTCGGCGAACACCGGCGAGGAATCCAGGAGCTCCCGGCCCATGCCGGCCCACTGCGTCCCCTGTCCCGGGAACACCCAGACGACCTTGCCCGGCTTGCCCGCCGTCCCGGTCATGACACCGGGCGCTGCCTCACCGCGGGCCAGGGCACCGAGGCCCGCGCGGGCTTCCTCGTCCGAACCGGCCACGACGACCGCGCGTTCCTCGAGCACCGCACGCCCGGACACCAGCGCCCCGGCGAGCTGCCCCAGGGGCACGTCCACCCCGGTCAGCCGTTCGGCCTGCCCGGCCAGGGATCCGGTGCTGCGCGCGGAAACCACCAGGGGGACGACGTCCGGGGACGACGGCACCGCGACCGCGGGCTCCTCGGGCGCTTCTTCGATGATCAGGTGCACGTTCGTGCCGCTGACGCCGAACGACGACACCCCGGCCCGGCGTGGCCGCGAGCCGCGCGGCCAGTCCCGGGCTTCCGTCAACAACGAGACCGCGCCTTCGGACCAGTCGACCTGCGCGGTGGGCTCGTCGACGTGCAGGGTCGGCGGCATGACGCCGTGCCGCAGCGCCTGGACGACCTTGATCACGCTCGCCACGCCCGCGGCCGCCTGGGTGTGCCCGATGTTCGACTTCAGCGAGCCGAGCCACAACGGCGTTTCCCGCTCCTGCCCGTAGGTGGCCAGCAGCGCCTGCGCCTCGATCGGATCGCCGAGGCTCGTCCCGGTCCCGTGCGCCTCGACGAGGTCCACATCGGACGGTCCGAGTCCGGCGTCGGCCAGCGCGGCACGGATGACGCGCTGCTGCGACGGCCCGTTCGGGGCGGTGAGGCCGTTGGACGCGCCGTCCTGGTTGACCGCACTGCCCCGCAGGACGGCCAGGACGTGGTGCCCGCGCTGCCGGGCGACCGACAGCCGTTCCAGCACGACGACGCTGATGCCTTCGGCGAGCACCATGCCGTCGGCACCCGAGGCGAACGCCTTGCACCGGCCGTCGGTGGCCAGCCCGCGCTGCCGGGAGAAGACGACGAACGAGTCGGGGCCCGACATCACCATCGCACCGCTCGCGAGGGCCATCGAGCAGTCGCCCTGCCGCAGGGCCTGCGCGGCGAGGTGCATCGCCACCAGTGACGAGGAGCACGCGGTGTCGATCGTGACGGCCGGGCCCTCGAACCCGAAGACGTAGGACACCCGGCCCGACGCCACGCTCGACGCCAGCCCGGTACCCGCGAAGCTCTGCATCTCCGGCCCGGCGAGCCCGCCGCCGTAGCTCGAGCCGCCGGCGCCGGTGAACACGCCGACGTCGGTGCCCTGCAACGACGTCGGGTCGAGGCCGACGCCTTCCAGTGCTTCCCAGGACGCTTCCAGGAGCAGCCGCTGCTGCGGGTCCATGGCCAGGGCCTCGCGCGGCGAGATCCCGAAGAAGCCGGGGTCGAACAGGGCCGCGTCGTGGAGGAAGCCGCCCTTGTCGGTGTACGACGTGCCCGCGTGGTCCGGGTCCGGGTCGAACAGGTTCTCCAGGTCCCAGCCGCGGTCGGCGGGGAATCCCGACACGGCGTCGCCGCCCTCGGCCACCAGCCGCCACAGGTCGTCCGGTCCGGCGACGCCCCCGGGCAGCCGGCAGGCCATGCCGACGATCGCGATCGGCTCGCGGGCGGCGTCGACCCGCTTCTTCAGCGTGCCGACTTCCTCGAGGGACTTCCGCAGCGCCTCGACGACCTTTTCATACGACGCACTCACCACTCGCCCCAATCACTCGTCGCCGAAAGCCAGTTGCACGAGGTCGTCGACACCGAGATCGGCGATCGACGGCTCTTCGGTCGCGGCGGACGCCAGCACGTGCCGCAGCCGGTCGTCGTCGTGGTGGCCGTTCCCGTTGCTCTCCGGGACCAGCCGGGCGCCGAGGAAACGCGCCACCGCCAAGGGGTTCGGGTAGTCGAAGACCAGGGTCGCGGGCAGCTTGAGCCCGGTCGCCTCGCGCAGCCGGTTGCGCAGCTCCACCGACGTCAGCGAGTCGAACCCGGTGTCCTTGAACGCGGTGTCCGGGCGGACCGCCTCCGGCCCGTCGTACCCGAGCACGACCGCGACCTGCCCGCGCACCAGCTCGACCAGCGCCGCCTCCCGCTCGGCCGGGGCGAGCCCGGCCAGCCCGCGGTCCACAGTGGACACCGAGCGGGCCTGGCTCCGGGCCGGCCGCACCAGGCCGCGGAACAGGACCGGTACCGTGGCCGCCCGCATCGCCGCCAGGTCGAGCTTGATCGGCACGAGCAGCGGCTCGGCCATCCGCAGCCCGAGGTCGAACAGCGCCAGGCCCTCTTCCCGGGTCAGTTCCAGGACGCCGTTGCGGCTCGCCCGTGCGTGGTCGACCTCGCTGAGGTGGGCGGCCATGCCGGCGCTGCGTTCCCAGAGGCCCCAGGCCAGGGAGAGGCCCGGCAGGCCCGCCGCCCGGCGACGAGCCATCGCCGCGTCCAGGTAGGCGTTCGCCGCCGCGTACGGGCCTTGGCCGCCGCCGCCCAGCACGCCCGCGACGGACGAGAACACGACGAACGCGCCGAGGTCCCGGTCTCGGGTCAGTTCGTCGAGGTGGCGGACCGCGTCGACCTTGGCCGCGTACACGTTCGCGAGCTGATCCGGCTTCAGCGCCTCGATCACGCCGTCCTCGAAGACGCCTGCGGTGTGCACCACCCCGGTCAGGTCCGGCAGGCCCGCGACCAGCGCGGCCACCTGGTCGCGGTCGGAGACGTCACAGGCCACGAAGGACACGTCCGCGTCGGCCAGGTCGGCGACCAGGTCCTTCGCGCCCTCGGCGTCCGCTCCCTGCCTGCTGGCCAAGACCAGTTTCCGCACGCCGTGCCGGGCGACCAGGTGCCGGGCGACGAGGGTGCCCAGCGATCCCGCGCCCGAGATCAGGACGGTCCCGTCCGGGTCGAACGCGGCGGGCGCGTCCGCGATCCGGGTGGCGCGGGCGAGCCGGGGCACGTGGCAGGTCGTGCCGCGGACCGCGAGCTGCGGCTCACCGGAGGCCAGTACCGCGCCCAGCGGGATCTCGCCGTCGTTGTCGAGCAGGACGAACCGGTCCGGGTGCTCCGCCTGCGCGGACCGGACCAGGCCCCACACCGCGGCCGCGGCCGGGTCGGTCAGCGTGTGGTCGCCCCCGGCGGGCACGGCCCCGCGCGTGACGACGACCAAGCGGTCCGCTTCGGGTTCCGCCAACCACGCCTGGAGCTTCTCCAGGACCCGCGTGGTCGCCGCCAGCGGGGAGCCGCCCGCGGCCACCTCCAGCACCTCCGTGTCCTCCGCGGTGGCCGTCTCCCCGCCCAGGGGGAATTCGGTCCAGTCGACGCGGAACATCGCGTCTTGGCCCGCGGCGCCCAGTTGCTCGGCCGAGACCGGCCGGGACACCAGCGAGTCCATGGTCAAGACCAGGCCGCCGGTCTCGTCGGCGGCCTCGACCGACAGCGCGTCCGAGCCACTCGGCGCGAGCCGGACTCGCAGCGCCGACGCGCCCGCGGCGTGCACGACCAGGCCGTTCCACGCGAACGCGAGCACCGGCTCGCCGGGTTCGCCGCCGACCGTGGCGGCCTGCAAAGCCGCGTCGAGCAGCGCCGGGTGGACGCCGAACCGGCCCGCGTCCTTGCGCAGGTCCTCGGGCAGGGCGACTTCGGCGAAGACGTCGCCGTCACGCCGCCACGCCGCCCGCAGGCCCTGGAACGCCGGTCCGTAGCCGTACCCGCGGTCGGCGAGGTCGGTGTAGAACGTCTCGACGTCGACGCGCTCGGCGTCCGCGGGCGGCCAGGCCTGGAAGTCGAAGGCGGTGTCCTGGCCCGGGGCCGTCGACAGCGCGCCGGTGGCATGGCGCGTCCACGTGCCGCCGTCACGCCGGGAGTAGACGTCCACCGTGCGCGAGCCGGTCTCGTCCGGGCCGCTCAGCGCGACCTGGACGCGGACCGCGCCTTCGGCGGGTACGACCAGCGGCGCCTCGATGATCAGCTCGTCGAGGGCGGTGCAGCCGGCTTCGTCGCCGGCCCGCACGACCAGTTCGGCCAGCCCCGAGCCCGGCAGGATCACCACGCCGCCGACCGCGTGGTCGGCGAGCCACGGGTGCGTCCGGACGGACAGCCGCGACGTGAACACCAGGCCATCGGACTGCGGCAGCTCGACGACCGCGCCCAGCAGCGGGTGGTCGGCGGCCGCCTGGCCCAGCGAGGCCGCGTCGGTCGCGGACCCGGCGGGCCGCAGCCAGTAGTGCCGGTGCTCGAAGGCGTACTTGGGCAGGTCGACCCGGCCCGTGTGCGGCAGGACCGCGGTCCAGTCGAGCGGGACACCCCGCACGAACAGCTCGGCCATCGAGGTCAGCAGGCGGCGGAGGCCACCGTCATCGCGCCGCAGCGACCCGGTCACGACGACGTCGTCGCTGAGTTCACTGAGCGGCTGGACCAGCACCGGGTGCGCGCTGACCTCGACGAACACGCCGTGGCCCTGGCGGACGAGCTCCGCCACCGCCGGACCGAACCCGACCCGGTTGCGCAGGTTCCGGTACCAGTAGCCGCCGTCGACGACCCCGGCTTCGGTGATCCAGTCGCCGGTGAGCGTGGAGAAGAACGGCACCGCCGGTGCCTGCGCCTCGATCCCGGCCAGGGTTTCGGCGAGGAGGTCCTCGATGGCTTCGACCTGGTTGGTGTGGGACCCGTAGTCCACGGCCACCCGCCGGACGCGGATTTCCTGACCGGACAACGCTTCGACGACCTCGTCGAGGGCCCCGGCTTCCCCGGCGATCACCACGGAGGTGGGGCTGTTGACCGCGGCCACCTGGACCCGGTCGGCCCAGGGCGCCAGCCACGCGGTCGCGTCTTCTTCGCTCAACGCGACCGAGGCCATGCCGCCACGGCCGGCCAGCCGGGAAGCGATCGCCTGGCTGCGCAACGCGACCACCTTGGCCGCGTCCTGCAGCGACAACGCGCCCGACACGCAAGCCGCGGCGATCTCGCCCTGGGAGTGGCCGACGACGGCGTCCGGCCGCACCCCCGCGGACTGCCACACCGCGGCCAGGCCGACCATCACGGCGAAGCTCGCGGGCTGCACGACGTCGACGCGGTCCAAGTCACCTTCGCCGCGCAGCACGTCCAGCAGCGACCAGTCGACCCACGGTTCCAGCGCGGCCGCGCATTCGGCGACCCGCGCGGCGAACACCGGCGACGCTTCGAGGAGCTCCCGACCCATGCCCACCCACTGCGAGCCCTGGCCCGGGAAGACCCAGGCGAGCTTGCCCGGCGAACCCGCCCGGCCGCTCACCACGGCGGCCGTGTCCTCCCCGCGAGCCAACGCTTCCAGGCCCGTCGTGGCCTCTTCGCGAGAACCCGCGACGACGACCGCGCGCTCGGTCAGCGCGGCCCGGTCGGTCACCAGCGCCCGGGCGACGCCCGCCAGCGGGACGTCACCCTCGACCAGCGAGGCGAGCCGCCCGGCCTGCCCGGCCAGGGAAGCCGTGCTCCGCGCGGTCACCACGAGCGGCACCCCGGCCGGTCGTGAGTGGTAATTAGGGTTAGAACCCGAATTACCACTCACGAGGTCTTGTGGCGGGGCCTCTTCCAGGATCAGGTGCGCGTTGGTGCCGCTGACGCCGAACGCGGACACCCCGGCCCGGCGCGGGCGGCCGTTGCGCGGCCACTCCCGCGCCTCGGTCAACAGCGAGACCGCGCCGGCGGACCAGTCGACCTCGGGAGTCGGTTTGTCGACGTGCAGCGTCGGAGGCAAGACTTCGTGGCGCAGTGCCTGGACCATCTTGATCACACCCGCGACCCCCGCGGCGGCCTGCGCGTGGCCGATGTTCGACTTCAGCGAGCCGAGCCACAACGGCGTCTCACGGTCCTTGCCGTAGGTGGCCAGCAGGGCCTGCGCCTCGATCGGGTCGCCCAGCGTGGTCCCGGTGCCGTGCGCCTCGACGGCGTCCACATCGGACGGTGCCAGCCCGGCACTCACCAGTGCCCGCCGGATCACCCGCTGCTGCGACGGCCCGTTCGGGGCGGTCAGGCCGTTCGAAGCGCCGTCCTGGTTGACCGCGCTGCCCCGCAGCACGGCCAGGATCCGGTGGCCGCGTTCGCGGGCGACCGACAGCCGCTCCAGCACGAGCACGCCGACGCCTTCGGCCCAGCCGGTGCCGTCGGCCGCGGCGGCGAAGGCCTTGCAGCGCCCGTCGACAGCGAGGCCGCGCTGGCGGGAGAACTCCACGAACGCGCCGGGGTTCGCCATCACGGTCGCACCGCCGGCCAGGGCCATCGAGCACTCGCCCTGCCGCAGCGACTGGGCGGCCAGGTGCATCGCGACCAGCGACGACGAGCACGCCGAGTCGATCGTCACCGCCGGGCCTTCGAAGCCGAACACGTACGACACGCGGCCGGAGGCCACGCTCGACGACCCGCCGGTGCCCGCGAAGCCCTCCAGCTCCGGGGTGACGACGCTGTCGCCGGGCGCGACATAGCCCTGGCCGAACATGCCGGTGAACACGCCGACGTCGTTGCCCTGCAACGAAAGCGGGTCGACGCCCGCGTCTTCCATCGCCTCCCAGGACGTCTCCAGCAGCAGCCGCTGCTGCGGGTCCATGGCGACGGCCTCGCGCGGCGAGATCCCGAAGAAGCCCGCGTCGAAGAGCCCGGCTTCGTGCAGGAATCCGCCGTGCCGGGTGTAGGTCTTGCCGGGGGTGGCCGGGTCCGGGTCGTACATGCTGTCGATGTCCCAGCCGCGGTCGGTGGGGAACTCCGACACCGCGTCCCGGCCTTCGGCGACGAGCCGCCAGAGGTCCTCGGGCCCGGCGACGCCGCCCGGCAGGCGGCAGGCCATGCCGACGATGGCGATCGGCTCGTCGAGGTCGGCCTTCGCGGCCGTCGTGACCACCGGCGTCTCCGCCGCGCCGCCGAGTTCCTCGCGCAGGAACTTGGCCAGGGCCTGGGGGTTCGGGTAGTCGAAGACCAGCGTCGCGGGCAGCTTCAGCCCGGTGGCGGTCCGCATCCGGTTGCGCAGCTCGACCGCGGTCAGCGAGTCGAAGCCGGCGTCCTTGAACGCGGTGTCCACGCGGACGGCGCTCGCGTCGGCGTGCCCGAGCACGGCCGCCACCTGCGCCCGGACCAGGTCCAGGAGCAGGGTGAGCTGGTCGGCCGGGGCGAGCCCGGCCAGCCGTCCGGCCAGCCCGCCGTCCACAGTAGACGCTGTGCGGGCCTGCGCTCGCCCGGCCCGGACCAGGCCGCGCAGCAGGTGCGGTACGGTCCCGCCGGCGCGGAGGTCCAGCTTGGCGGGCACCAGCAGCGACTCGCTCGAGCCGAGGGCGGCGTCGAACAGGTCCATGCCCTCGGCCTGCGTCATGATCTGCAGGCCGCCGCGGCGGCTCATCCGGGCGCGGGTGGCCTCGTCGGTGCCGGCCGCCATGCCGGTGCTCTGCTCCCACAGGCCCCACGCCAGCGAGAGGCCGGGCAGGCCCGCCGCCCGGCGATTCGCCATCAAGCCGTCCAGGAAGGCGTTCGCGGCGGCGTAGCTGCCGCTGCCCGCGCCCATGAACACGGCGGAAACCGAGGAATAGACGACGAACGCGTCGAGCTCCCGGTCGCGGGTGAGTTCGTCCAGGTGCCGGACCGCGTCGACCTTCGGGGCGAACACCCTGGCGAGCCGCTCGCGGTCCAGCGTCCCGATGACACCCGCGTCGAGGACGCCGGCGGTGTGCACCACGGCGGTCGGCCGGTGCTCATCGAGCAGCGCCGCCACCTGAGCGCGGTCGGAGACGTCACAGGCGACGACGGACACGTCCGCGGCCAGCTCGGCCACCAGGTCGGCCACGCCATCGGCGTCCCGGCCGCGCCGCGAAGCCAGGACGAGCTTCCGCACGCCGTGACGTTCGACCAGGCGGCGGGCCACCAGGCCGCCGAGCGCACCGGCGCCCGAGATCAACACGGTGCCGTCCGGGCGGAACACCGCCTCCCCGCTCTGCTCCGCGCGGGCGAGGCGGGGCGCGAAGTACCTGCCGCCGCGCACCGCGATCTCCGGCTCGTGATTCGCCAGGTCCGGGAGCTCGCCATCGGTGTCGATCAGGAAGATGCGGCCGGGGTTTTCCGCCTGCGCGGCCCGGACCAGACCCCACACCGCGGCCCCGGCGGGGTCGGTCACCTCGCGGACCGCGCCGCGGGTCACCACGACCAGCCGGGCGTCTTCCGCCGCGTCGGCGAGGAACCTCTGCACGGCCTCCAGCACCCGGGCGGTCAGGTCCAGGGGCTCCCCGCCGAAGGCTTCGAGCACCTCGACCTGCTCCGGTACCGCACTGTCCGCAATGGACACTTCGGTCCAGTCGACCCGGTACAGCGAGCCGGCGCGGGTCCGCCCGGCCGAGAGTTCCCGGCCCACCACCGGACCGGCGGTGACGACCAGGCCACCCGTTTCGTCGGCCGCTTCGAAGGACACGCCGGGCACCAGCCGCACCCGCAGCGCCGAGGCGCCCGCGGCGTGCAGGACCAGGCCGTGCCACTCCGCCGGCTGCTCGCCGTCCGCGAGGACCGGCTGCAGGGCCGCGTCCAGCAGCGCCGGGTGGATGCCGAACGCGCCGGTGTCCTCGGCCGAGGACACCTCGGCGAAGATCTCCTCGCCACGCCGCCAAAGGCCGTCGACCTGCTGCGCGCCGGCCGGCGGCCAGGCGGTGAAGTCGAACGGCTCGTGCGCCGGAGCCGTGGCCGAGAGGTGCCCGATGGCGTTCCGGGTCCAGTCTTCGTCGCCTTCGCGCTGCGAATACACCTCGACCGTGCGCTCGACGAGCACGACCTGCACGCGCAAGCCGCCGCTCTCGGGCAGGACCAGCGGAGATTCGACGGTCAAGTCGTCGACGACCGGGCACCCGGCTTCGTCCCCGGCCCGCACGGCCAGCTCCACCAGCACGGCAGTGGGGATACCGTCGGCCAGCCACGGGTGCGTCCGCACGGAAAGCCGCGAGGTGAAGACCAGGCCGCCGGACTGCGGCAGCGCCACGACCGCCCCCAGCAGCGGGTGGTCGGCCCCGGCCAGGCCGAGCGCGGGCGCGTCGGCCGCGGCGGGCGGGCTCAGCCAGAAGTGCTGGTGGTCGAAGGCATACGTCGGCAGGTCCACGCGCGCGGGCGGCACCAGCGCCGCCCAGTCGACCTCGATCCCGCGGACGAACAGCTCCGCCATCGAAGTCAGCAGCCGCCGCAGGCCACCGTCTTCCCGCCGCAGTGTCCCGACGGCGTCGGCGAGTTCGCTGATCGACTGCACCAGCACCGGGTGGGCACTGACCTCGACGAACACGCCATGCCCCTGCTCGATCAATGTCTCCACCGCCGAGCCGAAGCGGACCTGGTTACGCAGGTTCCGGTACCAGTAGCCCCCGTCCACGACCCCGGCTTCGGTGATCCACTCACCCGTGACCGTCGAGAAGAACGGCACCACCGGCGCCTGCGCCTCGATCCCGGCCAAGGTCTCGGCGAGCGTGCCCTCGATGTCTTCCACATGCCGGGTGTGAGACGCGTAATCCACCGCCACCCGCCGACCGCCGAGAACTTCGACAGCCTCGGCGAGCGCCTCAGCGTCACCCGCAATCACCACCGACGACGGCCCATTCACCGCAGCGATCTCGACGCGCCCCTCCCACGGCGCGAGCCGGGCAGCCACCTCGTCGCGGCCCAGCTGCACCGACGCCATGCCCCCGCGACCGGACAGCTCCGCCGCGATCGCCTGGCTCCGCAACGCAACCACCTTCGCCGCGTCGGTCAGCGACAGCGCACCCGACACACAGGCCGCGGCGATCTCGCCCTGCGAGTGCCCCACGACGGCGTCCGGCCGCACCCCCACGGACTCCCAGACCGCGGCCAAGCCCACCATCACCGCGAAACACGCCGGCTGCAGCACCTCGACCCGATCCAGGTCACCCTCGCCACGCAGGACGTCCAGTAGGGACCAGTCGATCCACGGCTCCAGCGCGGCCGCGCACTCGGCGATCCGCGCGGCGAACACCGAGGACGCTTCCAGGAGCTCCCGGCCCATGCCGGCCCACTGCGTGCCCTGGCCCGGGAACACCCACACGACCTTGCCCGGCATCCCGGCGGTGCCGGTCACCAGCCCGGGCGCGCTCTCGCCGCGAGCCAGCGCGGTCAGTCCCGCGCGGGCCTCCTCGGCGGAGCCGGCCATGACGACGGCCCGGTCGGTCAGCGTCGCCCGGGTCGACAGCAGGGCGCCCGCCACGCGGGTCAGCGAGACGTCCTCGTCGAGGAAGTCCGCCAGCCGCCCGGCCTGGCCCGCGAGGGAACCGGCACTGCGCGCGGAGACCACCACGGGCACCACGCCGCCGGGCACGTCCGTCTCGGCGGTGTCGTCGGCGGGTGCCTCTTCGAGGATCAGGTGCGCGTTGGTGCCGCTGATGCCGAACGACGAGACGCCGGCCCGGCGCGGGTGGCCGTTGCGGGCCCACTCGCGGCCCTCGGTCAGCAGCTCGACCGCGCCCGCGGACCAGTCCACCTGCTTGGTGGGTTCCTGGGCGTGGAGGGTCGGCGGCAGGGCGTCGTGCCGCAGCGCCTGGACCATCTTGATCACGGCGGCCACGCCCGCGGCGGCCTGGGTGTGGCCGATGTTCGACTTCAGCGAACCCAGCCACAACGGCGTCTCACGGTTCTTGCCGTAGGTGGCCAGCAGCGCCTGGGCCTCGATCGGGTCACCGAGCGCGGTGCCGGTGCCGTGCGCCTCGACGGCGTCTACTTCGGACGGTGCCAGTCCGGCGGCCGCCAGCGCACTGCGGATCACCCGCTGCTGCGAAGGACCGTTCGGGGCGGTCAGGCCGTTGGACGCGCCGTCCTGGTTGACCGCGCTGCCGCGCAGCACGGCGAGCACCTTGTGCCCGCGTTCGCGGGCCACCGAAAGCCGTTCGAGGACGACGATGCCGACACCCTCGGACAGGACGGTCCCGTCCGCGCCGTCGGCGAACGCCTTGACCCGGCCGTCCTCGGCCATGCCGCGCTGCCGCGACATACCGATCACGCCGATCGGCGAGCCCATCACGGCGACACCGCCGGCCAGGGCCATCGTGCATTCGCCCTGCCGGAGTGCTTGCGCGGCCAGGTGGATCGCCACGAGCGACGACGAGCACGCCGTGTCCACGGTGACCGCCGGGCCCTCGAACCCGAAGGTGTAGGACACCCGGCCCGAGGCCACGCTGCCCGCGGTGGCCGTGGTGACGAACCCTTCGAGTTCCGCGGGCATGTTGCTCAGGGACTCGAGGTAGTCGTGGATGGAGACGCCGGAGAAGACGCCGACAGCGTCACCGCGAGCCTTCGTCGGGTCGATGCCCGCGCGCTCCAGGGCTTCCCAGGACGCTTCGAGCAGCAGCCGCTGCTGCGGGTCCATGGCCAGGGCTTCCCGCGGCGAGATGCCGAAGAAGCCTGGGTCGAACAGCGCGGCTTCGTGCAGGAAGCCGCCCTGGCGGATGTACGCCGTGCCCGGGCGTTCCGGGTCGGAGTCGAACAGGCCGTCGAGGTCCCAGCCGCGGTCCTCGGGGAAGGCCGACATGCCGTCGCGGCCTTCGGCGACCATCCGCCACAGGTCGTCCGGGCTCAGCACGCCACCGGGCAGGCGGCAGGCCATGCCGACGATGGCGATCGGCTCGTCCGCGTCCGCTTTGGTGGTCACCGGCGTGGCCGCCGCGCCCGCGACCGTCTCGCCCAGCTCCTCGCGCAGGTGGCGGGCGAGCGCCACCGGTGTCGGGTAGTCGAAGACGAGCGTGGCGGGCAGCTTGACGCCCGTCGCCGCGCTGAGCCGGTTGCGGAGTTCGACCGCGGTCAGCGAATCGAAGCCGAGGTCGCTGAACCCCTTGGTGCCCTGGGCCAGCTCGGGGGCGGTGAAGCCGAGCACCGCGGCTGCCTCGGCCTGGACGATGCCCAGCAGGACGCCTTCCTGCTCTTCGGCGGGCCGTCCGGCGAGCTTGCCGACCAGGCCGCCCGCGCCGCTCGCGGCGGCCGTCCGGGTGACCCGGCGGCTCGCGCGGATCAGGCCGCGCAGCAGGTGCGGGACTTCCCCGGCGCTGCGCAAGGTCTTCAAGTCGAGCTTGATCGGCACCAGCAGCGCCTGCTCGGCGTGCAGGCCGATGTCGAAGATGTCGAGGGCCTCGGCGGGCGTCATGGCCAGCACGCCGCCGCGGCTCATCCGGGCCTGGTCGGTGGCGCTGAGGTGGGCGGTCAGGCCGTCGGCCTGCTCCCACAGGCCCCACGCCAGCGACACGCCCGGCAGGCCCGCCGCGCGCCGGGCGGCCATCAGGCCGTCGAGGAAGGCGTTGGCCGCCGCGTAGTTGCCCTGGCCGGCCGAGCCCATGAGCGCGGCCGCGGACGAGAACACGACGAACGCGTCGAGATCGCTGTCCCGGGTCAGTTCGTCGAGGTGCTGAACGGCGTCGACCTTGGGCGCGAACACCCCGGCCAGCCGCTCCCGGGTCAGTGCCCCGATGACGCCGTCGTCGAGCACGCCCGCCAGGTGCACGATGCCGGTCGGGCGGTGGTCGGCCAGCAGCGCGGCCACCTGCTCGCGGTCGGAGACGTCGCAGGCCACCACGGACACCGTCGCGCCCTGCTCGGCCAGTTCCGCGAGGAGGTCGTCCGCGGCCACGCCTCGACGACTCGCGAGCACCAGGCGCCGGACGCCGTGCCGGGCGACCAGGTGCCGGGCAACGATCCCACCCAGGGAGCCGGTGCCGCCGGTGAGCAGCACCGTCCCTTCCGGACTGAACACCCCGTCCGCCGCTTCGCCGGTGGCACGGGCCAGCCGCGGGACGGAGAAAGCACCACCGCGCACGGCGATCTGCGGCTCACCACTGCCCAGCAGAGCACCCAGCGGCAGGTCACCGTCGGTGTCCGCCAAGACGATCCGGCCCGGGTTCTCCGCCTGGGCCGCTCGCACCAGGCCCCACACGGCGGCCCCGGCCGGGTCGGTCACCTCGCGGACCGCGCCGCGGGTCACCACGACCAGCCGGACTTCCTCGGCCGCGTCGGCCAAGAACGTCTGCACGGACTCCAGGACCCGGCTGGTCAGCTCCAGCGGCTCCCCGCCGACGGCTTCGAGCACCTCGACGTGGTCCGTGGCCACGCTTTCGGCCGCGGGCAGTTCGACCCAGTCGACCTGGAACAGCGAGTCGCGTTCCTCGCCCGCCGCCGTCTCCAGCTGCGCGGCCGAGACCTCGCGGGACACCAGCGAGTCCATGGTGACGACCAGGCCACCGGTCTCGTCGGCGGCCTGGAACATCAGCGCGTCCGGCCCGCCTGGCGCGACCCGCACCCGCAGCGCCGAGGCGCCGACGGTGTGCAGGACCAGGCCGTTCCAGGCGAACGGCAGCACGTTGCGGTCGTCGCCGGGGTTGGCGAAGGCGTTGGTGTGCAAGGCCGCGTCCAGCAGCGCGGGGTGGAGGCCGAACTTGCCGGCGTCGTCCTGGAAGTCGTCGGGCAGCGCGACCTCGGCGAAGACCTCGTCGCCGCGGCGCCAGACCGCCCGCATGCCCTGGAACGCGCCGCTGTAGGCGTAGCCGCGCTCGGTGAGGTCGGCGTAGAAGGTTTCGACGTCGATCGGCTCCGCCCCGGCGGGCGGCCAGGCGGCGAAGTCGAAGCGGTCCGGTTCCCCGGACGTCGACGAGCCGAGCAGGCCGGTCGCGTGCCGGATCCAGTCGTCGCCGTCTTCCCGCATGGAGAAGACGTCCACCGCGCGCGAGCCGGTTTCGTTCGGCCCGCTCACCGCGACCTGCACGCGGACCCCGCCGCGCTCGCCCAGCACCAGCGGCGCCTCGATGACGAGCTCCTCGAGGACGCCGAAGCCGAGCTCGTCCCCGGCGCGCAGCGCGAGGTCGACGTACACCGTGCCGGGGATGAGCACGACCCCGCCGATCGCGTGCCCGGCCAGCCACGGGTGCGTCTTCAGCGACAGCCGCGAGGTGAAGACCAGGCCGTCGGACTGCGGCAGCGGAACGACCGCGCCGAGCAGCGGGTGGTCGGCGC
Source organism: Amycolatopsis sp. NPDC005003 (assembly GCF_053600695.1). Classification (NCBI taxonomy): domain Bacteria; kingdom Bacillati; phylum Actinomycetota; class Actinomycetes; order Pseudonocardiales; family Pseudonocardiaceae; genus Amycolatopsis; species Amycolatopsis sp. NPDC005003. The sequence continues at coordinate 172,548 of NZ_JBSGAI010000016.1, read as the reverse complement.
CGACCAGGCCGAGCGACCCGGCGTCGGTCGCGGACCCGCCCAGCTGCAGCCAGTAGTGCTGGTGGTCGAAGGCGTACGTCGGCAGCTCGACGCGCCGGAACGGCGGCAGCAGGCCGGTCCAGTCCACGGTCACGCCGCGCACGAACAGCTCGGCCGCGGAGGCCAGCAGCCGACGGAGGCCACCCTCCTCGCGCCGCAGCGTCCCGGTCACCACGGCGTCGTCGACGAGCTCGTTGATCGGCTGGACCAGCACGGGGTGGGCGCTGACCTCGACGAACACCCGGTGGCCCTGCTCGATCAGCTCGGCCACGGCCGGGCCGAACCGGACCTGCCGACGCAGGTTGCGGTACCAGTAGCCGCCGTCGAGGACGCCGGCGTCTTCCACCCACTCGCCGGTGACGGTCGAGTAGAACGGCACTTCCGGGGCCTGCGCGCGGATCCCGCCGAGCATCTCGGCCAGTGCGTCACGCGCGGCTTCGACGTGCCGGGTGTGGGAGGCGTAGTCCACCGCCACCCGCCGGATCCGGACGCCTTGGTCGTCGAGCGCGTCGAGGGCTTCGTCCAGGGCCTCGGCGTCCCCGGCGATGACCACGGACGTCGGCCCGTTGACGGCCGCGACCTCCACGCGGCCCGCCCACGCCTCGATCCGCGCGGCCGCGTCTTCTTCGCTCAACGCGACCGAGGCCATGCCGCCGCGGCCGGCCAGCGAGGCGGCGATCGCCTGGCTGCGCAACGCAACCACCTTCGCCGCGTCGTCCAGGGACAGCGCGCCCGACACGCAGGCGGCCGCGATCTCGCCTTGCGAGTGGCCCACGACGGCCTCGGGTTCGACGCCGAGCGAAGCCCACACCGCCGCGAGCCCGACCATCACGGCGAAGCTCGCGGGCTGCACGACGTCGACCCGGTGCAGCAGGTCGGCGTCGCCGCGCAGGACGTCGGTCAGCGACCAGTCGACCCACCGCCCGAGCGCGGCCTCGCACTCGGCGATCCGCGCGGCGAACACCGCCGAGGATTCGAGGAGCTCGCGGCCCATCCCGGCCCACTGCGTCCCCTGCCCCGGGAACACCCAGACGACCTTGCCCGGGGCGCCCGAGCCGCGGCCGGTGAGCAGGCCGGGCGCGCTTTCGCCACGGGCCAGCGCCTGCAGCCCGGTCACGGCCTCTTCGTGCGAACCGGCCACGACGACCGCGCGCTCGCTGAGCATCGCGCGGCCGGACACGAGCGTCCCGGCCATGTCCGCCAGGGAGACGTCACCGACCTCCGCCAGCCGCCCGGCCTGGGCGGCCAGCGAAGCGGCGGTGGCCGCCGACACGACCAGCGGCACCACACCCGGTCGTGAGTGGTATTTAGGGTTAGAACCCTCAATACCACTCACGAGGTCTTCGGGGGCTTCCTCCAGGATCATGTGCGCGTTGGTGCCGCTGGCGCCGAACGCGGAGATCGCGCCGCGGCGCGGGTGGCCGTTGCGCGGCCACTCGCGGCCCTCGGTCAGCAGCTCGATCGAGCCGGCCGACCAGTCGACCTGCGGTGTCGGCGCGTCGACGTGCTGGGTGGCGGGGAGCTGCCCGTGCCGCAGCGACTGGACCATCTTGATCACCCCGGCCACGCCGGACGCCGCCTGCGTGTGGCCGACGACGGACTTGACCGAGCCCAGCCACAACGGCCGGTCCCGGCCCTGGCCGTAGGTGGCCAGCAGGGCCTGGACCTCGATCGGGTCGCCGAGGACCGTGCCGGTGCCGTGCCCCTCCACGGTGTCCACATCGGACGGTGAGAGCCCGGCGCTCGTGAGGGCCTTGCGGATGACCCGCTGCTGCGCGGGGCCGTTCGGCGCCGTGAGGCCGTTCGAAGCACCGTCCTGGTTGACCGCGCTGCCCCGGATGACGGCGAGGACCTGGTGCCCACGCTCACGAGCCACGGAGAGCTTCTCCAGCAGCAGGACGCCGACACCCTCGGCCCAGCCGGAGCCGTCGGCGGCCGCGGCGTAGGACTTGCAGCGCCCGTCGAAGGCCAGCGCCCGCTGCCGCGCGAAGCCGACGAACCCGCCGGGCGTCGCCATCACGGTCGAGCCACCGGCCAGGGCCATCGAGCACTCGCCACGGCGAAGGGCTTGCGCGGCAAGGTGAATCGCCACCAGCGACGACGAGCACATGGTGTCGACCGTGACGGCGGGGCCTTCCAGGCCGAGCGTGTAGGCGACCCGCCCGGAGGCGACACCGCCCGCGGTGCCCAGGGCGCGCTCCAAGCTCATGAAGCCCTCAAAGCCGCTGAGGTCCGGGGCGTAGTCCTGGTGCACGACCCCGGCGTAGACGCCGATGTCGCTGCCGCGCACCGAATGCGGGTCGATGCCCGCGCGTTCGAGGGTCTCCCAGGACACTTCCAGGAGCTGCCGCTGCTGCGGGTCCATGGCCAGCGCCTCACGCGGCGAGATGCCGAAAAAGCCGGCGTCGAACCGGGCCGCGTCCTGCAGGAAGGCGCCCTCCCGCACGTACGTCGTCCCGGGGTTGTCGGGGTCCGGGTGGTAGAGGCCCTCGACGTCCCAGCCGCGGTCGGCGGGGAAACCGGTGTAGACGTCGGCGCCGTCCGACACCACGCGCCAGAAGTCCTCCGGGCCGCGGATCCCGCCGGCGTAGCGGCAGGCCATGGAGACGATCGCGACGGGCTCCGCGGCGGCCGCGGCGAGGGCGGCGTTCTCCTGCTGGAGGCGGACGTTCTCCTTCAGCGAGGCGCGCAGTGCGTCAACGATCTGCTCGTTCGGCGCGGACATGTTCTTCCTCCACGATTCGTTCGCCATCGGCGGTCAGCTCGTCTGCCCGAGGGCCCGTTGCACGAGACCGGAGATGTCCAGTGCGTCGATCAGGTCTGCGTCGTCGGCGGCCGGGGCCGCTTCCGGGGTCGCCGTTTCCGGGTCGGCCAGGCCGAGCAGGGTCTCCAGCACGCCCGCCTCCTTGAACCGGGCGAACGGCACGGCCGCGAGGACCCGCCGGAGGTCGTCTTCCCGCCCGTCCAGGCCGTCGTCGGCTTCCCGGAGGAGTTCGACGCGCAGGTAGCCGACCAGCGCCTCCGGGGTGGGGTAGTCGAAGATCAGCGTCGCCGGCAGCCGCAGCCCGGTGGCCGCGTGCAGGCTGTTGCGGAGGTTGACCGCGGCCAGGGAGTCGAAGCCGACCTCCTGGAACGCCTGCCGCGGGCCGATGCCGTCAGCGCCGCTGTGGCCGAGGACCGTCGAGGCGTGCCCGCGGACCAGCTTCAGCAGGATGCGGTTCTGCTCGGCGTCCGGCACCGCCCGCAGGGAACCCGCGAGCGACGACGCCGTGTCGCCGTCTTCGCCGTCGTCCTGCGTGGCCTGGAGGATCGCCTTCGCCTCGGGAAGGTCGGCGAACAGCGGGCTGGGCCGGACCGAGGTGAACGCGGGGATGAAGGCACCCCAGTCCATGTCGGCCACCGCCACGGCCTTCTCGTTGCCGTCGACGGCCTGCACCATCGCGGTGACGGCCAGCGGCGGCGCCATCGGGAGGACACCGCGGCGGCGCAGCTGGGCGAGGGCGGCCTCGTCCATGCCGATGCCGATCTCGTCCAGGGCGCCCCAGGCGATCGACGTCGCCTTGAGGCCGCGGGCCCGCCGCCATTCGACCAGGGCGTCGAGGACGGCGTTCGCCGCACCCGCCGGGCCCTGCCCGCCACCGCCCCAGATGCCGGCGATCGAGGAGAACACCACGAAGGCGTCGAGCGGAGTGTCCTCGAACAGCTGGTCCAGCCACACCGCGGTGGTCACCTTGGCGGTGAACACCTCGTCGAGGTCGGCCCGGCCGGTGTCGTCGACGGAGCTGGTCTGCGCGATGTCGGCCGCGTGCACCACGGCGGTGACCTCCGAGCCCGCCACCAGCCGTTCCAGGGTGTCCCGGTCGGCGCAGAACTCGACCGTGGTGTCGGACTCGGCCAGCTCGGCCCGCAGTGCGTCGACGCCGTCACCGGTGACGATGAGCCGTTCGGCGCCGGACTGCGCGAGCCAGACCGAGGCGTGCCGGCCGAGCCCTTCGGCGCCGCCGGTGACCAGGACCGTGCCGCGCGGCTCCCACTTGCCCGCGGACTCCGGCACGGGCTTGCGGACCAGCCGCCGGTGGTAGACACCCGACCGCCGGACCGCGAGCTGGTCCTCCCCACCAGCGCCGTTCAGCACGCCGAGCAAGGCCTGCGCCGTGCGCGCGTCGGTCGCGGCGGGCAGGTCGACCAGGCCACCCCACCGGTCGAGGCGCTCCAGCGCGACGGCGCGGCCGAGGCCCCACACCGCCGCCTGGGCCGGTGCGGTGACCGCGTCCTGGATGCCGATGTTCACCGCGCCGGAGGTGAGGCACCACAGCGGCGCGGCCGTGTCGGTGTCGCCCAGGGCCTGGACCAGCGCGAGGGTCGAAGCGGTGATGTCGGTCGCGTCCGCGGGCCCGCCGTCGAGAGCGAGCAGCGAGAGCACGCCGGTGAGGTCGTTGTCCGCCAGGACACCCCGCAACCGCTCGGCGAGCTGGTCCCGTGAAGGGTCCTCGATCTCCAGCCGGACGAGGTCGAGCCCCTGGCCGGTCAGCTCCGTCAGGAGCGCGTCGGTGGTACCGGCCGGAACGACGGCCAGCCAGCGCCCGCCCGGCACGCCGGTGGCTTCGCGTTCGAGGGGCTGCCAGGTGACCTGGTAGCGCAGCTTCTCCGCGGCCGAGCGTTCGCGGCGCCGGCCGCGCCACCCGGCCAGCACGGGCACGACGGTGCCGAGCGCACCGCGCTGCTCCGGCACCAGGTCGAGCAGCTCGGCCAGACTGTCCACATCGGACTTCTCGACCGCGGTCCAGAACTCGGCGTCCACGCCTTCGGCCGCCTCCGCTTTCTCGGCCTCCTGCAGCCAGAAGTGCCGCCGGTCGAAGGCGTACGTCGGCAGGTCCACCCAGCCGGTCGCGGGCGCGGCAGCCGTCCAGTCCACGGCCACCCCGCGGACGAACAGCTCGGCCGCCGACACCAGCAGCCGCCGGAGCCCGCCGTCGTCGCGCCGCAGGGATCCGCCGACCACGGCGTCGTCGCCGATCTCACTGAGCGGCTGGACCAGCACCGGGTGGGCACTGATCTCCAGGAACACCGAGTGCCCCAGCCCGGCCAGGTCCGCGACCGACGGCCCGAACCGCACCTGCTGCCGCAGGTTCCGGTACCAGTAACCACCGTCGACGACGGCGTCCCCGATCCACGCGCCGAGGACGGTCGAGTAGAACGGGATCGCCGGTGCCTGCGCGCTGATCCCGGCCAGGGCCTCGGCGAGGGTTTCCTCGATGGCCTCGACGTGCCGGGTGTGCGAGGCGTAGTCCACCGCGACCCGCCGCACCCGGACGCCGTCGGCTTCCAGCGCGGCCAAAGCCTCGTCCAGGGCCTGGGCGTCGCCCGCGACCACGACCGAGGACGGGCTGTTGACCGCGGCCACCTCGACCCGGGCTGCCCACGGCGCCAGCCGCGCGACGGCGTCTTCCTCGCTCAGCGCGACCGACGCCATGCCGCCGCGACCGGCCAGTTCCGCGGCGATCGCCTGGCTGCGCAACGCGACCACCTTCGCCGCGTCGTCCAGCGACAACGCCCCGGACACGCAGGCCGCGGCGATCTCGCCCTGGGAGTGCCCCAGCACCGCGTCCGGGACCACGCCCAAGGAGGTCCACACCGCGGCCAGGCCGACCATCATCGCGAAGCTCGCGGGCTGCACCACGTCGACCCGGTCGAGCAGGTCGGCGTCGCCGCGCAGCACGTCGAGCAGCGACCAGTCGGTCCACGGCTCCAGCGCGGCGGCGCAGTCCTTGATCCGCTCGGCGAACACCGGCGAGGCGTCCAGGAGTTCCCGGCCCATGCCGGCCCACTGCGAGCCCTGGCCGGGGAACACCCAGACCAGCTTGCCCGGTTTGCCCGCGGTCCCGGTCACGACGCCGGGCGCGTTCTCGCCGCGGGCCAGCGCCTGCAAGCCTTCCTGGGCTTCTCCAGCGGACCCCGCGATGACGACCGCACGCTCGTTCAGCGTCGCGCGGCCCGACACCAGCGCCCCGGCCACACCCGCCAACGTCTCGCTCTCCAGGACCGCGGCCAACCGGCCGGCCTGCCCGGCGAGGGACCCGGTGCTGCGGGCCGACACGACCAGCGGCACCACGCCCGGTCGTGAGTGGAAAAGAGGGTTAGAACCCGAATCTTCACTCACGACAAGCCGCGGCAGACCGGCTTCGGGGGCTTCCTCGATGATCAGGTGCGCGTTGGTCCCGCTGGCCCCGAAACTGGACACCCCGGCCCGGCGCGGACGCCCGGTGCGCGGCCACTCGCGGGCCTCGGTGAGCACCTCGATCGCGCCCGCGGACCAGTCGACCTGGCTGGTGCGCTCGCCGGCGTGCAGCGTGGCCGGCAGGATGCCGTTCCGCATCGCCATGACCATCTTGATCACGCCGACCACGCCGGCGGCAGCCTGCGTGTGCCCGATGTTCGACTTCAGCGAGCCGAGCCAAAGCGGCGTCTCCCGCTCCTGCCCGTAGGTGGCCAGCAGGGCCTGGACCTCGATCGGGTCACCGAGTGCCGTCCCGGTCCCGTGGCCCTCCACGACGTCCACATCGGACGGTGCCAGCCCGGCGCTCGCCAGCGCGCCACGGATCACCCGCTGCTGCGATGGCCCGTTGGGCGCGGTCAGGCCGTTCGAAGCGCCGTCCTGGTTTACCGCGCTGCCGCGCAGCACGGCCAAGATCCGGTGGCCGCGTTCCTGGGCCACCGAAAGCCGCTCCAGGGCGACGACGCCGACGCCTTCGGCCCAGCCGGTGCCGTCCGCGCCTTCCGCGTAGGCCTTGCACCGGCCGTCGGCGGACAGGCCGCGCTGGCGCGAAAACTCCAGGAAGGCGTCCGGGCCGGCCATCACGGTCGCGCCGCCGGCCAGTGCCATCGAGCACTCGCCCTGCCGGAGCGCCTGCGCCGCCAGGTGGATCGCGACCAGCGAAGACGAGCACGCGGTGTCCACGGTGACGGCCGGGCCTTCGAAGCCGAACGTGTAGGCCACCCGGCCGGACGCGACGCTCGAGGCCGTGCCGGTCATCGTGTAGCCCTGGACGTCCTCGGGCACTTCGCGCAGCCGGGTCACGTAGTCGTGGTGGACGATCCCGGTGAAGACGCCGACGTCGCTGCCGCGCGCGGAGAGCGGGTCGACGCCCGCGCGTTCCAGGGCTTCCCACGACGTCTCCAGCAACAGCCGCTGCTGCGGGTCCATGGCCAGGGCTTCGCGCGGCGAGATCCCGAAGAGCCCGGCGTCGAACTGCGCCGCGTCGTGCAGGAAGCCGCCCGAGCGCGTGTAGCTCGTCCCGGCGTGGGCCGGGTCCGGGTGGTAGAGGCCGTCGAGGTCCCAGCCGCGGTCGACCGGGAAGCCGGAGATCGCGTCCCGGCCCTCCGCGACGAGGTTCCACAGCTCTTCGGGGCTGTCCGCGCCGCCCGGCAGGCGGGTGCTCATGCCGACGATCGCGATCGGCTCGTCGGAGACGTCCCGGGTCACCACGACCGGCGCCGCCGGGCGCTCGCCGCCGAGTTCGGCGCGCAGGTGGGCCGCGACGGCGGCCGGGTTCGGGTAGTCGAAGACCAGCGTGCTGGGCAGGTCGACGCCGGTGAAGTCGCGCAGGCGGTTGCGGAGCTTGATCGCGCTGAGGGAGTCGAACCCGTGGTCCTTGAAGGACCGGTCGAGGTCGAACGCATCCGCGTCCCGGTGCCCGAGCATCACCGCGGCGCTCTCCCGGACCAGCTCCAGCACGTCTTGGACCGGCTGGGCCGGCCGGTCCGCGACCGGGGCCGGTTCGTCGGTGCCGACCCAGAACCGCTCGTGCTGGAACGCGTAGGTGGGCAGCACGGTCCCGACCGCCGCACCCGGCTCGTCGAGCACCGCCGTCCAGTCCACGGCCACGCCCCGGACGTGCAGTTCGGCGAGCGCGGTCAGGACGTCGGGGACCTCGGCGCCGTTCTTGCGCAGGGTGGCGACGCAGCTCTGCTCGGACCCGCCGAGCGTGCCGAGCGCCATGGCGGCCAGGGCCCCGCCCGGGCCGAGCTCGAGGAACGTCGTCGCGCCCTGAGCGCTCAGCTCGGTGACGGCGTCGCTGAACCGCACGGCGTTCCGGACCTGGCCGACCCAGTAGTCCGGGCTGTCGAGCGCCGCGAGTTCCCCGGTCAGCGTCGAAACAACCGGCAGCGAACCAGTCCGGTACGTCAGGCGCTCCGCGACCGCGCGGAAGTCGTCGAGCATCGGTTCCATCAGCGGCGAGTGGAAGGCGTGGCCGACGGTCAGCCGCTTGGTCTTGCGGCCGCGGTCCGCCAGTCCGGCGGCGACGGCCACCACGGCGTCTTCGGCGCCGGAGAGCACCACGGAGTCCGGGCCGTTGACCGCGGCGACGCAGACAGCGCCGCCGAGGAAGGGCGCGACCTCGTCCTCGGTCGCCTGGACGGCCACCATCGCGCCGCCCGCGGGCAGGGCCTGCATCAGCCGGCCGCGCGCGGCGACCAGTTCGCCCGCCTCGGCCAGGTCCAGTACGCCGGAGACGTGCGCGGCGGCGAACTCGCCGATCGAGTGGCCGGCGAGGAGGTCCGGCCGCACCCCCCACGACTCGAAGAGCCGGAACAGGGCGGTCTCCACGGCGAACAGCGCGCCTTGGGTGTACATCGTCCGGTCGAGCAGCGTGCGGTCGGTGAAGACGACCTCGCGCACCGGACGCCCGCCCAGGTGCGCGTCCACGGCGGCGCAGGCGGCTTCGAAGGCGCCGCGGAAGACCGGGAACCTCTCGGCGAGGTCGCGGCCCATCCCCGCCCACTGGCTGCCCTGACCGGTGAAGAGGACGGCCAGCTTGCCGTCGACCGGCGTCCCCGACACGACGCCGGGGCCGAACGCGGTGAGGTCCGCCTTGAGCTGCTCCCGGTCGGCGGCCAGGACGACGGCCCGGTGGCCGAGCTGGGCCCGGGTCGTGGCCAGGGCGTGGGCGACGTCGGGGACGCGCACGTCAACGCCGAGGAAGTCGGCGAGCCGCGCGGCCTGCCCGCGTAGCCCGGCAGCCGAACGCGCGGAGAGGAGCACCGGCACCGGGAACTCTTCCGGCCCCGGCTCGGCCTCGGTGACCTGCTGGGGCACCTCTTCGAGGACGACGTGCGCGTTCGTGCCGCCGATGCCGAAGGAGGACACGCCGGCCCGGCGCGGGTGGTCGCCGGCCACCCAGTCCCGGCTCTCGGTCAGCAGTTCCACCGCACCGGCCGACCAGTCCACATGGGACGACGGCCGGTCGACGTGCAGCGTCTTGGGCAGGACGCCGTGGCGCATGGCCATGACCATCTTGATCACGCCCGCGACCCCCGCCGCGGCCTGCGTGTGCCCGAGGTTCGACTTCACCGAACCCAGCCACAGCGGCTGCTCTCGCTCTTGGCCGTAGGTGGCGAGCAGCGCCTCCGCTTCGATCGGGTCGCCCAAGGTCGTCCCGGTGCCGTGCGCCTCCACCGCGTCGACGTCCGATGTGGACAGTCCGGCGGCGGCCAGTGCCTTGCGGATCACGCGCTGCTGGGACGGCCCGTTCGGGGCGGTGAGGCCGTTCGAAGCGCCGTCGGAGTTGACCGCCGAGCCGCGGACCACGGCCAGCACCTGGTGCCCGCGGCGGCGGGCCTCGGACAGCCGCTCCACCAGGAGCAGCCCGACGCCCTCGGACCAGCCGGTGCCGTCCGCGGCGTCGGCGAACGCCTTGCACCGGCCATCCGGCGCGAGCCCGCGCTGCCGCGAGAACTCGACGAAGGTCTCGACCGTGCCCATCACCATCACGCCACCGGCCAGGGCCATCGAGCACTCGCCGCGCTGCAGCGCCTGCACCGCCATGTGCAGCGCCACCAGCGAAGACGAGCAGGCTGTGTCGACCGTGACGGCCGGGCCTTCGACGCCGTAGTGGTAGGCGATCCGGCCGGAGAGCACGCTCGCCGAGCCGCCGGTGAGCCGGAAGCCCTCGACCCCCGCCGCCCGGTGCGTCCGCAGGCTGTAGTCGTGGCTGTTGACGCCGGCGAACACGCCGATGTCCTGCCCGGCCAGGGTGGTCGGGTCGATCGCGGCCCGCTCGAACAGCTCCCAGGACGTCTCCAGCAGCAGCCGCTGCTGCGGGTCCATGGCGAGGGCCTCGTTGGGCGAGATGCCGAAGAAGGCGGCGTCGAACCCGGCGGCGTCGTCGAGGAAGGCGCCGTGCCGGACGTACGTGGTGCCTTCGTGGTCGGGGTCTTCGTGGTAGACGCGGTCGGTGTCCCAGCCGCGGTCGGCGGGGAACTCGGTGACCGCGTCGACGCCGTCGGCGACCAGCCGCCACAGGTCCTCCGGGCTGTGCACCCCGCCGGGGAAGCGGCACGCCATCGCGACGATCGCGATCGGCTCTTCGGCCGCGGCGGTCCCGATCTCGGCCGGTCGCGGTGCGGCTCCGCCGAACAGCTTGGTGCGCAGGTGTTCCGCGAGCGCCGGGGGCTTCGGGTAGTCGAAGATCATCGCCGGAGACAAGGTGAGCCCGGTCGCCGCGGCCAGGCGGTTCCGCAGTTCCACCGCGGTCAGCGAGTCGAAGCCGGCGTCCTTGAACGTCCGTCCGGAGCGGACGGATTCGGCACCGGCGTGGCCGAGGACCTCCGCGGCGTGCCGCCGGACCAGGTCGAGCAGGGCTTCGGCCCGCTCGGCCTCGCGCAGCCCGGCGAGCCGCTCGGCCGGCGACGCGGTCTTGGCCGCCGTCCGGCGCGGCAGCGGGGCGAGGCCGCGCAGCAGCGGCGGGACCGGGCCACCGGACTTCGCCGTCGCCCGCAGGGCGGCGACGTCGAACTTCGCCGCGACCAGGGCGCCACCGGTGCCGATGGCGGCGTCCAACAGGGCCGTGCCCTCGTCGGCGGCGAGGCCGGACATGCCGATCCGCTGGTTGCGCCTCAAGTCGGCGGCCCCCAGGTGTTCGGTCATCCCGCTGACCGCCGCCCAGTATCCCCAGGCGATGGACACGGCAGGCAGGCCGAGGCGGTTCCGCTGGTGCGCCAGCGCGTCCAGTTCGGCGTTGGCCGCCGCGTACCCGGCCTGGCCGGGGTTGCCCAGCACGCCCGCCGCCGAGGAGAACAGCACGAAGGCGGCGAGGTCGGCGTCGCGGGTGAGCTCGTCGAGGAGCCGGGCGGCGTCGACCTTCGGCCGCCGCACGGTGGCGAGCCGGTCCGGGGTCAGCTCGGTGACGACGCCGTCATCGAGGACGCCGGCGGCGTGGATCACGGCGGTGAGCGGGTGCTCGGCCGGGATCGCCCGCAGGACGGCTTCGAGCTGCGCCCGGTCCGCCGCGTCGCAGGCGGCGATGGTGACCGACGCCCCCAGCGCGGTCAGCTCGTCCCGCAGCTCGGGAGCCTCGCCGCGGCGGCTGACCAGCACCAGGTGCCGGACGCCGTGCGCGGTGACGAGGTGCCGGGCGGTCAGCGCGCCGAGCGTCCCGGTCCCGCCCGTGATCAGGACGGTCCCCTCGGGATCGAGCGGCCGCGCGTCCTGCCGGGGCGCAACGCGGGCCAGCCGGGGCACCGACGCGACGCCGCCCCGCACCCGCACCTGCGGTTCGCCGCTCGCCACCACCGCGGGCAGCACGGCGGGGTCGTCGAGGTCGGCCAGGACGATCCGGCCCGGGTGCTCGGACTGCGCCGAGCGCACCAGGCCCCAGATCGCGGCCGCGCCGGGCTCGGCGCAGTCGCCGGTGAGCACGGCCAGCCGGGTCTCCGCGGGGTCCGCCAGCCAGGCCCGGAGCGCGGCGAGGGTGTCCTCGACCGACGTGGCTTCGTGGGTCACGACGTCGGCCTCGCCTGCAGCGGGGAGCGGGATTTCCGTCCAGTCGACGCGGAACAGCGCGTCGGTGCGGCCCGGTTCGGGGGCGAACGGTGTGCCGCGCACGGATTCGACGGTCAGCACGGGCCGCCCGGCCGGGTCGGTCAGCCGCAGCCCGGCCGCCGTCGGCGTGCACGTGACGGCCGTCGCCCCGGCGGCCAGCAGGGACACGCCGGTCCACACGGACGGCAGCAGGTCGTCGCCGACGACCGTGCGGACGGCCGCGTCCAGCAGCGCGGGGTGGATCCCGTACCGGTCTGTGTCCCGCAGGCCGTCGACGGTGACGTCGGTGGCTTCTCCCGCCGCCGGTTCGGAAACCTCGGCGACGGCGGGAGCGAGTGTGCCGTGGGCGTGCCGCGTCCACGGTTCGTCCGCCTCGCGGGAAAAGACCTCGATGGACCGCCGCCGCTGCCCGCCGGGCTCGCCGACGATCAGCTGCACGTCCCGGCTTCCCCGTCGCGGCAGGAGCACGGGTGTGTCGATGGTCAGTTCGGCGAGGAAGGGGGTGCCGGTCCGGTCGCCGAGCCGGATGGCTGCCTCGACCAGTGCCGCAGGCGGCACCAGGCCGTCGGTTGCCCAGGGCTGCGTCCGGCGCGTCCACTGCGCCACGGCCATGACGCGGTCCGCACCGGGGGTGCTGACGATCGTGCCCAGGAGCGCGTCGCCGTCCGACGCCGGTTCGGCCGGCTCGAGCCAGTAGTGCCGGTGGTCGAAGGCGTAGGTCGGCAGGTCGACCCAGCCGGCGGCGGGCACCATCGCCGTCCAGTCAATGTCGATGCCGCGGACGAACAGCTCGCCCATCGAGGTCAGCAGACGCCGCAGGCCACCGTCGTCACGCCGCAGTGTCCCGACCGCGTCGGCGAGTTCACTGATCGGCTGCACCAGCACGGGGTGCGCGCTGACCTCGACGAACACCGTGTGACCCTGCTCGATCAGAGCCGTCGCGGCGGCCCCGAACCGGACCTGGTTGCGCAGGTTCCGGTACCAGTACTCACCGGCCAAGGTTCCGTCCTGCACCCACTCGCCGGTGACGGTCGAGTAGAACGGCACAATCGGCGCCTGCGCCCTGATCCCGGCCAGGGCCTCGGCGAGGGTGTCGCGGATGTCCTCGACGTGCCGGGTGTGCGAGGCGTAGTCCACCGCCACCCGCCGCACGCGAATTCCTTCACCGGACAGAGTTTCCAGGGTCTGGTCGAGAGCCTGGGCGTCCCCGGCGATCACCACCGACGAAGGCCCGTTGACCGCGGCCACCTCGACCCCGTCCACCAACTTCGGGAGCACGTCGTCCTCGCTCAGGGCAACCGACGCCATCCCGCCACGACCGGAAAGCTCCGCCGCGATCGCTCGGCTGCGCAACGCAACCACCCTCGCCGCGTCCTCCAGCGACAACGCCCCCGACACGCACGCGGCCGCGATTTCCCCCTGCGAGTGCCCGACCACCGCGTCCGGCCGGACTCCCACGGACTCCCACACCGCGGCCAACCCCACCATCACCGCGAAGCAGGCGGGCTGCAGCACATCGACCCGGTCCAGATCGCCCTCGCCCCGCAGGACGTCGAGCAGCGACCAGTCGATCCACGGTTCCAACGCGGCCGCGCACTCCGCGATCCGCGCGGCGAACACCGAGGACTCTTCGAGGAGCTCACGGCCCATCCCGGCCCACTGCGTCCCCTGGCCCGGGAACACCCACACGACCTTGCCCGGCGTCGCCGAACCGGTCGCGTCCAGCGCCCGCAGCCCGGCCACGGCTTCTTCGCGCGAACCGGCCACGACGACCGCGCGTTCGTCCAGCACCGCCCGACGCGACACCAGCGCCCCGGCCACCTCGGTCAGCGAAACGTCACCTTCGAGGAACGCCGCCAAGCGCTCGGCCTGCGCGGACAGCGACTCCGCGCTGCGCGCCGACACGACCAGCGGCACCACCGCGGCTTCCGAGGTGGCGACCGGCTCGTCGAGGGGTGCTTCCTCGACGATCAGGTGCGCGTTGGTCCCGCTGACCCCGAACGACGACACCCCCGCCCGGCGCGGCCGTCCGTTCCGCCGCCACTCCTGAGCCTCGGTCACCAGGGAAACCGCACCGGCGGACCAGTCGACCTCTTGAGTCGGTTTGTCGACATGCAGTGTCGGCGGCAGGACCTCGTGCCGGAGCGCCTGCACCATCTTGATCACGCCCGCGACCCCCGCGGCCGCCTGCGCGTGGCCGATGTTGGACTTCAGCGAGCCGAGCCACAGCGGCTGCTCCCGCTCCTGGCCATAGGCCGCCAGCAGGGCCTGCGCCTCGATCGGGTCACCCAGGGTCGTCCCGGTCCCGTGTGCCTCGACGACGTCCACATCGGACGGTGTGAGTCCGGCGGCGGCCAGCGCACGGCGGATGACCCGCTGCTGCGACAGGCCGTTCGGCGCGGTCAGCCCGTTGGAGGCGCCGTCCTGGTTGACCGCGCTGCCGCGCAGCACGGCGAGCACCCGGTGGCCGCGCTCCCGCGCCACCGACAGCCGTTCGAGGACGACCACGCCGACCCCCTCGGACCAGCCGGTCCCGTCGGCCGCCGCCGCAAAGGCCTTGCAGCGCCCGTCGGGCGCCAGCGCGCGCTGGCGGGAGAACTCGACGAACGAGCCCGGCGTCGCCATCACTGTGACCCCGCCGGCCAGTGCCATCGAGCACTCGCCCTGCCGCAGCGACTGGGCGGCCAGGTGCATCGCGACCAGCGACGACGAACACGCCGTATCCACGGTGACCGCCGGGCCCTCCAGGCCCAGCACGTACGACACCCGGCCGGACGCCACGCTCGACGCGACCCCGGTGGCGACGAACCCTTCGAGTTCCTCCGCCACCGGGCCGGCCCCGTAGCCCTGGCCCATCAGGCCGGAGAACACGCCGGTGTCGCTGCCCTTCAACGCGATCGGGTCGACCCCGGCGTGCTCCAGGGCCTCCCAGGAGGTCTCCAGCAGCAGCCGCTGCTGCGGGTCCATCGCGACGGCCTCGCGCGGCGAGATCCCGAAGAAGCCCGCGTCGAACTGGCCGGCGTCGTACAGGAACCCGCCCTGGCCGACATACGACGTCCCGGCGCGGGCCCGCTCGGGGTCGATGAGGCTGTCGAGGTCCCAGCCGCGGTCGTCGGGGAACGCCGAGACGGCGTCGACACCGTTCGCCACCAGCCGCCACAGGTCTTCCGGGGAAGCCACGCCACCGGGCAGCCGGCACGCCATGCCCACGATCGCGATCGGCTCGTCCGGATCGGCCGCCACGAGCGGCTCGGCGACGTCCTGGGTGAGCCCGAGCAGCTCGGCCCGGACGCGGGCGGCCAGCGCCGCCGGCGTCGGGTGGTCGAAGACGGCACTGGCGGGCAGCCACAGGCCGGTGCGCTCGGTCAGCCGGTTGCGGAGCTCGACGACGGCGAGCGAGGTGAAGCCGAGGTCGCGGAACGCCCGCCCGGCCGGAACCGGCTGCCCCAGCACGTCGGCGGCCTGGGTGCGGACGAGGTCCTCCAGGAGCTCACCCTGCGCGCGTTCGTCCAAACCGGACAGCCGCGCCCGCAGTGCCGCGGCGACGGCCTCGTCGGCCTGCCGGGTCTGCTCCTCGTGTTCGGTCTCGGCGTACCGCAGCGCACCCGGCTCGCCGGCCAGCAGGCCCCGCCGGACCTTGCCGGACGCGGTCCGCGGGAGGTGGGCGACTTCGAAGATCCGCGCGGGCACCTTGTAGGCGGACAACTGCTCGCGGCACTTCGCGAGCAGCGCCGCGGGATCGAACCCGGACGGCCCGGGGATCACGTAGGCGACCGGCACCTCGCCGAGCGTGTCGTGCGGAGCGCCGCCGACGGCCGCGTCCGCGACACCTTCGGCCGTGCGCAGGACCGCCTCGACCTCGCCGGGATGGATGTTCGCCCCACCCCGGATGATCAGCTCCTTGATCCGGCCGCAGATGGTGAAGTAGCCGGCGTCGTCGCGCCTGGCCAGGTCACCGGTGCGGAACCAGCCGTCGCGCATCGCCGCGGCGGTCGCCTCCGGGCTGTTGTGGTAGCCGAGCATGACGTTCGGCCCGCTGACCCAGACCTCGCCCTCCTGGCCGGCGGGGAGCTCCCGCCCGGTGTCCGGGTCCACGACCCGGACACCGACACCCGGCACGGGCAGCCCGCACGAACCGTCGACCCGGGCGTCGTCCGGCGGGTTCATGGTGATGGCACCGCAGGTCTCGGTGCTGCCGTAGGCGTCGATCAGCGGCACGCCGAAGGTCTCTTCGAACTCGCTGCGCAGCCCGGCGCCGAGGACCGCGCCCCCGGCCAGGGCGATCCGCAGGCTCGGGGCGGCGAACCCGCGCTGCCGGGCGGCCCGCACCAGGTGGTGGTAGGTGGTCGGCACGCCGGCCAGGAACGTCGAGTCCTCGGCCCGCAGCAGCCGCATGACGTCGTCGGCGGAACCGCCGTCCGCGATCCGGACGGTCGCGCCGACCACGGTGGCGGACAGGACGCAGGCGATGTGGGAAAGGCTGTGGAACAGCGGCAGCGGCCAGAGCACCCGGTCCCGGTCGCTCAAGCCGGGGAACGGCACGTAGCAGGAGGCGACGGACCACAGGCAGTTGCGCTGGGTCGACACCACGCCCTTGGGCCGTCCGGTCGTGCCGGACGTGTAGAACATCCAGGCCGGTTCGTCGAGGTCGAGGTCGTCCGCGGCGGGCTCGGCCGGTTCCGTGGCGGCGAGTTCGTCGTAGGAGTGGGCGCCGGCCGGGACGTCGTCGCCGGTCACCAGCAGCTTGACGGGCGGCGCGAACCGGAGCCGGGCCGCCTGCGCGGTGTCGGTGATGACCACCGTGGCGCCGCTGTCGGCCAGCGGGTACGCCAGCTCGGCCGTCGCCGATCCGGGGTTGAGCGGCACGCCGACGCCGCCCGCGCGCAGGACCGCGAAGTAGCTCTCCACAGTGGACACCCGGTTGCCGAGGCAGATCGCCACCCGGTCCCCGTGGCGGACGCCGAGGCCGGCGAGGTGCCCGGCCAGCCGGCGCGTCCGCGCCTCGAGGTCGCCGTAGGTGACCGCCCGGTGGTCGTCGGCGAAGGCCGGCTTGCCGGCGAAACGGGTCGCGTTCTCCAGGAGTGCGACGTGAAGTGGCTTGACGAGATCGGTGCGCACTGTGCCGCGGATCCTTTCGGGTGTTCGAGGGGAAGACCGCTCACCAGGAGACGGGGAGCTCCTTCACCGAGAAGACGGAACCCTTCAGCCGCAGCGGAACCTCGTCGGCCGGGACGGCCAGGCGCAGGCCGGGGAACGCCCGCAGGAGCGCGGTGAAGCCGGCGCGCAGCTCGATGCGCGCCAGGTTCTGGCCGAGGCACTGGTGGATGCCGAAGCCGAACGCGACGTGCCCGGCGGTGTCGCGCTCGATGTCCAGCTCGGCGGGGCAGCCGAACTTGACCGGGTCGCGGTTGGCCGCGGGCAGCGACACCGTCACCGTGTCGCCCTGCTTGATCAGCTCGCCCTCGAGTTTGATGTCTTCCAGCGCGGTGCGGTAGGTGTGGTACTGGTTGACGGTCAGGTAGCGCAGCAGCTCCTCGATCGCGGCGTCGAGCTTCTCCGGTGCCGCCCGCAGCTTCGCCAGCTGATCGGTGTGGTGCAGCAGCGCGAAGACGCCGGTGGCGAGCGCGCCTTCGGTGGTCTCGTACCCGGCGAACAGCAGCAGGGTGACGATGTTGCGCAGCTCCTCCTGGGTCAGGTCTTCGTTCACCAGCGAGCTGATGAGGTCGTCCCGGGGCTGCTCGCGCCGCCGCTCGATGACCTCGTCGAAGAACTTCCCGGCCAGCTCGTACGCGACCGCGGCCTCGGCCGGGTCCGCTTCCGCGTCGTGCAGGAGGGTCACCG
Source organism: Amycolatopsis sp. NPDC005003 (assembly GCF_053600695.1). NCBI lineage: Bacteria > Bacillati > Actinomycetota > Actinomycetes > Pseudonocardiales > Pseudonocardiaceae > Amycolatopsis > Amycolatopsis sp. NPDC005003. Next base: position 154,847 of record NZ_JBSGAI010000016.1, on the reverse strand, counting down.
CGGGCACGTACCGGTCGCGTTCCTCATAGGGCAGGCCGACGAGCTCGCCCAGCATCCGCAGCACGAGCGGCTTGGCGAAGTCCGCGACGACGTCGGCGGTGTCCCCCTTGGCCCGCATGACCTCGATCTGCTCGGCGGCCACGGCCTCGACGCGCGGGATCAGCCTGCTGGTGCGGCGGACGGTGAACTCGCCCGTCAGCAGCTTGCGGTAGCGCGTGTGCCCGGGCGGGTCCATGTGGATGAACATGCCGGGGATCAGCGGGTGGGTCGGGATGACCTGGCCCTGGTGGGTCACCGGGAAGTGGCCGATTTCGCAGCTGTGGCTGAACCGCGGGTCGCTGAGCACCTCGCGGACCAGGTCGTAGCCGGAAACGATCCAGCCGACGTGCCCATCCGGGTAAACCATCTTCGCGAGCGGACGTTCTTCGCGCAGAGAGTCGAACACCGCGGGCGGGTCGAACTTGTCGGTCCGATCCCACGGCACCTCGAACGAAATTGCGTCGGTCATGGAAACCTTTCCCGTGGGAGAGCTTTTATTCGGCGATCTTCGTGCGGTGCGACCACCGGAACACGGCGATGTCGCCGCCGTCGGCGGCCTGGAACTCCCCGCCGTGCACGAAATGCTCGTAGCCGGCCCCGTGGCGGATCTTGAGCGTGTTCTCCAGCGCGGCGGCGTCGACGCTGCGGTGCGCCAACGCCAGTTCGGCCGGCCCGCCGTCCAACGCGATTTTCACCTGCGTAACACTCATCGCGGCCTCCACCTGTTTCGGGGATCTCCCAGCGCAGAACAGTTTTTTCGGTCTCGATTCAGGCTAGGTGAGCCACCGCAAGGCGACATCCCTCACTCTGGTAGAGCCCCACGCACCACACACGGGCAACACAAAAGGGGGCTTTCCCCTGTGGCACAGGAGAAAGCCCCTACGGTTCGGAATCCGTCAGATGTCGGAAGGGAGGTCGACGGGCTGCCCGGTGTGCGCCGATTCGTAGGCCGCCTGGATGATCCGGAACGTCCGCAGCGCGGCCCGGCCGTCCGGCCCGGCCCCCTCGCCGCGGAGGAAGTCCTGGAGCATCAGGGCATGCAGGTCTTCGCCACCCGGTTCGGGCCGCTCGCCGCCGAGCAGCCGCGGACCGGCGTCGTACTGGACGCTCCCCTTGTCCCCGATGAAGGTGACGGCCGGCCGCCCCGTGGCGGAACCGTTGCGGCGGCAGTCGAACGACGCGACCTTACCGCTGCGGTACCGCACGGTGAGCACCGCCGCGCTTTCCCCGGTCCGTCCACTGAGGACGATGTTGGTCTGGGCGTACACCTGCCGCGCGGGCTCACCACCGAGGACGGCGTCCGCCAGGTCGAGCAGGTACGGCCCGGTGGCACCCAGCACCGCGTCCGCGGTCGTGGTCACCGAGCCGAGAACGGTCGTCAGCTCACCGATACCGCCGTCGGCGATTCCCCTGCGCACCACCGCGAACGCCTCGCCGTGGCAGGCCGGGGAGGCGAAGGTGAGCCGGTCGCCACCGGCGTCGACCAGGGCTGCCAGGTCGGTTTCCTTGGCCGCGGACGGGTGTTCGCACAGCACGCGCGCGCCGGCCTCGGCGGCCTGCCGGACCGGCTCGAACGCGTCCCAGCCCGCCGTGGCGACGACTTCGACGTCCGGCACGCCGCGCAGCACCTTGACGTGGTTTTCGGGCGCGGACGACAGGATGGCGACCTTCACGCTGCTCCCCTCACCGGCAGTTCGACGGCCCGCCCGGTCCACGCGGACTCGGCGGCGGCGTGGATGATCCGCACGGCGGCCAGCGCGTCCTCCGCCCCGATCCGCGGTTCGGGCCCGCCCGCGAACGCCGTCGCGAACTCCCGCATTTCGGTGGCGAACACCGACGGCCCGCCGTAACCGAAGTTCTCGGCCCCGCCGTCGACCACCCGGACCTCCTGTGGCCACTCGGAGTCGTAGCTCACCGTCCCGCCGGTCCCCGACACGTGGAAGGCCACTCGCACCGGCGGCCGCGGCGTCGCCGTCCACCGGCTCACGACCTGGCTGATCGCCCCACTGGCGTGGGTGAGCACGGCGGTCCCGGTCGCGACGGCGCCTTCGGGTGCCGGGGTGGCGATTTCGCCCTGGTAGCAGGCGTACACGCGGACGACGTCGCCGAAGACCCAGTGCGCGAGGTCGGCGCCGTGCAGCAGCTGGTCGGTGAGGATCCCGCCGGACCGCGCGGAAGCGGTCCCGGTCCAGGGCCGCGGGTGGTAGGCGGAGAAGGAGAACCGGCCGATCGCGCCCTCGCCCAGCCGCCCGCTCGCGACGAGCTCGTGGAGCCGGGCGTAGGGCGCGGCGAACCGGACGTCGTGGGCGGCGTAGAGCCGCACGCCTGCCTTTTCGGCGGCGGCGACGATCTCTTCGGCCTCTTCGGCGCTGGCGGCCAGGGGCTTCTCGCACACGACACCGATACCGGCGGCGATGGCGGTCATGGCGATCTCGTGGTGGCTCGCGGTCGGCGTGCAGATGTCGACGGCGTCGGCACCGTCGAGCGCCTCCGCCAGTGAGCCGGCGGCCTTCGCGCCGAACTCCTTCGCCAGGTCGGCGGCCCGGCCGTCGTCGGAGTACACCCGCACGACGGCGCCGGCGCCGAGCCACGATTCCAGGTGCAGCCGGGCGATCAGCCCCGCACCGATCAGAGCCACCTCGAGCGGCCGCGATGTCTTCACGTACCGAGACTCACCCACGCGTGCGGCAGGAGCCATTACCAACGTGGGTAGTTCGGGCTGCCACACTGGCCGGCATGTGCGAGGCATGCGAACTCGAAGCCGACCTTCCCGCCCTGCCCCCCGTGCAACTGCCCTCTGCCGCCGACGCGCAGGCCGCCGCCGAACGCAGCCCCCTCCTGGCTGACCTGCGGCGGTACGTGGCCGAACTGGACGGCACCTCGGAGCCTGGCCGCACACTGCTGCCTCGCTGGGCCGAAGCATGCGGGCTCATCCGGGTCCTGAAGGGCACGCACGTGCCGGTGAAGAAGAACGCGAAGCTGCTCGAGCAGCCGCTGGAGCTGTGGGAGCGGGCGTTCGAAGCACTCGGTGAGGCCGGCTACGGCATCGCCGTCGAAGACGACGAGGTGCCGTTCGAGTTCGGGATGCTGTTCGGGGACTTCCTCGGCGGGCTGCAGATGACGCTGTACTCCGCGGGCGGCACACCGCTGCCCCTGGAACTGCTGTACGGGATCGCCGACGAAATGCCGTCCATGTTCGCGGGACTCGAGGTTCGCGGCGACTCGCAGTGGCGCCACGGCCTCCGGGTGACGCTGGACGCGCTGGACCGCCTCGGCGCGATCGAGCGGAGCACGGCCGACGAGGCGGAACTGGCCGAGATCTCCGAGCTCACCGGCCGTCCCGCACCCGACCCGACGCTCGTGCGCTTGACTCCCCTCGGCCTGTGGACGCTGAACCGGATGCTTCGTGCCGAAGGTGTCGACGCGCCGGTCGTCGGCGAGCTGGCGACGGCCACGCTCGACATTCTCTGCGCTCACGTCGCGGACGCGTCACCGGAGATCGCCCAAGCCGAAGTGGCCGCCTGGGCGGCCCACCGGTCCCCGGCCGGCGCCGCCGCGGACGCCGCGGACTTCATCCGGGAAACGGACGAACCGGCGCTCCGCCTGTTCGGGCTGCTGGCGTTGGGCGAGTGCGGTGACGCGGGCCTGGCCGCGGCCCGAACCCTCCGCGAGCGGGGTGGCATCGCGGGTGCGGTCACGGCCGCTTGGCTGGTCGAACGCGGCGACACGGCGGCCGAAACGCTCACCGAAGAAGAGATGTGCCTGGGCATGACCGATCACCTCGCGGCCATGGACGAGCTGGGGGCGCTGTTCGAAGAGCTGGCAGCGTTGGACGACCCGTTCGCCGTGGTCGGGGTGATCGCCGCGGCGGACCATCCGGCCCGGCTCCGCCTGCTGGACGTGATCGCGCAGGAGCACCCGGACGCCAAGCTCGCCAAGCAAGCCCGCAAGGCGCGCTTCACGCTGCGCAAGAGCTGAGCCCCGGCCACCGGAGCCGCACTTTCACAGGAAACTGCGGCGCTCGGCTACTTCGTCGGCGAGGGGGAAGCCGGTGCCGACGAGGGGGCCTGCGACGCGGCCGGAACCTTCGGCGCGTTGTAGGTGTCCATGTCGGTGATCTTCCACTTGTCGCCCTGCAGCTGGGCGTTCAGGTGGAGCTGGGCCGTGCCCGCGGTCGTCTTCTTCGTGTCGGTGCGGGTCGAGGTCTGGTCGACGAAGACCATCACCTTCGCCAGGTCGCCGTTCAGCATGATCACCGCGGCGCGCGTCACCTTGCACGTCACGATCATCTTCTGCTGCGGGGCCAGCCGCTTCACCTCGCCCATCAGCGAGTTGTACTTGTTCTTGACGTCGTCGTTGGCGAGCAGGTCGTTCGCCGCGTCCTCGGTCTTCTTGATGTTGTTGAAGTCGTAGGAGAACAGCGCCTCGGCCGCCTTCGACACCGCGTCCTTGACCTGCGCGGTCTTCGCGACGTCCAGCAGCGCCGTGTTGCTCGTCGCCGAGGAGACCTTGACCTCTTCGGACTTGAACCAGAACGCCAGCCCGCCCAGGATCAGCGCGGCCAGCACCAGCGCACCCGCCACCAGGTACGGCCGCGGCACCTTCGAGCCGGCCGCCGCGGCGGGCTCGTCGTCGGTGACCGGGACTTCGGCTTCCTCGGTCGGCTTCGCGATCCCGGTGTCCCGCTTCTTCCGCCGCGGCGCCGGCCGTTCGGGAGCCGCTTCCTCCTCGACCGACGGCTCACCGGTGAGCGCGTCGACCCGCGGCTCCTCCGTCTCGACCGCCTCGAACACCTGCGTGTCTTCGGCCGGGGAGGTGTCGAGCTGCCCGGACGCGGGCTCGTCGACCGGCCGCGGCTCCGGGCGCGGCACCGGGCGCGGGCGGGGCCGCGGCTTGGCGGGGACGGCGGGCAGCTGACCGGTCCGCTCGGCGGCGGACTCGTCCGTCGACGGCTTGCGCAGCCCGGCCACGCGGGGACGCCGCGACGGCGTCGGAGTGCTGCGCGGCGGCTGGCGGCGGGAGGGGGGCACTACAGGCTCCTTACGGGTGACGCTACTGGCCGGCCGCGACGAGCGGGACGCTGTCGATGCCGGACAGCTTCCAATCATCGCCCACCCTGGTCATCGACACTTCGAGGCGCAACGGCTTCGCGCTGCTCTTGTCCCCCTGCGTCACGGTGGTGGCGATCGCGGCGAGGAAGCTGGCCTTGCCTTCGTGGTCGTCGAGCTCCTCGACGGCGATGTCCTGGACGTCGGTGGTGACCTTCGTCTTGGCGTCGGAGAGTGCCTTGCGGAACGTCGGCGCCGACTGGTCGATCTGCTGCGCCATCTTGTCGTCCGACACGGCCTTCTGCCGGGCGAAGAAGCCGTCGAGGTCGGTGTAGTCGACCTCGGTGTACGCCTTCAGCGCGTTGGTGCCCGCCTTGACGACGGCCTCGCGAGAGGCCGCCAGTGCGGCGTTGTCGTCGTTCTCGGCCACCCACCACTGGATGCCGAAGATCGCCGCCGCGATCAGGGCGGCCAGCGCCAGCGCCCCGGCGCCGAGCACCAGGATCCGCGAAGGGTCCTTCGACGGTGTCGCGGAGGACTCCTCCTCGACCGTCGTGGCGGCCGGCTCGTCCGTGCTCATGACACTCCAGAGTAGGTAACGGTCATCAAATCGACGTCAGGTCAGGCCGAGCAGCGAGCCCAGGCTGTTGAGGCTGACGCCGGGGCTGCCGACGATGCCCGGAACGCCCCGGGTGTCCCGCTCCTCGGCCAGCTCTTCGGCCGGCCGGTTCTGGTTGGCCGCGACGTCGCTGTCGGACGGCGCGACCGGCACCCCGCCGTACGGCGCGTTCTGCGAACCGCGGACGTTGATCGGGCTGCCCTTCGGTTCGGCACAGTACGCGTCTTCCTTCGCCGGCTTCGCCGAGAGGTCGTTGCCGGTGCGGTACTGCGAGTACGGCAGGTACCCCTTGGTGCAGGAAGGCGGGTTGAACAGGTTGAGCACCAGACCGAGGTGCGCGGTGCCGTCGCCGGGCGCCACGCTGCTCGCCGCACCGGCCAGCGCCGGGTACGTGACCAGGCCCTGCTCGATGCCGTCGAGGCGGGTCACGGTCAGGTTGGCCGTGGTGAGCAGGTTCGCCGTCAGCGCGCCGAGGCCGGGGCCGGACTCCTGCAGCACCTGGCTGACCTGCGCGGCCACCTGCGGCGTGATGCCGATGAGCTTGCGCAGGTCGCCGTCGGAGTTCTTCAGCGTGCCGGTGAGCTCGTTGAGGCTCTTGCTGAACGAGGCGAAGTTCTTCGCCTCGGCGTTCTGCGTGTCCAGCACCTGGCCGCCGGCGTCCAGCAGCTGGATCGTCTGCGGCAGGTACTGCTGCGCGGTGGCGGTGAAGCTGCGCGCGGTGTCCAGCAGCTTCTGCAGGTCGCCGCCGGTGCCGCGGAAGGCGTCGTAGGACTCGTCGACGACCGTGCGCAGCGAGTCGACCGGGACCGACGCGGCGAGCGAATCGAGGTCGCCGATCAGCCGGTCGGTGCTGACCGGGGTGGTCGTCTTGTTCGCCGGGATCACCGAGCCACCGGCGAGGTACGGGCCCTGGTCGGCCTTGGGCCGCAGGTCGACGTACTGCTCGCCGACCGCCGACCGGTTGGCGACGACGGCGTCGAGGTCCGCGGGCACCTTCGGGGCCGACGGGTCGATGTTCAGGTCGGCCTCGAGCCCGGTCGGCGTCAGCCGCATCTCGCCGACCCGGCCGATGTTGTAGCCGCGGTAGGTGACTTCGGCGTTGGTGAAGATGCCGCCCGACTCGTTGAGCTGGAGCTTCACCGTGTAGCCGTCGTTGCCGAACACGCTGCCGAGCCCGGCGAACCGGACCAGCGCGTAGACGATCGCGACGACGGAGATCACCACGAAGGCGATCAGCTGGATCTTCGTCCGGCGGATCAGCATCAGCCCGCACCTCCCGACAGGAGCCCGAAGAGGTTGCCCAGGCCCGGCTTGGACTGCGCGGACTGCTGCCCGGCGCCGGGGATCGGCAGCGGTGGCGGCTGGTTGGCCGGCGTGCCCTGGACCCCGCCGGTCAGGCCGGCCAGCGGCAGCTGCCCGGCCAGCGCGTTCTGCCGGCTGTTGCCCAGGTTCTCGACGATGGTCTTCAGGTTCAGGTCCACCTTCGCGAACAGGTTGAAGTAGTCGCCCTTGACGCCGTTGACGGCCTGGTCGCTGAACGGGAACGTCAGCAGGATCTCCAGCGCCTTCGGCAGATCGTTGCCCGCCTCGCCGAGCTTCTGCAACGTCGGCGTCAGCGCCTTCAGGTCGGCGACGAGGTCCTTCTGCGACTTGTTCACCGTGTCGGTGGCGACGCCGGAGAGGTTGTCCAGCGCCTGCAGCATGGTGACCAGCTGGCCGCGCTGCTGCTCCAGCACGCCGAGCCCGGGCCCGAGGTTGTCGACCGCGCCGACCAGCTTGTCCTTCTGGTCGTTCAGGGTCGAGGAGAGCCGGTTGAGCCCGTCGATGGCCCGGGTGATGTTCTTCGACTGCTTGTCGAGGTTCGTCACCAGCTGGTTCGCGTTGTCCAGCAGCGCCTTGATGTCCGGCTCGCGGCCGGACGTGGCGTTGTTGAGCTCCTTGGTGATGGTGTTGAGCTGGTCGACGCCACCGCCGTTGAGCAGCAGCGACAGCGCCCCGAGCAGCTCTTCGACCTCGACGCTGCGGTTGGTGCGCGCCAGCGGGATGGTGGCGTTGTCCGCGAGCTTGCCCTGGGCCTGGTCGGCGCCGGGCGAGGCCAGCTCGACGTACTTCTCGCCGAGCAGGCTGGACTGCTTGACGTTGGCGATCGCGTTGGCGGGCAGCTTGATGTCGCCGTTGACCCGCAGCGTCACGAGCGCGTGCCAGCCGTCCTTGGTGAGCCCGACGTTCTCGACCCGGCCGACCGGCACCTCGTCGACCTTCACCCCGGCCTGGGGGGTCAGGTCGAGCACGTCCCGGAACTCGACGTTCACCGTGTACGGGTGGTCGCCGAGGTCGGCGCCACCGGGCAGCGGCAGGTCGTAGATGCCCTTGAAGGCACACCCGGAGAGCACCAGCGCGGACGCCGTGACCAGTGTCCCGACGGTCAGTAGCTTCTTCACTGGCCACCTCCGTAGAGCTGCCCGGCGACGGGCAGGGGCAGCGGCGGCAGCTGGCCGGACTGCAGGGCCTGCACGGTCTGCGCCACGGACGGCAGCGGGATCACCTTGTCGACCACGCCGGCGATGCTCTCGCAGGCGTTGCCGAGCACGTCCGGGATGCCCTTGGTGCCGACCTGCTTGAGCAGCCGGCAGATCATCACCAGCGGCGGCTGGGTCAGCTCGTTGAGGTTCGGCCGGGCGTCGAGCGTGCCGGAGGCGCCGTTGTAGGTGTTGACCAGGTTGCTCAGGCCGACCGGGGCGACGTCCAGGATCTCGGCGAGCGAGCTGCGCTGGTCGACGAGCACCTTCGTGATACCGGCCAGCTTGTCCACATTGGACTTCAGCCGGTCGTGGTTCTGGTCGATGAACGCCTGCACCGCGGTGAGCGTGGTGCCCAGCTGCTGCACGGTCGCGGCCAGATTGTCCTTTTCGGACGCCAGGTAGCCGCTCACGTCGGCGAGCCGGCTTTCGAAGCTGCGCACCTGCTTGTCGGAGTCGGCCAGCGTCTGCGAGAACTTGCCGAGGTTCTCCACAGTGGCGAACAGGTCGTCCTTGTTGCCCGACAGCGTGCCGGCCGCCTGGCCGAGCTTGGTGATCGTGTCGTGCAGGGCCTGGCCGTTGCCGTCGACGTTGGCCGCCGCGGTGTTCAGCAGGTTCGACAGCGATCCGGACTTGTTGGCGCCGTTCGGGCCGAGGGTCTCGCTGACCCGGGCCAGGCTGGCGGCCAGCTGGTCGACCTCCAGGGGCACCTCGGTGCGGTCGAGGCCGATCACCGCGCCGTCGGAGATCCGCGGGCCGCCGGTGTAGGCCGGGGCGAGCTGGACGTACCGGTCCGACACCAGCGAGGGCGCCACGATGAGCGCCTTGGCGTCGGCCGGGACGGGCACCTTGCGGTCGTACTCGAAGTCGACCTTCACCTGGTTGCCCATCGGCGTGATCTTGGTGACCGTGCCCATGTCGACGCCGAGCATCCGCACGCTGTTGCCCTCGTACAGGCCGACGGCGCCGGCGAAGTACGCGGTCAGGTGGTTGCGGCCGGCGTCCTTGAGGGTCCACCAGATCCCGCCGGCGACGACGAGCGCGAGCACGATCGCGATGGTGAAGCCCCTGGTCAGGGCCTGCCCGAAGGGACTGGCACTGGAGCGGGTGTCACTCATTTCGTGTAGCACCCCTCTTCGTTGATCGGGCCCATCGACGGCAGCAGCAGGCCGCAGATGTAGTTGTCGAACCAGCGGCCGTTGCCGATGGTGTTGGTGAAGACGCGGATGAAGGGCGCGAACTTCTTGAGCCCGTCGGCCAGGGAGTCCTGGTTGCGCTGCAGCATCGACGTCAGCTGGTCGAGCTGGGTCAGCACCGGGTCGAGCTGCTTGTCGTTGTCGTCGATCAGGCCCTGCAGCTGGGTGGCCAGCTGGCGGGAGCCGGTCAGCAGCGCGGTGATCGCGTCCTCGCGCTTGGCCAGCTCGGCGAGCAGGTCGTTGCCGTCGGTCAGCAGCTTCTGCACCTCGGCGTCGCGGTCGACGAGCGTCTGCGACACCTCGCGGGTGTTGGCCAGCAGGTTCGACAGCTGCTGGTCGCGCGAAGCGATCGTGTCCGACAGCTTCGACAGCCCGGACAGCGCGCCCCGCACGTCCTGCGGGGTGTTGGCGAAGGTCTGCGAGATCGTGTCGAAGCTCTGCGCCAGCTGCTTGGTGTCGATGTTGTCGACCGTCTGGGACAGCCCGCGGAAGGCGTCGAGCACGTCGTAGGGCGCCATCGTGCGGTCCCGCGGGATGCCGGTGCCCGGGTTCAGCGCGCCCTCGCCCTGCGGGTCCAGCGACAGGTACTTCTGCCCGAGCAGCGTCTTGATCTTGATCGCGGCGCTGGTCCGGTCGCCCAGCCAGGCGTCCTTGACCTTGAACGACACCTTCACCGACGCGCCGTCGAGCTCGATGTCGCTGACCTTGCCGACCTTGACGCCGGCGATCCGGACGTCGTTGTCCTTCTGCAGCCCGGAGGCCTCGCTGAACTCGGCGCTGTAGGTGGTGCCGCCGCCGATCACCGGCAGGTCGTCGGAGTTGAGCGCGGCGATGAAGCCGAGCGCCAGCACGACGATCCCGACCAGCGCGATCGGCACGGGGTTGCGCTTCTGGAACGACTTCATCCGGAGCACCTCGCCCGGTTCGCCGGCAGCAGGGGCAGGGCGACGTCGTTGATCAGTGGCGGCAAGCTCACGCTCCCGGAGAACTCACAGGCGTAGAAGTTGAACCAGGAGCCGTAGTCCGCGGTGCGGGTCAGCGTGCTCACCTTGGTCGGCAGGAACTGGATGAAGTGCTCCAGCTCCGGCTCGTTCTTGTTCAGTGCACTCGTAAGGTTCCCGAGCGCGCTGATGTCGTTCTTCAGCGGCTCGCGGACCTCGCCGAGCAGCCCGGACGTCGTCTCGGCGAGGTTGCCGAGGCTCTCGATCGCGTCGCCGATCGGCTTGCGGTCGGCGGCCAGCCCGGACACCAGCTGCTGCAGCTTGACGATCAGGTCGTTGAGCTGCGGGGTGTGCGCGTTGACCGTGTCGAGCACCGAGTTGAGGTTGTCGATGACCTCGCCGATCACCTGGTCCTTGTCGGCGATCGTGGTGGCCAGCGACGCCGTGTGCGACAGCAGGCTCTCCACGGTGCCGCCCTCGCCCTGCAGGACCTGGATGACCTCGTAGGACAGCTTGTTGACGTCCTCCGGGTTGAGCGCGGTGAACAGCGGCTTGAAGCCGTTGAACAGCTCGGTCAGGTCCAGCGCCGGCGTGGTGCGCTCCAGCGGGATGGTGCCGCCGGGCTGCAGGGTCTTGCCTTCGGCGTTTTCGCCCTCGCCGAGCGAGACGTACCGCTGGCCGACCAGGTTGCGGAACTTGATCTGCGCGGTCACCCCGGCCGGCAGCGTCCGCCCGGAGTCCACTTCGAACTCGACCTCGGCCTGGCGCTTGTCGACGATCTTGACGTCCTTGACCTGCCCGACCCGGACGCCGGCGATGCGGACGTCGTCGTTGGGCAGCAGGAGCGTCGCGTCGGTGAAGCGCGCCTTGTAGGCGTTGGTGCTGGTGGTGTTGATGTTGGCGATGCTGATCCCGAGGATCGTCGTGAACAGCACGGTGACGACCACGAAGATGCCGAGCTTGATCAGCGGCGCGAGCAGGCCCCTCACTTGACCGTCACCTCCGCACCCCGGTACAGCGGGCCGACGAGCAGCGCGCTCCAGCCCGGGACGTCGGCGGCGTTCATGCCCAGCTGCGGGCCGAGCAGGTCGGCCAGGAAGCCCTGCTCCGCCGTCGAGTACGCCAGATCACCGCCGCTGCCGCCGTTGCCGGCCGCGTCGGCCTTGAACTTGGCCGGGTTGAGGCCCTCGCCGACGCTCTTCGGCGCCGGCTGGTGCAGCGTGCCGTCCTTGAACGCGCCGTCCGGCGGCTCGGACGGGAACGGCTTCGGGATGTCCTTGATGTCGTAGCAGCGCGGGCCGCGCTTGTCGTCGAACCGCGGCTCTTCCTTGCCCGCCGCATACGGCGCGCGCGGCACGATGATCTCGATGGTCGCGTGCAGGCCGGGCTGGTTGGTGCCCTTGCCCAGCGCCTGGTCGATCAGCGGCACGTTGGCGGCCATCTGGGAGATCACGCAGGGGTACTCCGGCGCGTACTTCGCCAGCAGTTCGGCCGTCGGCCGGGCGGTGTCGACGAGGGAGATGATGTTGTCCTTGTTGTTCTGCAGGAACGTCTGCAGGTCGACCGAGGCCTGGGTCAGGCTGCCGTAGAGGTTCGACAGGTTCTGCCGCTCGTCGACCACGGTCCGGGTCGTCGTGCTCAGGTTGTCCAGGCTCTGCACCAGGTCGGGGGCCGCGTCCTTCAGGTGGTCGGAAAACTCCGCGAGCGCCTTGAGGTTGTGCTGCAGCTCCGGCTCGTGCGGGTTCAGCTCGCCGATGTAGGTGCCCAGCTGCGAGAGCGTGTCGCCGAGCTGGTCGCCGCGGCCCTGCAGCGCCGTCGAGATCGCGGTGAGCGTGGCCGACAGCTTCTGCGGCTGCACCGCCTGCAGCACCGGCATCAGGTGGGAGAACGCCTGCTCCAGCTCGACCGCGTTCGACGTCCGGTCCTGCGGGATGACGTCGCCGTTGGAGAGGGTCTTCGCCGACGGGTCCTTCGGGATCTCCAGCGAGACGAACCGCTCGCCGAAGAGCGTCTTGGGCAGGAACCGCGCCGAGACGTTCTCCGGGATCAGCTTCGCCGACTCGGGCTTGAGCGCGAGCGTGAGCTCGGCGCCGTGATCGGTGGCGACGATGTCCTGCACCGAGCCGACGATCAGCCCGCGCACCTTGACGTCGGACTGCTTGATCAGCTGGTTGCCGATCTTGTCGGCCTGCAGCTTGACCGTGACGACCGGCGTGAACGCCTTGTCGTAGAGCGCGATGGACAGCGCCACCCCGCCGACCATCACGGCGATGAGCAGCAGGCCGAGCAGCCTGCGCCGGAGCACCCTCATCCCGCGATCCTTACCGTGACGTCGGTTCCCCAGATGGCGAACCCGATGAAGAAGTTCATGATCGACACCGTGACGATGGACAGCCGCACGGCCTTGCCGACCGCGACGCCGACACCGGCCGGGCCACCGGTGGCCCGGTACCCGAAGTAGCAGTGCGACAGGATGATCAGGACGCTGAACAGCAGCACCTTGATGAACGAATAGAGCACGTCCTGTGGTGGCAGGAAGAGGTCGAAGTAGTGGTCGTAGGTGCCGGCCGACTGGTTGTAGATGTAGATGACGACCAGCCGTGACGCGAGGTACGAGCTCAGCAGGCCGATGATGTAGAGCGGGATGACCGCGACGAACCCGGCGATGATCCGGGTCGTCACCAGGTACGGCAGGCTCGGCACGCCCATGACCTCGAGGGCGTCGATCTCCTCGGAGATCCGCATCGCGCCCAGCTGGGCGGTGAACCCGGCGCCGACCGTGGCGCTCAGGGCCAGCCCGGCGACCAGCGGCGCGATCTCGCGGGTGTTGAAGAACGCCGTCAGGAAGCCGGTGAAGGCCGACGTCCCGATCGAGTTCAGCGCCGAGTAGCCCTGGAGGCCGACGAGGACACCGGTGAACAGGGTCAGGCCGACCATCACGCCGACCGTGCCGCCGATGACCGCGAGCGAGCCGGAGCCGAAGCTCACCTCGGCGAGCAGCCGGAGCACCTCTTTGGTGTAGCGGCGGATGGTCCGCGGCGTCCACAACAGAGCGCGGCCGTAGAACGACATCTGGTCACCGAGGGTGTCCAGCGTCTGCAAGGGACGGTTGACGACGCGTTTCGCGCCCTGGAGGAACGTCATGGCGCTAGTCCAGCTTTCCGGGCACGATCTGCAGGTAGATCAGGGTGATCACGAAGTTCACGACGAACAGCAGCAGGAACGTGATGACCACCGACTGGTTCACCGCGTCCCCGACGCCCTTCGGGCCGCCGGAGGGGTTCAGGCCCCGGTAGGACGCGACGACGGCGGCGATGAACCCGAAGATCAGCGCCTTGATCTCACCGACCCACAGGTCGGGAAGCTGCGCGAGGGCGGAGAAGCTCGCCAGGTACGCGCCCGGCGTCCCGCCCTGCAGCACGACGTTGAAGAAGTAGCCGCCGAGCACGCCGATGACGCTGACCATGCCGTTGAGCAGGAGCGCCACCAGCATCATGGCGAGGGTGCGCGGGACGATCAGCCGCTGGACCGCGGAGACGCCGAGCACCTCCATCGCGGCGATCTCTTCGCGGATGGTCCGGGCGCCGATGTCGGCGCAGACGGCCGAGCCGCCCGCGCCCGCCACCAGCAGCGCGGTGACCAGCGGACTGGCCTGCTGCACGGTGGCGAGCACGGAGCCCGCGCCGGTGTAGGACTGCGCGCCCAGCTGGCGGGCGAGCGAACCGAACTGCAGCGAGATGACCGCGCCGAAGGGGATGGCCACCAGGGCCGTCGGCAGGATGGTCACGCTCGCGATGAACCAGGACTGCTGGATGAACTCCCGCAGCTGGAAGGGCCGCTGGAACAGGCCGCGGACGATGTCCAGGCCGAGAGCGAACAGGTTCCCGGTCTCGCGGAGCATGCCGATCCCGGGGATCTTCGCCTGTGTTGCGGGAGAGCTCACCTGCCACCTGGCCCGTTGTCGCGTGGCGGTGGCATCCGGTGCGTGCCGGGTCTCGGCGGCTGGCCGCCGCCCGGGATCCGGGCCACCTGGTCGGCGGGCAGCTGCCCGTGGTGCTGGTTCGGGACGCCGTCACCCTGCGGGCGCGCCCCGACCTGCTGCGGCTGTCCGCGGTGGGGCCGCACGCCGTAGTGGCGCTGCTCCTCCGGGCTCAGCGACTCGATGATGCTTTCCTGCGCGGCCGGCGGCAGCCGGTGCATGATCTCCATGACCCGGTCCTTGCGGCGGATCGCGCCCATGCGGGTGGCCACGCCCGGCGTCGTCTGCATCTGCGGCGGCACCCCGCTGATGTCCTCGACCCCGCCCGCGTGGTGGCCGGCGTCGAACATCGCCTGCTCGGCGGCCATCGTGGCGGAGTCCTTCTCCTCGGACATGCCGATCGGGCCCTGCATCTTGCCGTTGAGGAACTGCTTGACGACCGGTTCTTCGCTGGTCAGCAGCACCTCGCGCGGGCCGAACATGACCAGTTCCTTGCGGAAGAGCATGCCCAGGTTGTCCGGGACCGTGCGGGCCAGGTTGATGTTGTGCGTAACGATCAGGAACGTTGCGTCGATCTGAGCGTTGACGTCGAGGAACAGCTGCGAGATGTAGGTGGTGCGGACCGGGTCGAGGCCCGAGTCCGGCTCGTCGACCAGGATGATCTCGGGGTCCAGCACGAGGGCGCGGGCCAGGCCTGCACGCTTGCGCATACCGCCGGAGATCTCGCCCGGCAGCTTCTTGTCGGCGCCGTTCAGACCGGTCATGTCGAGCTTTTCGAGGACGATCCGGCGGATTTCCGTCTCGGACTTCTTCGTGTGCTCGCGCAGCGGGAAGGCGACGTTGTCGTAGAGGTTCATCGAGCCGAACAGGGCGCCGTCCTGGAAGAGGACGCCGAAGAGCTTCCGGATCTCGTAGAGCTTGTGCTCGGAGCAGGTGACGATGTCGACACCGTTGATCACGCAGCGGCCGCGGTCGGGCTTCAGCAGCCCGATCATCGACTTGAGGAAGACGGACTTGCCGGTCCCTGACGGGCCGAGCATGGCCGACACTTCGCCCGGGGGGAGCGTCAACGTGACGTCCCGCCAGATGGTCTGCTTACCGAAGGACTTCGTCAGACCTTCGATGACCACCTCGGCACCCATCGCACCTCCAGGAGCTGTTCCGCGTCATTGCGCCCGCTGCCACACCCTGCCACCCACGCCGGCGGCGGATGTGGGCCGGTGGCGCCCACGAACCCGCGTCAACCAGGTGCAACGAGCTGAGTGCGAACAGGTTACTCACCAGTTTTCTTTTCTGGCCAGCCCCGGCTCCATCGTCATCCCGCCGTGATCGGCAATCGCCAGCACGGTAGCCCATTCGGGCCAACTACGCAGTTCTTCAGGCCCCCGAACCCACGATTCGGGGGGCCCGGGGCCATTCGGACAGCGCTCCTAGGGGCTCGGAGGGTTCCGCAGCTCAGGAAGTCGTAAAACGCGAAAGGGCGGGCACCCGGCTGGGTGCCCGCCCTGTTCAGTGCGGCGCTCGCGCGCCTGGGATCACTTGATGGTGATCTTGGCGCCGGCGGCCTCGAGCTTCTCCTTGGCGGCCTCGGCGGCCTCCTTGTCGACCTTCTCCAGGAGGGCCTTGGGAGCGGCCTCGACCAGCTCCTTGGCCTCCTTCAGGCCCAGGCCCGAGACGACCTCGCGGACGACCTTGATGACCTGGATCTTCTTGTCGCCGGCGCCCTCGAGGACGACGTCGAACTCGTCCTGCTCCTCGGCGGCGGCGGCCGGGGCGGCACCCGGGGCGGCAGCGGCGACGGCGACCGGCGCGGCGGCGGTCACGTCGAAGACCTCTTCGAACTCCTTCACGAACTCGGACAGCTCGAGGAGGGTCAGCTCCTTGAAGGCGTCGATCAGCTCGGCGGTGCTCAGCTTCGCCATGATGGCTTCCTCTCAGAAAAACGAACTAGACGTTCGGGGTGGGGGTGGTTCAGCTCTCGGCGGGTGCTTCGGCTGCTTCGGTACCGGCGGCTTCGCGCTGCTTTTCCTCCAGCGCCGCAGCCAGGCGGGCGACCTGGGACGCCGGCGCCTGGAACAGCGCGGCGGCCTGGGACAGCTTCGCCTTGAACGCGCCCGCCGCCTTGGCGAGCAGGACCTCACGGCTGTCGAGATCGGCGATCCGGTTGATCTCGTCCACGGACAGCGCTTTGCCGTCCATGTAGCCGCCCTTGATCACAAGCGCGTTGTTGTCCTTCGCGAAGTCGCGAAGCGCCTTGGCGGCGTCGACAGCTTCACCCTCGACGAAGGCGATGGCGGTCGCGCCGACGAACAGGTCCTCGAGACCCTGGATGCCGGCGTCCTCGGCCGCCCGCTTGACCAGGGTGTTCTTCGCGACCCGGTACTTGGCACTGGTGCCGAGAGCGCGGCGCAGCTGGGACAGCTGTGACACGGAGAGGCCGGTGTACTGGGTAACGACGGTGGCCGAGCTGGTGCGGAAGCTCTCCGCGATCTCGGCGACGGCCGCCACCTTGTCGGGCTTCGCCATGGTCGCCTCCTCTCTTGGCTAGTGTTTCCACTGGCTTTTCGAGGGGCTCCGCGAAACGACAAAACGCCCTCGCGCAGACAGGCGCGGGGCGTTGTAGGGCACCTGGGTGCCCGGCCTCGTTCCTCCTGCGCGGGCCGCCCGCCGTGATGCGGGACCTTCGTTCCCCGTTGGGGCGGGGAAAACCAGCGGTCTTCGGTAGAACCGTCGTCAAGTGTACGTGATGGGTTGCCGAGGTTTTCCCGGGGGCCGGTCTGACCTGCGTTTAGGGCGCCTGGGGGTTCCGCGCGCGGCCTCGGAGGGCATCATGGTGACGTGGCGGAGCAGCGCGATGACGGAAAGCCGGGCTCGGACATCGAACCCGCGGGCCCGAGCACGCCCGCGGCGGGGTCCCCGCCACAGCCGCCGGTCGACCCGGCGGAGGTCGAGCAGTTCCGCCAGTTCCAGCAGTTCCAGGACTACCTGCGCTTCACCCAGGCCCAGCAGGGCGGTCGGCCGGCCCCCGCGCCGGACGCCGGCGTCGTCCAGGCCCCGCCGTCCCAGCCCGCCTCCCAGCCGGGTGGTCAGCCCCCGATGATCCCGCCGGGCTACCAGCTGGTCCCGGTCGAGCGGCGCCGGGCGCCGAAGTGGGTGACCTGGCTCGGCAAGAAGGTCATCGCCTGGGTGCTGGCGTTCATCCTGCTCGCGATCGCGGGGACGTGGCTGTACAACCACTTCTTCCCCAACGACGCCGGCAAGACCTCCGCCCAGCTCGCCCAGGAAGGCGGCGGGAAGTACCACACGAACCACGTGTTCTCGACGAACCCGTACGAGGCGGTGCGGATGGTCTACCACAACATCGCCCAGGGCCGGGTCGACGACGCCTGCGGCCGGTTCCAGAACGAGGGACAGCGCGACATCCAGACCCGGTTCGCGCAGGACATCGCCCAGACCTTCCGCCAGAACACCGCCCAGACCGACTGCAAGAAGGCCGTCGAGTTCCTCGCCACCAAGGTGACGAACAAGAACGACTACGCCGAGTCCCTGCCGTCGAGCGTCTCCGAGCCCCTGCCCGGTGACACCGTGACGGTCGATTCGTGCACCTTCCCCGTCACGGGCGGCCCGGCGCTGGGTGTCTTCACCGTGTCGAAGGTCGAAAAGGGACAGTGGCTCATCACCGGCCACGCGATCGGGCCGGCCCAGTGCAGCGGCGCTCCGACCGTGACGCCGACCAGCCGTTAACGCGGCTGCGGAGCCGACAGGAACGACACCAGGGCCTCCGCGAACGCCGGTGACATCACCGCCGTCATGTGGTCGCCCGGGATCCGGACCAGCCTCGCGCCCGCGATCGCCGCCGCCAGTCGCTCCGGCTCTGCTGCCAGCTGGTCCTGCTCGCCCGCCAGCACCAGCGTCGGCACGCCGATCGACGACAGGTCCAAGCGCCCTTCCCGCGAAGCCAGCGCCACCGCCGCCAGCGCCCGGCGATCGCCGCCCACCGCGTCCGCCAGCAGCCGGAACGGCACCCCGGCCGGCGGCACCATCGCAGGGTCCTCCGCCAGCAGTGCCGAAGCGATCTCGACCGGCTTCACCACCCGCAGGTCCACCCCGCCGAAGTCGACGATGCCCGAACCCACGCCGCCCGTGGCCAGGCAGCGGATGCGCTTGTCCGCCGCCGTCACCGTCAGGGCGATGATCGCGCCCATCGAGTAGCCGACCATCGACACCTCGTCCAGGCCGAGCTCGTCCAGCAGGGCCGAGACATCGTGCGCCATGGTGTCCGACGTGTAGCGGGATTCGTCGTACGGCTTCTCGGAGCGGCCGTGGCCGCGCGCGTCCAGGGAAATCACCGTGAAGCCCGCCGACCGCAGGGCCCCGACGACGCCGGTGGAGATCCAGTTCGCGTTCGTGTCCGCGGCGAAACCGTGCTGCAGCAGCACCGGGCGGTGGGCGCCGTCGCCCTCCCACACCGTGTAGTGCAACCGGAGCCCGTCGAACGACGCGAAAGTCGGCATGACGTCCATGAGACACGAAGAAAGGGCGCCCCCGCAGCAAGCGGGGACGCCCTTTCTGGTGATCTCAGCCTCAGACTGCAGCTTCCTCCGACAGGAGGTTGCGGGTCCGCAGCGGGTCGACCGGGATGCCCGGGCCCATCGTGGTGGTGAAGGTGACCTTCTTCAGGTAGCGGCCCTTCGCCGACGACGGCTTGGCGCGGAGGATCTCGTCCAGCGCCGCCGCGTAGTTCTCGACCAGCTTCTCGGTGTCGAAGGAAGCCTTGCCGATCACCAGGTGCAGGTTGGCCTGCTTGTCGACGCGGAAGTTGATCTTACCGCCCTTGATGTCCTGCACGGCCTTCGCGACCGCGGGGGTCACCGTGCCGGTCTTCGGGTTCGGCATCAGGCCGCGCGGGCCGAGGATGCGGGCGATGCGGCCCACCTTGGCCATCTGGTCCGGCGTCGCGATCGCGGCGTCGAAGTCGAGCCAGCCACCCTGGATGCGCTCGATCAGTTCGTCGGTGCCGACCGCGTCCGCGCCGGCGGCTTCGGCCTCGGCGGCCTTGTCGCCGACGGCGAAGACGATGACGCGGGCGGTCTTACCGGTGCCGTGCGGCAGGTTCACGGTGCCGCGGACCATCTGGTCGGCCTTGCGGGGGTCCACACCGAGACGCATCGCGACCTCGACGGTCGCGTCCATCTTGGTCTTGGAGGTCTCCTTCGCCAGCTTCGCGGCCTCGAGCGGCGCGTACAGACGCGTCTTGTCGATCTGCTCCGCAGCCTGGCGGTAAGCCTTGCTGTGCTTGGGCATGTCTGCTGTTCCTCAATTCAACGGATCAGTGTGGTGCGAGCCAGCCCTGGCTCTCCCACGGGTACTTCAGAAAATCAGGCGTCGACGACCGTGATGCCCATCGACCGAGCAGTGCCGGCGATGATCTTCGCGGCTTGGTCGATGTCGTGCGCGTTGAGGTCGGTCTCCTTGGTCTTGGCGATCTCGCGGACCTGGTCCCAGGTGACCTTGGCGACCTTGGTCTTGTGCGGCTCGCCGGAGCCCTTCTCCACGCCCGCGGCCTTCAGCAGCAGCTTCGCGGCCGGCGGCGTCTTCAGCTTGAAGTCGAACGACCGGTCCTCGTACACGGAGATCTCGACCGGGACGACGTCCCCGCGCTGCGACTCGGTCGCGGCGTTGTAGGCCTTGCAGAACTCCATGATGTTGACGCCGTGCTGACCCAGCGCGGGGCCGACCGGCGGCGCGGGGTTGGCCGCACCCGCCTTGATCTGCAGCTTGATGATCGCCGCAAGCTTCTTCTTCTTGGGTGGCATTTCTTTTCCTGTCCTGTACTACGTTCCCCGCGTACCTGCCGTGGACGCGGGGACTGCGGCCGGAAAGGCCGGCCTCAGATCTTGGAGACCTGGTTGAACGACAGCTCGACCGGGGTCTCCCGGCCGAAGATCGACACCAGGACCTTCAGCTTCTGCCCGTCGACGTTGACCTCGGAGATCGTCGCCGGCAGGGTCGCGAACGGGCCGTCCATGACCGTGACCGACTCGCCGACCTCGAAGTCGACCTCGACGGCCGGGCCGCCGAGCGGCGCGGCCGCGGCGGCCTCGCCCTTGCTGGCCTTGGCCGGGGCTTCCTTCTCGACCTGCGGCGCGAGGAACTTCAGCACCTCGTCCACGGTCAGCGGCGACGGCCGCGAGGTGGCGCCGACGAACCCGGTGACACCCGGCGTGTTGCGCACCGCGCTCCACGAGGCGTCGTTGAGGTCCATCCGGACCAGGATGTAGCCGGGCAGCACCTTGCGCTGCACCTGCTTGCGCTGGCCGTTCTTGATTTCGGTGACCTCTTCGGTCGGGACCTCGATCTGGAAGATGTAGTCCTCGACGTCCAGGGTCTGGGTCCGGGTCTCGAGGTTGGTCTTCACCTTGTTCTCGTACCCGGCGTAGGAGTGCACGACGTACCACTCGCCGGGCGCGGCGAGCAGCTCGGCACGCAGCTTGGCGACCGGGTCCTCCTCGTCCGCGGCGGGCTCGGCCTCGGTCTCGTCGATGTCGACGGAAGCGTCGGCGTCGTCACCGGAAGCGGCAGCGTCGTCGTCGACCTCGGAGTCCGACACGTCGACGGGCTCGAGGTGCGCGGACTCCTCGTCACCGAGTGCCGCGTGCACCTGCTCGTCGGAAAGCTCGGTCAGGTCGTGACCGGCTGCTGTGCCGTTGTCGGAGGTCACGTTCCGTCCTCTCAGTTGATCATTGCGGGCCAGGCCGGGACCTGGGCCCCAATCGGCGCGCGCCGGGGCGCGTCAGCCGAAGATCTTGCCGATGCCCCACTTGAATGCCAGGTCGAGCACGCTCACCAGGCCGACCATGAACACCACGAAGGCCAGCACGACGATCGTGTAGGTGACCATCTGCTTGCGGTTCGGCCAGATGACCTTGCGCAGCTCCGCCCAGACCTCGCGGATGAAGCGCACCAGCCGCGCGAACACGGAGGCCTTCTTCGGCTTCTGGTCCCGCTTCGGAGTCGGAGCGCCCTTCGCGTCGGGGGCGGTCTTCTCCCCCGACTTCCCGGCCGGGCGGGTCTTGTCGTCCGCACGTGCCGCGGACTTCCCGGCCGGACGAGCGGTCGCACGGCGCTCACGCCGGGCAGCGGCTGTGACGGGACGGGACGGGCTCTCGGGCTTCTGCCCGGTGCCGTCCTGCTCCTGCTCGCCGCCGCTGGCGTCGCTGTCGCTCACGACCACTCCTCCGCTCCACCAGTTCCGTTACGCAGGGGTGACAGGACTTGAACCTGCAACCTGCGGTTTTGGAGACCGCTGCTCTGCCAATTGAGCTACACCCCTGTGGAGCCCCGATCGCTCGGAGCCCCGATGGACGCATTCCATCGTCCCCACCATCCAGGCGGGGATGACCGTAGTGCGTTCCAAGTCCCGAAGTCTACGGCAAGCCTCGCGGGAGCCCGCAACCGCGCCCCCCGATCGACCTCCGCACCCCGGCCGGCCTGCGGAAAACTCCCCGCCGACCTCCTGATCATGCCAGGATGTCCGCCATGACGACCACCCCCCGTCCGGCGGGGGATCCGACCCGGCTCGGCCTCGCGCTCCCCCAGTACGGCACCCTCGCCGACCCCGCCGCCGTGGCGCGCTTCGCGACGGCCGCGGAGGACCTCGGCTTCACCTCGCTCTGGGTCGGCGACCGGATCCTGGCACCGCTGGAGCCCTCGGACCTCTACCCGGGCGGCGGGACGCCGGAACACCCGTACCCCAGGGAGTTCGAGACCTTCGCCGACCCGTTCACCACCCTGGCGTCCGCGGCCGCGGTGACCCGCACGGCCCGCCTCGGGATGAGCGCGCTGACCGGCCCGGTCTATTCCCCGGTGCTGCTCGCCAGGGCGCTGACCTCGCTCGACCTGGCCAGCTCGGGACGGCTGGACGTCGGCTTCGGGCTCGGCTGGCTGCGCGAGGAGTACTTCGCCACCGGCGTGCCGTGGGCGGGCCGGGGCAAGCGGCTCGAAGAACTGCTCGACGCGCTCGACGCACTGTGGACCGGCGACCCGGCGGCCCACGAGGGCCCGCAGTGGCGGATCGCGCCGTCGACGGTCGGCCTGCGCCCGGCGCAGACCCCGCGGCCGCCGGTGCTGCTCGGCGGGTTCTCGCCGCCGGCGCTGGCCCGGGTCGGGCGCCGCGCGGACGGCTGGCTCGCCGGCTGGATGCCGGAGCAGTACCTGACCGGCCTCTGGTCGGTCGCGCGCGAAGCGGCGGCGAAGGCCGGCCGCGACCCGGACACCCTGCGCCGCGTGCTGCGGGTCAACCCGCGGCCGGGCACCGCCGTCGAGACGGCCGCCGACGTCCGCCCCTGCCTCGACGTGGCCCGCGAACTGGGCATCGACGAGGTGCTCGTCGACCTGCACTACGTCGCGAAGAACGTCGACCACGCGCTGGACCTGGGCGGCGACCTGATCGCGAACTGAGCCTCTTCACTGTGACGCAGCTCTCACGCAGCGGCTCATTGTTCTATTATAGTTAGAACTATGCTCGTTCAAATCGATCCGAGCTCCACCGTCCCGCTCTTCGAGCAGGTGGCTGCGTCGCTCCGCCGGTCACTGGCCGGCGGCCACCCGGCTCCCGGGCAGCAGCTGCCACCGGCCCGGGAACTGGCCGCGGCGCTGGAGATCAACGTCCACACCGTGCTGCGGGCGTACGCGCTGCTTCGCGACGAAGGCCTGATCGACCTGCGGCGACGCCGGGGCGCCGTCGTCATCGGCGGCGCGTCCTCCCGGGCGCGGCTGGCCGAACTGGCCGAGGACCTGGTCCGCGAGGCGAGGCGCGCGGGCGTCGGCCTCGACGAGCTCACCGGGGTGCTGAAGGAGAAGTACTCATGACCAAGCTGATCCGGGTCCTGACCGCCACCGCCGTGCTGCCGGGCGCTGCGCTCGCCGTGGCGGGCGTGCTCGAAAACGCGTGGGCGGACCGGCTGCCCGACCCCGTCGCGACGCACTGGAAGAGCGCGCCGGACGCCGCCACCCCGCTCGCGGTGTTCACCGGCGTGTGCCTCGGGCTCGGCGCGGTCGCCGTCCTGCTCCTGGCCGGTTCGGCCGTCACCCTGCTGCGCCGCGGGCGGCCGCTGCCGCGCGCGACCGTCGGGGTCGGCGCCGGCTTCGCCGCCCTGCCGGCCGCCGTCCTGCTTTCGGTGCTCGTGGCGAACCTCGACGTCCCGGACTGGCACGCGGCCCGCGGCGGCCTCACCGTCGTGCTGTTCATGCCGGCCGCGGCCGCCGTCGGCGTCCTCGCGGCGCGTGTCGGCGGCCTGCCGGCCCCGCCGGTCGCCGAAGGGTCCACGCACCGGCCGAGCGTCGGGCTCCGGGCCGGGCAGCGCGCGTTCTGGTCGAGCCGGGCGGCGAACCCGGCGATGCTCTGGGCGCTGGCGCTGATCCCGCTGGCGGTCGCCCTCCTGCCCGCAGGGCTGTCCTGGCCCGTGGCCACCTGGATCGCGTTCGTCGGCGCGGTCGTCACGGCGTTGACGTACCGGCTGTCGGCGTCCGTGGACGCCAAGGGCGTGACGATCCGCTTCGGCCTCCTCGGCTTCCCGTGGCGGCACCTGGCGCTGGACAGCATCCGCGAGGCGACCGCGCGCGAGCTGACGACGTTCGGCGACGGCGGCCTCGGCCTCCGCTTCAACCCGGTCACCGGCACGACCGCGTACAAGGTGCGCGGCGGCCCGGCACTGGTGCTCGAGCTGGCGAACGGCCGGACCGTGCTGGTGAGCGTGGACGACCCGGAGACGGGCGCCGGGCTGGTCAACGACCTGCTCGCGCAGCGGATCACCCGGATTGACTAGGTCGGCGGCGCGGCGGGTTCGGTAGAAACGAAGAAGTGGCGAAAAAGAGCGGTGGCGGGGGCTGCCTGGTGCTCGTGCTCGTGGTCGGGCTGCTGGCCTTCGGGTACTACAAGTGGCAGCACGGCTCGTCCTCGGCGCCACCCGAGGGCGTGGACACCGGCGGCGGCTCCGGCCGGTACGTCGCGCTCGGGGATTCGTACACGTCCTCGCCGCGCACCGGGCGCCAGGCGGGCACCCCGGCCGGCTGCGACCGCTCGGACGACAACTACCCGCACCTCGTCTCCGCGAAGCTGAAGCCGGCCCAGTTCGCCGACGTCAGCTGCAGCGGCGCGACGACGGCGCACCTGAGCCAGGAGCAGAAGACGGGCAACGGCACGAACCCGCCGCAGCTGGACGCGGTGACGGCGGAGACGACGCTGGTGACGCTCGGCATCGGCGGCAACGACATCGGCTTGATCGCGTTCGCCTCGAGCTGCGCGACGACGCACCAGAACGCCTCGCCGTGCCGCGACCGCCTCACGGCAGGCGGCCACGACCAGCTGGCCGAGCGGATCGACGCCACCGCCCCGAAGGTCGGCGCGCTCCTCGACCGGATCCACGAGCAGGCCCCGAAGGCGAAGGTCGTGGTGGTCGGCTACCCCACGGTGCTCCCCGACGGCCCGGGCTGCTGGCCGTCCCTGCCGTTCGGCGCGGGCGACATCGACTACTTCCGCGGCGCGCTGGGCAAGCTCAACAAGATGCTGGAGGACCAGGCGGACACCCACCGCGCGGGCTACGCGGACACGGCGACGCCCGGCAAGGGCCACGACGTGTGTTCGGCGTCGGACACCCGCTGGGTGGAGGGCCTGCTGCCCGCCTCGCCGGCCATCCCGCTGCACCCGAACGCGCGGGGCGAGCAGGGCATGGCCGACGCGGTGCTGGCGGTACTGAAGCTCCCGTAGCCCGTCTGCCGCGGGCCTCAGAGGCGGACCAGGGCCTGCGGCTTCCCGAGCACGGTCTTCCCGTCGAACTTCACCACGAGGTCGATCCGCGCGACGCCGTCGTCCTTGACGTCCGCGACCTTCCCGGTGATCTCCACCAACGCGCCCTCGGGCGTGTTCGGCACGACGACCGGGCGGGTGAAGCGGGCACTGAAGTCGACCAGCCGGGCCGGGTCGCCCAGCCAGTCGGTGACCACGCGGCCCGCCACCGCCATCGTCAGCATCCCGTGCGCGATCACGTCCGGCAGGCCGACGTCCTTCGCGAACGTCTCGTTCCAGTGGATCGGGTTGAAGTCCAGCGCCGCCCCGGCGTAGCGGACCAGCTGCTCGCGGGTGATCCGCACCTCGAGGGCGGGCAGCTCGTCGCCGGTGACATGCGGGGCTCCGCCACCCGGACCGCCGTAAGAAGGTGTGTTCACGCGTTCTCCCCTCGGACCACCAGCTGCGCGCGGGTGGTGCAGACCTTCTGGCCGGCGGCGTCGGTGATGTCGGCGCGCAGATTGATGAAGTCGTTGCCGGCGCGGGCCATGATGGCGTCGATGTGGGTGGTCACCTCGAGCACGTCGCCGGCGAACACCGGGCGCGTGTAGGTGAAGCCCTGGTCGCCGTGCACCATCCGCGAGTAGTCGAGCCCGAGTTCGGGGTCGGTGACGATCGCGTTGATCGAGGCGAGGTTGATGATCGTGAGGAAGGTCGGCGGGGCGATCACGTCCGGGTGACCGGCTTCGCGGGCCGCCTCCGGGTCGCGGTAGACCGGGTTCGCGTCGCCGATCGCGTCGGCGAACTCCCGGATCTTCTCCCGGCTCACTTCGTAACTGGTCTGCGGCGGATAGCTCCGCCCGATGAACGACTGGTCCAAGGGCACGGCGACGAGGCTACCAACAGCGAGAAGCCGCCCTGGGGATCCCAGGGCGGCTTCTTCGAGCTGGTGTGAACGCGCTACGTCGTCAGCGGGTTTCCTTGTGCGTCCGGTGCGTACCGCAGTTCGGGCAGAACTTCTTCATCTCCAGGCGATCCGGGTTGTTGCGCCGGTTCTTCTTGGTGATGTAGTTGCGGTGCTTGCACTCTTCGCACGCCAGCGTGATCTTGGGTCGCACGTCGGTGGCAGCCACAGCGTTTCCTTCTCTCTCAGGTCCCGGGGGCCAGCCCCGTCGTTACCGCGTAGCGGTGGCCGGACTTGAACCGGCGACACAGCGATTATGAGCCGCTTGCTCTGCCAACTGAGCTACACCGCCCTATCGTGCCCACCCCGGGGGTCCGGGGGCATGCCCCCGGCGGGGGTTTGGGGGCTCGGCCCCCAAAGGACACCGCGAAGCGAGCTAGGCACGGGTTTTCCCCGAGCATAGCTCGCCCACTCGCGGAGCCCCTTTACGGAATCGAACCGTAGACCTTCTCCTTACCATGGAGACGCTCTGCCGACTGAGCTAAAGGGGCCTGGCCTCTCGCGAGGACTTGGAAAGATTAGCAAGGGGCGTCACCCGGCCGTGCAACCGGGGTCCCAAAACGACAAAACCTCAGGTCAGGAGGGTCAAAACGGTCTCCGAGTGCCGCCCCGGCGAGCGCGCGGTGCGGGCCTGCAGCCACGCCTCCAGGCGGTCCTCCGGCAGCGGCCGCGAGATCAGGTAGCCCTGGGCGACGTCACACCCCATCGCCTCGAGCTGATCGCGCGCCACGTCCTCCTCGACGCCCTCGGCCACCACGGTCAGCCCGAGCGAGTGCCCCAGCTCGACGATCGACCGGACCACCGCGAGGTCGCCGAGGTCGGTCCCCATGCCGAGGACGAAGCTCTTGTCGATCTTGACCTGGTCGACCGGCAGCTGCCGCAGGTACGCCAGCGACGAGTACCCGGTCCCGAAGTCGTCCACGGCGAGCGTGATGCCCAGCGAGTGCAGCTCGCGCAGGATCGGCAGCGCCTTCTGCGGGTCGGACATCACGCCGGACTCGGTCAGCTCGAACGTCAGCAGCTCCGGCGGGATGCCGTAGTGCTCCAGCTCGCGGGCCACCTTGTTCGGGAAGTCCTCGTCGGCCAGGTTGCGCACCGACAGGTTGACCGCGACCGAGATCCGCAGGCCCTCGTCGAGCCACTTGCGGCAGCGCTTGAGCGCTTCGCCGAGCACGAAACCCGTCAGGACGCCGATCAGGCCGGCCGCCTCGATGGCCGGGACGAACTCGTCCGGGCCGAGCCTGCCGAACTCCGGGTGCACCCAGCGGACCAGCGCCTCGACGCCCTGCACCTGCCGGTTCGGCAGGGTGATCTTCGGCTGGTAGTGCACGCTGACCTGACCGTCCTCGAGGGACTGCCGGAACTGCGTCACCATCTGGAAGCGGCGCAGGAAGATCTGGCCCATGCTCGGCACGTAGCCGCGGACCTCTTCGCCGCCCTTCGTCGCGCGCACCGCCACGTCCGCGCGCTGCAGCAGGCCTTCGATGTCGACGACGTCGCCCGGTTCTTCCGCGGACGTGGTCGCGTAGCCGATCATCGCGTTCGCCTCGACCGACAGCCGGTCGACCGGGTAGGGCGCCGAAAGCTCCTCGCGGAGCCGCTCCGCCGCCTGGTGGGCGTCCTCCGGCGGGCACCCGACGAGCAGCGCCGCGAAGGAGGCGCCTTCGAGCCGGGCGAGCGGGACGTCCGGACCCAGCGCGTCGCGGATGCGGCGGCCGGCCGCGACCACCATCCGGTCGGCCCAGGCGTAGCCGAGCGCGTCGCTGACCGTCGAGAAGACGTCGAGGTCGATCCGCAGCACCACGGCGTTGGCGAAGTCCCGCAGCGGCTCCTTCGCCACCTGCCGGAAGCCCGGCCGGTTGAGGTGCCCGGTGAGCGGGTCGTGGTAGGCGTCGTGGCGCAGCGTCGCCAGCAGCCGCCGGTTGTCCAGCGACGTCGCGAGGTGGCTGGCCATCGTGCCGAGCAGCTGGACGTCGTACTTGCCGAAGCCGCGCCACCGGGACAGCCGGTCGTGCGCCTCGACCACGCCGAGCAGCCGGTTCGCGCTGCGCAGCGGGACGACGAGCGCCTCCTGCGCGCCGCGGTCGAGCAGCGCCGCGCGGACGTCGGGGTTGGCCTCGGTGATCCGGAAGTGCCGCACGTGCGCGCCGGGCAGCCGCAGCAGCGGGTCGTCGGCGGCGGGGTCGGCCGACGGCAGGTCGTCGCCCGCGACCACCACCCGCATGGTGTCCTTCGGCTCGAGCCGCAGGCGCAGCACGACGCGGCCGGCGGCGAGCTGGTCCTTGATGCGCTCGGCGATCGTCGCCCATTCGCGGACGTCGACGCCGCCGACGAGCTCGTCCGCGCGGCTGGCCGGGCGGGCGGCGGCCTGCTGGCCCGAGCGGGCCACCATCAGGCTGACGTCGGAGAGCGCCTCCATGTCCCGCTGTTCGCGCAGCAGGTCGGAGTACGCCCAGTACAGCGCGGTGAGGCCGAGGAAGACGGCGAGCACCAGCGGCCACGCCTGGGGCGTGGTCGAGATGACGAGGTAGCCGGAGAGGCCGACAGAGGCGTTGACGAAGCCGACGACCAGGATCCGCCCGGTGAGCCGGACGGCGGTGCTGACCCGCATGCGGCGGCGCAGCACGCGGACCGCCGCCAGCGCGAGCAGGGTGCTCACGAGCGGCGCGGTCAGGGTGCCGGCCAGCGCCGCGACCCACGGGATCCCGTCCCCGGTCCCGACGGCGTGCTTGACCAGCCCGGCGACCGCGAAGGCGCCGGTGATCTCGAGCAGGAAGGCGCCCGCGTTGTAGAGCACGCGGCCGGCGACCTTGCGCGCGAGCAGCGTGCCGATGCCGGCGACGAGGTGCGCGGCCAGCACGACTTCGAACGGCGCGATGAAGAACCCGATGACGAGCGGGATCTCGGTGAACGAGATCGTCCAGGAGATGCCGCTGCGGACGTCGACGTTGATGCCGAGCTGTTCGGCGAGCAGGAAGGCGATCGCCAGCACCGGCCCGATCCACAGCAGCCGGTCGTTCCACTCGAACGGCAGCCACGAGCCGACCGCGAACGAGGCGACGAGCCCGAGGCTCAGCACGGCGAAGGTGTACACGCGGAAGCGGCGCTCGTCGGTGCGGGCTTCGGCGGAGACGGGTGGTGTCCCGGAAGCGGCTCCAGGCCCGGGCTGCGCCTGCGCGACGGCGTCGCCGTGGGCGTTGGTGTCCGGCATCCGACCTTCCCTCCCGGCTTGTCCACCGGTGCTGATTCGTGACTTCGGGTGTGGACAAGGGCCATACCGTACCCCGTCAGGCGTACCCGTGTCCCTTTCGAGACAGTAGGAGATCACCCCAGGGTTAACAATGCCTCGAACGCGCTGACCTGCGTGGACCAGAGGGTGAAACGCCGGATGTCCGAACTCTGCCGATTCCCATACGCACAAGACACCGGGTAGCGCTTCAATGGGCGCATGCACAGCGATGTGATTGCCACCGAGCACGCGGCGCGGCTCGCGGCGGTGGATCCCCTCCTCCCCGGCTCGACTCCCTTCGAAGCAGCGGAAAACGCGGTGGTCCTGGAGGTGGCGACGGGCGACTCCGCCGCGTCCGGGCTGGCTTCCCGCGTCCAGGTCGACCGCGACGCCCCGAACGCCCCGTGGCGCGCGCTGACCGAACACCGCCTCGACCTCCAGCTGGCCGGTCCGCAGCCGGCGGCCGTCCTCGACGCCCTCCTCACCCGATGGGATGAACATCTGCGCGCGGTCGCCGAGCGCGGCGACACCGAGACGGCGGCGATCGTGCCGCGCGCGAGCCGCGACGCCGCCGGCGCGCGGGAAATGCTGCACCACGGCTTCGCCCCGCTGCGGGTGGTCGCGGTCCGCCCTTCGCAGCGGCTGGTGCCGGCCACCCCGCTGGGCACACCCGGGGTCAAGATCCGCCGCGCCGAGCCCGGCGACCTCGAGACGGCGGTGGCGCTCGGCATGGAGCTGCACTCCTACGACGCCCAGTACGGCACGGTGAACTGGCGCACCGGCGT
This sequence comes from Amycolatopsis sp. NPDC005003, assembly GCF_053600695.1. NCBI lineage: Bacteria > Bacillati > Actinomycetota > Actinomycetes > Pseudonocardiales > Pseudonocardiaceae > Amycolatopsis > Amycolatopsis sp. NPDC005003. Next base: position 124,742 of record NZ_JBSGAI010000016.1, on the reverse strand, counting down.
CGAGGAGATCCTGGCCAAGGACCTCGCCGAGCAGCTGAAGCGGCCGGAGCCGCCATTGTGGATCGCCGAGCTGTACGGGCGTCCGCTCGGCATGGTGAGCGTGCAGCACCCGGGCGAGACCGGCTGGATCAGCGGCCGCGTCGCCGCTTCCCGGGTGGGCTACCTGTCGTCACTGGCCGTGGCGGAGGCGGCGCGGTCGTCCGGCGTCGGTACCGCGCTGGCGACGCACGCCCACCACGTCCTCGACGAGGAAGGCGCCGACGTCGTCCTGCTGCACCACGCGGCGGCGAACCCGCTGTCGACGCCGTTCTGGTACGCGCAGGGGTACCGCCCGCTGTGGACGTACTGGCAGCGTCGACCGGCTGTTCGGTGAACTACTGGAGGATTACCGAGGGTGGGCGGAACTTATAGGCTGACCTCGCCGCCAGCGAGGGGAGCCTGAAGTGACCGACCAGCGGGATTCCGCGCCGAGAGCGCCCGAGGGAGTCGACACCGAGAAGCCGTCCGCGGCCCGGATCTACGACTGGTACCTGGGCGGTACCCAGAACTGGGCCGTGGACCGCGAGTTCGGCCGGCGCATGGAGCAGCAGTGGCCGCTGGTGCGCCCGGGGTCGAAGCAGAACCGCGAGTTCATGAACCGCGCGGTCCGCGCGGCGCTGCGGGCCGGCATCCGGCAGTTCATCGACCTCGGCTCGGGCGTGCCGACGGCGGGCAACGTGCACGAGGTCGTCGAGGCGGAGCTGCCGGAGGACCACGACGCGAAGGTCGTCTACGTCGACTACGAGCCGGTCGCCGTCGCCCACGCGACGCTGATCCTCGAAGAGGGCATGGCGACGGACTGGGCCGGCATCGTCCAGGCCGACATGCGGGACGCGAAGTCGGTGCTACGCGCCGAAGAGACGCGCCGGCTGATCGACTTCTCCCAGCCGGTCTGCCTGATCATGGCGGCGGTGCTGCACTTCGTCGGCCCGGACGACGACCCGGAGGGACTGCTGGCGACGTACCGGGACGCGCTCGCGCCGGGCAGCTGGCTGGCGATCTCGCAGATGAGCGAAGGCGACGGAGCGGGTCCGCACCTGGACGGGCTGCGGTGGTTCGTCGAGCAGTACCGGAAGACGAGCAACCCGGTCTGGCTGCGCAACCGCGAAGAAATCGAGCCGCTCTTCGGCGACTGGCCGATCCTCGAACCGGGCATCGTGCACCTGCCGGACTGGCGGCCGGACCGGAAGATCAACGCCCTCGAGGCGGAGGCCCGGCCGTTCGCGTGGTGCGCCGTGGCGGCGAAGCCAGGCTCCTGACCTGCGGTTTCCCCGATCGCTGTGGGCGAACGCACCATCGGAAACAAACACACCCATCGGAGAGTTGAGCTAAGCAGACTCAACTAACCGAGGAGTGCACATGTCCGACACCCGCCTCCTGCCCGTGCTCCCGCTCGATGACGACGTCGTGCTGCCGGGCATGGTCGTCCCGCTCGACCTGACCGACACCGAGACGCGGGCCGCGGTGGAGTCCGCCCAGGCCAAGACGCCGAGCCAGGCGTCGTTCCCCGGCATCCGCTCGGCTTCGGCCGCCAAGGCCGAGGTCCTCATCGTCCCGCGCGTCCACGGCGAGTACGCCGAGTTCGGCACCGTCGCCACGGTCGAGCGCATCGGCCGCGTGCCCGGGGGCAAGGCCGCCGTCCTGCTGCGCGGCACGGCCCGCGCGGTCGTCGGCCGGATCGCCGACGGTCCCGGCGCCGCCCGCTGGGTGCACGCCGAGGACGCCCCCGAGACCACCGACGACCAGACCGCGAAGCTCGCGGCCGAGTACAAGGCCGTCGTCATCTCGATCCTCCAGCAGCGCGGCGGCTGGCAGCTGATCGACGCCGTCCAGCAGGTCGAGGAGCCGTCCGCGGTCGCCGACCTGTCCGGCAACGCGCCGTACCTGTCCACCGAGCAGAAGCTCGAGCTGCTGTCCGCTTTGGACGTCAGCGCCCGCCTGGAGAAGGCTCTCGAGTGGAGCAAGGAGCACCTCGCCGAGCTCGAGGTGACCGACACGATCCGCAAGGACGTCGCCGAGGGCATGGAGAAGCAGCAGAAGGAGTTCCTGCTGCGCCGCCAGCTCGAAGCGATCCGCAAGGAGCTGGGCGAGCTCGACGGCACCGCTGACGAGACGGACTACCGCGCCCGTGTCGAAGGCGCCGAGCTGCCCGACGCCGTCAAGAAGGCCGCACTGGCCGAAGTGGACAAACTGGACCGCACGTCCGAGCAGTCCCCCGAAGGCGGCTGGATCCGCACTTGGCTGGACACCGTCCTGGAACTGCCCTGGAACGAGCGCACCGAGGACGTCTACGACATCGCCGCGGCACGGGCCGTTTTGGACGCCGACCACGCCGGTCTGGACGACGTCAAGGAACGCATCATCGAGTACCTGGCCGTCCGCAAGCGCCGCGCCGAGTCGGGCCTGGGTCCGGTCGGCGGCCGTCGTTCCGGTGCCGTGCTCGCCCTCGCGGGCCCTCCCGGGGTCGGCAAGACGTCGCTGGGTGAGTCCGTCGCCAAGGCCATGGGCCGCAAGTTCGTCCGCGTCGCGCTGGGCGGCATCCGCGACGAGGCCGAGATCCGCGGTCACCGCCGCACGTACGTCGGCGCGCTGCCCGGCCGGATCGTCCGCGCCATCAAGGAAGCCGGCTCGATGAACCCGGTCGTGCTGCTCGACGAGATCGACAAGGTCGGCGCCGACTACCGCGGCGACCCGACCGCGGCGCTGCTCGAAGTGCTGGACCCGGAGCAGAACCACACGTTCCGCGACCACTACCTCGAGGTCGAGCTGGACCTGTCCGACGTCGTGTTCCTGGCCACGGCCAACGCGCTGGAGACCATCCCCGGCCCGCTGCTGGACCGCATGGAGCTCGTCACGCTGGACGGCTACACCGAGCACGAAAAGGTCACCATCGCCCGCGACCACCTGCTCCCCCGCGAGCTGGAGCGCGCCGGCCTGGGCACCGCGGACGTCGTGCTGACGGACGCCGCGTTCAGCCGGATCGCCGCCGAGTACACCCGCGAGGCGGGCGTGCGCGACGCGAACCGGACGATCGCCAAGGTGCTGCGGAAGGTCGCGACCAAGGTGGCGCTGGACGAGGTATCGCTGCCGCTTTCGGTCGACGCTCCGGACCTGGAGACGTACCTGGGCCGGCCGCGGCACATCCCGGAGTCGTCGCTGCCGGCGTCGACGCAGCGCACGGCGACCCCGGGCGTGGCGACCGGCCTGGCGGTGACCGGCGCGGGCGGTGACGTCCTCTACATCGAGGCGTCGCTGGCCGACGAGGAGTCCGGCGCGTCCGGGCTGCAGCTGACCGGCCAGCTCGGCGACGTGATGAAGGAGTCGGTGCAGATCGCGCTGTCCTACCTGCGGTCGCACGGCGCGGAGCTGGAGCTGCCGGTCGGTGACCTGCGCAAGCGCGGCATCCACGTCCACGTGCCGGCGGGCGCGGTCCCGAAGGACGGGCCGTCGGCGGGCGTCACGATGACGACGGCGCTGGCGTCCCTGCTCTCCGGCCGCGTGGTCCGCGCGGACGTGGCGATGACCGGCGAGGTGTCCCTGACCGGGCGCGTCCTCCCGATCGGCGGCGTGAAGCAGAAGCTGCTGGCGGCTCACCGGGCGGGGATGAAGACGGTGATCATCCCGCAGCGCAACGAGCCGGACCTGGACGACGTCCCGGCCGAGGTGCTGAGCCAGCTGGACGTCCACGCGGTGGCGAACGTCCGCGAGGTCCTCGACCTCGCCCTGACCCCGGCTTCGACGCCGGTTTCCCAGGCGGCGTAACCCCGAGCGCCGCCGTGACGGCCGGTTTCCCTCTCCCCCAAGGGAAACCGGCCGTTCCCTTATGCTCCGACCTTCCGGGCGGCGACGAGGTAGCCGGTGCCGAGCCAGCGCTTGGCGCCGTGCGCGATCGTGGTTTCCGGCCGCGCCCGCCACGAGCGGTCCCGCCGCCGGACGAGCCGGTCGACCGGCGGCACCGACGCGGTGACGTCGTAGGCGATGACCTGACCCGGCTGCAGGCCGGCGCGCCACAGCAGCTCCCGCAGGCGCCGCGGGGTGAGCGCGACGATCCCGGTGCGGCGGGCCCCGTGCCGTCTCGAGGGCGGGACGCCGACGGCGCGTTCCAGCGCGCCGAGTGTGCGGCGGGCGGGCCAGAAGACACCCCATTCGAAGAGCCGGTACGGGCTCCTCGGGTTGAGCATCGTCGTCACGACGAGCCCGCCGGGCCGGGTGACCCGGGCGACTTCGCGCAGGGCCTGCGCGGCGTCGGTGTACTCGAGGACGCCCATCGCGAGGACGACGTCGAACTCCCGGTCGCCGAACGGCATCTCCTGGATGTCCCCGACCGCCAGCCGGACTTCGCGGCCCGCCCGCGCCGCGACGGCGTCGACCATCGCCGCCGACTGGTCGCAGGCGGTGATCCGGAAGTCCCCGGGCCGCGTGTCGAGCAGGTGCCGCACCATCATCCCGGGCCCGCACCCGACGTCGAGCAGATCACCGCCGGGGCAGCCGGCGAGGACCTGGTCGATGGCATAGCGCCGCGAATGGTGGTACCGAGCGGTGGGTCCCCAGCCGGCGTGGTCGTTCGCGTAGCCGGCGACGAGCGCGGGTTCGGCGTACTGCACCCGGACCAGCTCTTCACGGACGGGTCGCAACGCAGCGGGAATGGCCATGTGCTCCTCCAACGACTCGGTGGAAACCCCGGCAGCCCCTGCACCCCAGGCTGGGGTCGAGTCGTTCAAGAAATGCGTTACGGGTATTCCTGCAAAGGGTCGAAAGGCGGAGCCGCGCTTCCCCCGAACCGGCCAGCAGAGTCCCCCGACCTGCGGATTCACCGGATAATACGCCCGATATCGCCCATCCCGCGCATAGCCGACCCGCAGGCATAATACTGCCACTCAGCATAAGATAATCAATTCTCAATTGCTGCAAGAAACCAGCATCCGACAGCCGACAGCGCAAGGTGACCACGACGGGGGTCCAGGGGGGCGGAGCCCCCTGGCGGGGGTTTGGGGGTTCGACCCCCAAAAGACACAACGAAGAGAGCCATGCCTGCGTTTTCCGCAGGCATGGCTCTCTCGCGATCGCGTGGCGGGTGAGGGATTCGAACCCCCGTAGGCAATGCCAACTGGTTTACAGCCAGTCCCCTTTGGCCACTCGGGTAACCCGCCAAGGCCGGTCGCACCGGCCGGGGGAAAGCTTACCCAACGGGTTCCGACCGGGGTCAACCGGGATACCCGTCGGGTGACAGGGGCTAGGCTGGGCAGCCCCTGACAAGCGAGTACGAGGTGTGAGGACACGTGGCGGATCCCTCTTTCGACGTCGTGAGCAAGGTCGACCGCCAGGAGGTGGACAACGCGCTCAACCAGGCGAGCAAGGAGCTGGGCACCCGGTTCGACTTCCGCGGCACCGGCACGACGATCAACTGGGCCGGCGAGGAGGCGCTCACGATCGAGTCCGAGACCGAGGAGCGCGCGCTGGCCGCGGTCGAGGTGTTCAAGGAGAAGCTGATCAAGCGCAACATCTCCCTGAAGGCCTTCGAAGCCGGCGAGCCGGCGCTGTCCGGCAAGATCTACAAGATCTCGGGCAAGATCCTGCAGGGCATCGCCTCGGACAAGGCGAAGCAGGTCGCCAAGTTCATCCGGGACGAAGGCCCCAAGGGCGTCCAGGCCCAGATCCAGGGCGACCAGCTGCGGGTGTCGGGCAAGAAGAAGGACCAGCTGCAGGACGTGATCGCCTTGCTGAAGGGCAAGGACTTCGAGATCGCGCTGCAGTTCACCAACTACCGGTGACGCCGCCGCGGGCACCCGGTCGCCGGGTGCCCGCTCACGACGGGGTCACCGTCCAGCTGGCCTCGTACCCCTCGACCTGCAGGTACGCCGGTCCGCGGACGTCGCGTTCCACCTGCAGGTCGCCGATCTGGTTGAGGATCAGGTCGCGGTCCTGCACCGAGGTGGCCATCACCCACAGGCCGATGTTGCCGCGGGTCTTCGCCGTGAACTTGATGCGGGTCACGCCCGCCGGGAGCTTCAGCACCGCTTCGCCCTTGCCGGCCGTGTCCTTACCGCTTTCCGCCGTCGGGATGTTCCGGTGGTCGGCGATCGTGGCCGTCCACGGTGCGTTCGCGTGGACCGTGATCCGCTTCGCCGGGCGGTCCGGCTGCGTGTTCATCCACTTCGTGCCCTTGTAGGAGCCGATGGCGTTGACGAGGCCGTGCTCGCCGCCGTCGGTGTCGACGATCACGTTGGACGTGCACTTGGCGCAGTCGAACGTGAAGAAGCCCACCTGGTCGGCCGGCCAGGACGTCTGGAACTCGCCGCTTCCCGTGCCCGTGTGCGTCTCGGTGGGCACGTCGCGCGGCACCGGCGGCGCGGTCGACGTGGGCGTCGGTACCGAGCTCGCGTAGGTCCGGTTCTCGACGATCTCGCCGTAACCGGTCGACGGCGCGCACGCCGACGTCAGGACCAAGAGCAACAGCACGCCGGCCGGCCGGATCTTCATCATTCCCCCTCGGGGTCACCACGACCCCTCCGGTGATCTTTCGGGCCCGGGAGCGGGAGCGTTACCCGAACGCGTGAATGCGCCCCGTGGCCGCCGCGCGCCCGTGTTGTAATCGCGCGGTCACCGAGTGGAGGGGGTCGAGTTGCGCCGTTCACTGGTCTTCGTGCTGACGCTCGCGGCCGTCGCCTCGCTGCTGACACCGGCCGGCGCGGCCGAGCGCAAGCAGCTCATCCCCGGCTTCGGCGCGTACGCGCGCCTGATCCGCCTCGAACACTCCACCGTCGGCCGCGGGGCCATCATCGCCACCCTGACCAGCCAGGACGCCGGAGGCAAGGTCACGCCCGTCCTGGAGAGCACCGACGAGGGCGAGTCGTTCCACCAGATCGGCGCGATCCGCGACCCCGACGGCCGGTCCGGCATGTGCTGCGGCACCGTCTACGAGCTGCCGGAACGCGTCGGCAAGCTCCGGGCCGGCACGCTGCTGTGGGCCGCGTCCTACCGGCAGGACGCCGGGCCGCAGCGCCGCATCGGGATCCGCGTCTGGGCCAGCAAGGACGGCGGCCGCACGTGGGGCTTCCTGTCCGAGGCCGCGCGCTCGCACAACATCGACGGGATCTGGGAGCCCGAGTTCACCGTCGACGCCGGCGGCACGCTCTGGCTGCACTTCGCCGACGAGACGCAGGCACCGAAGTACGCGCAGGTGCTCAACCGGGTCGCCTCGACCGACGGCGTGACCTGGGGCACCAAGCAGCTCACCATGGCGATCCCGCCGGACCGCGTCCGGCCCGGCATGCCGATCATCCGGCGGCTCCCCGACGGCCGGTACTACTTCGCCTACGAGATCTGCAACTTCCGCGACCGCTACTGCGACCCGTACTTCAAGATCTCCGCCGACGGCGCCAACTGGGGCGACCCCGCCGACCCGGGCACCCGCGTCGACACCGCCAACGGCAACTACTTCCAGCACGCGCAGACGATCACGCTGTTCCCCGGCGGCCCGAACGGTGTGCGGATCGTCATGGTCGGGCAGATCTACACCAACGCGAAAGGCGTCCCGCAGCCCGGGAACGGCCAGGTCCTGCTCGCGAACGACGACTTCGGCAGCGGCCACTGGTACGAACTGCCCGCTCCCGTGCACATCACCGGCATCTGGAACAACTTCTGCCCCAACTACTCCTCGACGCTGCTGCCGGTCGACGGCGGCCGGAACGTGCTCGAGATCGCCACGGAGGACAACGGCGGCTGCAAGGCCTACTTCGGTAAGGGATCCGTCCTCGAGGAGCGGCCCGTAGGGTGAGGAGGTCTCAGCCCGCGCCGAAAGGGAGGCCGTCCATGAAGGGCATCGTGCTGGCCGGAGGCAGCGGGACACGTCTGCACCCGATCACGCAGGCGGTGTCCAAGCAGCTGCTGCCGGTCTACGACAAGCCGATGGTCTACTACCCGATCTCGGTGCTGATGCTGGCCGGGATCCGCGAGATCCTCGTCATCTCCACCCCCACCGACCTGCCGATGTTCCGCAGGCTGCTGGGCAACGGCGACCAGTTCGGCCTGACCTTCTCCTACGCCGAGCAGGCGAGCCCGAACGGGCTGGCCGAGGCCTTCGTGATCGGCGCGGACTTCATCGGCGACGACGACGTGGCGCTGGTGCTCGGCGACAACATCTTCTACGGCCAGGGCTTCTCCAGCCGCCTGCAGCAGGCCGTGCGCGAGCTCGACGGCTGCGTCCTGTTCGGCTACCCGGTCAAGGACCCCGAGCGCTACGGCGTCGGCGAGGTCGACGAGGCCGGCAGGCTGCTCACCATCGAGGAGAAGCCGCTGCGGCCGCGGTCCAACAAGGCGATCACCGGCCTGTACTTCTACGACAACGAGGTCGTCGACATCGCCCGCGCGCTGAAGCCGTCGGCGCGCGGTGAGCTCGAGATCACCGACGTCAACCTGACCTACCTGCGCCAGGACCGCGCCACGCTGGTCGAGCTCAGCCGCGGGTTCGCCTGGCTCGACACCGGCACGCACGACTCGCTGCTCGAAGCCGGCCAGTTCGTCCAGGTGCTGGAGCACCGCACCGGCGTGCGCATCGCCTGCCTCGAGGAGATCGCGCTGCGCATGGGCTTCATCACCGCCTACGAGTGCTACGCGCTGGGCGAGAAGCTGGCGAAGTCCGGCTACGGCGACTACGTGAAGGCAGTCGCCGTCGCGGCGGGAGCGTCGGTCTAGAACTGGCGGCGGGCCATCTCCTCCAGCCGCCGGATGCGGTCGGAGATCGGCGGGTGGGTGGAGAACAGCTTGCTCAGGCCTTCGCCGGGGCGGAACGGGTTCGCGATCATCAGGTGCGACTGCGACACCAGCTGCGGCTCGGCGACCAGCGGCCGCGCCCGGGTGCCGGCCTCCAGCTTCCGCAGCGCCGACGCCAGGCCCAGCGGGTCGCCGGTCAGCTCGGCCCCGGACGCGTCGGCCTGGTACTCCCGCGACCGGCTCACGGCCATCCGGATGACGGCCGCCGCGATCGGCCCGACGAAGATCAGCAGCAGGCTGAGCAGCGGGTTCCCGTCGCGGTTGTTGCCGCCGAAGAACAGCGCGATGTTCGCGAGCACGCTGATCACGCTGGCCAGCGCGCCGGCCACGCAGGAGATCAGGATGTCGCGGTTGTAGACGTGCGACAGCTCGTGGCCGAGCACGGCCCGCAGCTCCCGCTCGTCGAGCAGGTCGAGGATGCCGGTGGTGCAGCAGACCGCCGCGTGCCGGGGGTTGCGGCCGGTCGCGAACGCGTTGGGCGCGGACGTCGGGCTGATGTACAGCTGCGGCATCGGCTGCCGCGCGACCTGGGCCAGCTCGCGCACGATCCGGTACATCGCGGGCTGCTCGACCTCCGACACCGGCCGCGCCCGCATCGCGCGCAGCGCCAGCTTGTCGGAGTTGAAGTAGGCGAACGCGTTGATCCCGAGGGCGACGACCAGCCCGATGACCAGCGCGCCCCGGCCGAAGAGCCCGCTGAGCGCGACGATGATCGCCGACAGCAGGCCGAGCAGCAATGCCGTCTTGAGTCCGTTCTGGTGCCCGTGCACGCGCGCTCGCCTCCGTCCGCTCTGGAAGTGGGGTTACCCAGTGGAAACAACGCGATCGGGGGACGCGAAGTTCCTTCACGTGGCGATGGCGCGGGTTACGCTCGGGCGGCGAGATGATCAGGAGCGGAGGCGCCGATGGGCGGTGCACGGCTACCCCGGCGGACGCTGTTCGCCCTGGTCACGGCGGGTGCCGGCGCCCTCGTCCTGCCCGGGACGGCCAGCGCGGAGGACGTCCGGTCGCTCGAGCTGGGCGGAGCTCCGGCCGGGGTCGCGGTGAACCCGGTCACCGGGCTCGGGTACGTCGTCGACGCCCAGGCCGGGACGGTCTCCGCGGTCGATCCGCGCAGCGCGTCGGTCGTCGACGTGGTCCACGTCGGCGGCGCGCCCGGCGACGTCGCGGTCGACCCGAAGGCGGCCCGGATCTACGTCGCGAACCCGCCGGCGGGCACCGTGGTGGTGCTGGACGGCCGCACCCACGACCTGGTCAGCGTGATCGGCGCGGGCGCCGGCGCCTCGGCGCTGGCGGTCGACGAGGCGGCCAACCGCGTCTACGCGGCCAGTGGCAGCACCGGCACGCTCGCCGTGCTGGACGGCGTGAGCTGCACGCTGGCGGCGCTCGTGCCGGGCCCGAAGCCGGGGCTCGCCGGCATCGGCGTCGACCCCGGCCGCAAGCTGGCCTACTGCACGAGCACGGCCACCGATTCGGTCGAGGTCTTCTCGATCGACAGCGGGAAGTTCGTCGCCTCGGTGAAGGTCGGGCGCAATCCGACCGGCGTCGCGGTGCACCACGCGAGCGGCACGGTGTACGTGGCGAACTCCGGCATCCACCACATGTCCATTGTGGACGCCACGACCCGCACCGAGCGCAAGACCGTGTTGCTGCGCAGCGAATCCTCCGCGCTGGCCGTGCACCAGGGCACGAACACGGTGTACACCAACGGCGGCCAGAACGGGCTTTCCCGCGTCGACGGCACGGCGGGCACGCTGAGCGGCGAACTGTCGCTGGGCGTCAACCCCGGCGACGTCGCCGTCGACCAGCGGACGCGCACGGTGTGGGTCACCGATCCCCTGCACGGCCGGGTCTTCCTGGTCCGCGATTTCTGACCCCGGGAGCGCTCAGCCGTCCTTGGCGACCACCCGGGTGAGGGCCGCCACACCGATCCCGGCGATGGCCACCACCAGGCCCACGACCAGCCAGCCGACCAGCGCGAGCGCCACGCCGGCGACCGCGAAGAGGGCGAATTCGAGCAGGAAGCGGGCCGGTTCCGGGAGCCGGCGGCGCGCCCGCGGCGCGACGAACAGGCCCCAGAGCGCGGCGGCCGCCACCGGCAGCAGGACCGCGTCGACGACCGCCAGCGCCACCCCGCTGCCGAGCTGGGTGCCCGCCAGGGCGAGACCGCCCAGCAGCGCCAGCTCGGTGAGGAAGCGGACGGTCAGCACCACGCCCGCGAACCCGCTCAGGCGGGGAGTCGGCTCCGAAGTCATCGGACCAGCCTAGGAGCACGTCCACTGTGGACGTTACGGGTCCGGTTGGGTACTGTTGGTGATTCCCGCCACAGTTAGGCCATTCAGGTTGCGGTTCCGAATCGGTCCACCAGCGGCTCCCGCGTCGCTGTAACGACCTCCCGGCGCCGGTCGACGTGTTGGATGCACATCGCGACCGCGAGCCAAGGAGCCTGGTAGATGACCACATGTCGACTCTGCGGTTCGACAAACACGGCCAGTGTCGTCGACCTCGGCGCGACTCCCCCGTGTGAGCGATTTTTGGCGGCGGAGCAGCTCGACGAACCGGAAGCCACCTTCCCGCTCCACCTGAAGGTGTGCACCGACTGCTGGCTCGCGCAGATCCCGCCGCTGATCGACCCCGGCGAAACTTTCACCGAGTACGCGTACTTCTCGTCCTTCTCGACGTCGTGGGTCGAGCACGCGAAGCGTTTCGTCGACGGCGCGGTCGAGCGGCTCGGGCTCGGCGAGAAGTCGTTCGTCGTCGAGGTGGCGAGCAACGACGGGTACCTGCTCAAGCACGTCGTCGGGCACGGGATCCGGTGTCTGGGCGTGGAACCTTCGGTGAACGTCGGGCAGGCGGCGCGTGACGCCGGCGTGCCCACCCTGACGGCCTTCCTCTCCGAGGAAACCGGCCGGCAGGTGCGCGAAGAGCACGGTGCCGCGGATCTGGTGGCCGCGAACAACGTCTACGCGCACATCCCCGACGTCCTCGGCTTCACGAAGGGCCTGCGCGCCCTGGTGGCCGACGACGGCTGGGTCTCCATCGAGGTCCAGCACCTGCTCACGCTGATCGAAAAGAACCAGTACGACACGATCTACCACGAGCACTTCCAGTACTACACGGTCGAATCCGCCCGCCGCGCCCTCGCGACCGGCGGCCTGACCGTGGTCGACGTCGAGCTGGTCCCGACGCACGGCGGCTCGATCCGGCTCTGGGCGCGTCCGGCCGAGGTGGCGGGCGAGCCCAGCGAGCGGATGACCGACGTGCTGGAGCGCGAAAAGTCCGCCGGGCTGCACGAGCTGTCCGGGTACACCGAGTTCGCCGAGCGCGTCACCCGCGTGCGGCTGGACCTGCTGAAGTTCCTCATCGAGGCGCGCAACGACGGGAAGACCGTCGTCGGGTACGGCGCCCCGGGCAAGGGCAACACCCTGCTGAACCACTGCGGCATCCGGACCGACCTGCTGCAGTACACGGTCGACCGCAACCCGTACAAGCACGGCCGGTTCACCCCGGGCACGCGCATCCCGGTGCTGCCCCCGGAGCGGATCGACGCGGACCGGCCCGACTACGTGCTCGTCCTCCCGTGGAACCTCCGGGAGGAACTGACCGAACAACTCTCCTACATCGGGGACTGGGGCGGAAAGCTCGTGTTCCCGATCCCCCACCTGGAAATCGTCGAGGTGCAGTGAAGTGAAGGTCGTCCTCTTCTGCGGTGGCTACGGGATGCGGATGCGCAACGGCGCGGCCGACGACGTCCCCAAGCCGATGGCGATGGTCGGTCCGAGACCGCTCATCTGGCACGTGATGCGCTACTACGCGCATTTCGGCCACACCGAATTCATCCTGTGCCTCGGCTACGGCGCGGCGCACATCAAGAACTTCTTCCTGTCGTACGAAGAAACCATTTCGAACGACTTCGTGCTCCGGAACGGCAAGGCCGAGCTGCTCTCGACCGACATCGCGGACTGGACGATCACCTTCGTGCAGACCGGGATCGAGTCGCCGATCGGCGAGCGCCTCCGCCGCGTCCGCGAGCACCTCGACGGCGACGAGATGTTCCTCGCCAACTACGCCGACGTCCTGTCCGACGTGCCGCTGCCCGAGATGATCGAGCGGTTCGAGAAGTCGGACGCGGGCGCGTCGATGATGGTCGTCCCGCCGCAGTCGTCGTTCCACTGCGTCGAAATGGACGAAGGCGGCATGGTCGGCTCGATCACCGCGGTGAGCGAGATGCCGCTGTGGGAGAACGGCGGCTACTTCGTGCTGCGCCAGGACGTGTTCGACCACATCCCGGAAAACGGCGACCTCGTCGCCGACGGCTGCGCCGAGCTGGCCAAGCGGGGCCGGCTGCTCGCCTACCCGTACCGCGGGTTCTGGAAGCCGACCGACACGGTCAAGGAGCGGGCGGCGCTGGACTACGCCTACAGCCACGGCGACCGCCCCTGGGCGCTGTGGGAGCGCCCGGCCGTGAGCACCGCGTGATCGGGCTCCGGCCGGGACGGCTCGGCAGCGTGGTCGCCCTCGGCGCCCACTGCGACGACATCGCGATCGGCGCCGGCGGCACGTTGCTGACGCTGTGTTCCTCCCGGCCCGGCCTGCGGGTCGACGCCCTGGTCCTGTCCGGCGGCGGCACGCCCCGCGAGGACGAGGAGCGGGCGGCGCTGGCGGCGTTCTGCCCGGGCGCGGACGTCGAGGTCACCGTGCTCAAGCTGCCGGACGGGCGCTTCCCGGCCCACTGGGAAGAGGCCAAGAACGCCCTGGAGGACCTGCGGCGGCGGACCGACCCGGGCCTCGTCCTGGCCCCGCGCACCGACGACGCGCACCAGGACCACCGCGGGCTGGCGAAGCTGGTGCCCACGACGTTCCGCGACCACTTGGCGCTCGGCTACGAGATCGTCAAGTGGGACGGCGACCTCGGCAGCCCGTCGGTGTACCAGCCGCTCTCCGACGAGCTCGCAGAGGAGAAGGTCCGGCTGCTGCAGGAGCACTACGCGTCGCAGCGGCACCGGCCCTGGTACGACCGCGAGGCCTTCCTCGGGCTGGCCCGCATCCGCGGGATCGAAGCCGCCGCGAAGTACGCCGAAGCGTTTTTCGTCAAGAAACTCACTCTCGATCTGAAGGGCTGAATCCGATGCGGGTGTTGCTGACGGGGCACAAGGGCTACCTGGGGACGGTGATGGCCCCGGTGCTCGCCGCCGCCGGCCACGAAGTCACCGGCCTTGACTCCGGCCTGTTCGAGGACTGCCTGCTCGGGCCCGCCCCCGCCGACCCGGCCGGGCACGTCGTCGACCTGCGGGACGTCACGCTCGAGCACGTCACCGGGTTCGACGCGGTCATCCACCTGGCGGCGCTGTCGAACGACCCGCTGGGCTCGCTCGCGCCCGAGCTGACCTACGACATCAACCACCACGCGTCGGTGAAGCTCGCGAAGCTGGCGAAGGAGGCCGGCGTCCAGCGGTACATCTACGCGTCGACCTGCTCGGTGTACGGCGCCGGTGGCGACAACCTCGTCGACGAGGACGCGCCGCTGCGCCCGGTGACGCCGTACGCGGAGTCGAAGGTGCGCGTCGAAGCCGACGTCCACGAGCTCGCCGACGACGACTTCACGCCGGTGTACATGCGCAACGCGACGGCGTTCGGCTACTCGCCGCGGCTGCGCGGCGACATCGTGCTGAACAACCTGACCGCGCACGCCCACCTGTCCGGCGAGGTGCTGGTGCTGTCGGACGGCACGCCGTGGCGGCCGCTGGTGCACGCCCAGGACATCGCGCGCGCGTTCGCGGCGGCGCTGACGGCGCCGAAGGAGGCCGTGCACAACAAGGCGTTCAACATCGGCACCGAAGAGAACAACGTCACCGTCGCCGAGATCGCCCAGGAGGTCGTCGAGGCCGTGCCGGGCTCGACGCTGAACATCACCGGCGAGGCGGGCGCCGACCCGCGCTCGTACCGGGTCGACTTCTCGCGCTTCCGCGCGGCGATCCCCGGCTTCACCTGCGACTGGTCGGTCAAGGACGGCGCCGTCGAGCTCATCGAGGCCTACCGCAAGTTCGGGCTGACGCGGGAGTCGTTCGAGCAGCTGTTCACCCGGCTGGCCTGGCTGAAGAGCGAGGGCGAAGCCGGCCGCGTCGACACCACCCTGCGGCGGAAGTAGTGGCGGCCCCGCAGCTGCGGACCGGGGCGGAACTGCACGCCCTGGTCGAGCGGCTGTACCCGATCTGCCGCAGCATCACCGGCGACGGCGTGCGGCAGACCCTGGACATCATCGGCGAGCACATCTGTTTGGAGCGGCACGAGGTCCCGACCGGTACCGCGGTGCTGGACTGGACGATCCCGCAGGAGTGGAACATCCGGGACGCCTACGTCGCTTCGCCGTCGGGTGAGCGCGTGATCGACTTCCAGGAGCTGAACCTGCACGTCGTCGGGTACAGCGTCCCGGTGTCGCGGCGGATGCCGCTGAGCGAGCTGCGGGAGCACCTGCACACGCTGCCGGACCAGCCGTCGTGGGTGCCCTACCGGACCAGCTACTACGCCCCGGCCTGGGGCTTCTGCCTCGCGCAGGAGAAGCTCGACGCGCTGCCCGACGGCGAGTACGACGTCGTCATCGACTCGACCCTGGCCGACGGTTCGCTGACCTACGCCGAGCACGTCGTGCCCGGCCGCGTCACCGACGAGGTCATCGTGTCCTGCCACGTCTGCCACCCGTCGCTGGCGAACGACAACCTCGCCGGCATCGCGGTGGCCGTTTCGCTGGCCCAGCAGCTGGCTCTCTCCCAGCCCCACTACACCTACCGGTTCCTGTTCATGCCGGGCACGATCGGCTCGATCACGTGGCTGGCGCGCAACGCCTCCCGGATCGAGAAGGTGCGTCACGGGCTCGTGCTGGCGTGCGCGGGCGACCCGGGAACGCTGACGTACAAGAAGTCCCGCCGCGACGACGCCGAGATCGACCGCGTGATGCAGCACGTGCTGCGGTCGCGGGAGCACCGCGTCGTCGACTTCTCGCCGTACGGCTACGACGAGCGCCAGTTCTGCTCGCCGGGCTTCAACCTCGGCGTCGGCTCCCTGACGCGCACGCCGTACGCGGGCTACCCCGAGTACCACACGTCCGCCGACAACCCGGGCTTCGTGTCGCCCGCGGCCATTGAGGACACCCTCGGCGCCCTTCGCGATGCCTTCGGTGTCCTGGACCGCAACCGCCGGTACGTCAACCTCAGCCCGTACGGCGAGCCGCAGCTCGGCAAGCGCGGGCTGTACGACTCCCTCGGCGGCCGCAGCGACGCCAAGCAGGCCCAGATGGCGATGCTGTGGGTGCTCAACCTCTCCGACGGTTCGCACAGCCTGCTCGACATCGCCGAGCGCGCCGGGCTGCCCTTCGAGATCGTCGACGTCGCGGCGCGGGCGCTCCACGACGCCGGCCTGGTCAAGGAGTGAGCGACGTGGCCAACCATCGCCGTGCACCGCGCTCGATCTTCCGGTCGGGCGCGGTTCGCGCGATGGCCGGACGGTTGAGCTGGGGCCTCGGCGACCAGGCCGTGTCCAGCCTGACCAACTTCGCCGTCGGGCTGTACGTGGCCCGCTCGCTCGGCACGTTCGCGTTCGGCATCTTCAGCCTCGCCTGGGTCACCTACGGCGTGGTGCTCAACATCTCGCGCGGCCTCGCCACCGACCCGCTGATGGTGCGGTTCAGCGCCGTGGCGGAGGACCGGTGGCGCACGGGCGTGGCGAGCGCGTCCGGCACCGCGATCGGCGTCGGCTGCGCGACCGGGCTGGTCAGTCTCGTGGCCGGCCTGGCCGCGGGCGGGCCGCTCGGCAACGCCTTCGTCGCGCTCGCCGTCGTCCTGCCGGGCCTGCTCCTGCAGGACGCCTGGCGCTTCGCGTTCTTCGCGCGCGGGGCGGGCAAGAAGGCGTTCATCAACGACTGTGTGTGGGGCGTGGCCCTGATCCCGGCGCTCTACGTCGCCGCGCAGATCCACACGGTGGTCGCGTTCGTGCTGGCCTGGGGCCTTTCCGGCGCGGTCGCGGCCCTCTACGGCGGGTTCCAGACGAGGATCCTTCCGCACCCGCGCGAGCTGCTCGGCTGGCTCCGGACGCAGCGCGACCTCAGCGTCCGGTACCTCGTCGAGAACGTCAGCAACAGCGGCGCGTCGCAGCTGCGCGCGTACGGCCTCGGCGCCATCGCCGGGATCACCGCGGTCGGCGCGGTCCGCGGGGCCGAGCAGCTCCTCGGCCCGTTCCTGGCCCTGCTCATGGGGCTGTCCCTGGTGACGGTCGCCGAGGGCGCGCGGGTGCTCCAGCGGGCCCCGCACCGGCTGAAGCACTTCTGCATGATCCTCGGCGGCGGGCAGGCCGCCGCGGCGTTGTGCTGGGGCCTCGGCCTGCTGCTGCTCGTGCCCGACCGCGCCGGCCGCTGGGTGATGGGCTCGGTGTGGGACTCGTCGTCCCCGCTGATCCTCCCGGTCACCCTCGCCGTGGTCGGCGCGAGCTTCGCCACGGGGGCGGCGGCCGGCCTGCGCGCACTCGGCGCGGCTCCCCGCAGTTTGCGGTCCCAGCTGATCGCCTCCCTGTTCTACGTCACCTTCGGCATCGCCGGCGCGTTCCTCGGCGGCGCGGCCGGGTCCGCCTGGGGCGTCGCGACGGCCACCCTCAGCGGCTCCGTCGTCTGGTGGTTCCAGCTGCGCCTGGGGCTGCGCGACTACGTCCCGCCGGGCGCCGACGAGCCCACCGTGGTGTTCGAGCCGATCAAACAGCCGATCAAGGAATGAGGACTCCATGACCACCGTCCCGCGGCTGAGCCTCGGCCTCCCGGTGTACAACGGCGAGGAGTACCTCGCCGAGTCGCTGGACGCCCTGCTCGGCCAGACCTTCGAGGACTTCGAGCTCATCATCTCGGACAACGCCTCCACCGACGGCACCGACGAGATCTGCCGCCGCTACGCCGAGAAGGACTCGCGGATCCGCTACGTCCGCCAGCCGAAGAACATCGGCGCGACACCGAACCACAACTTCGTGTTCGACGTGTCCCGCACCGAGCTGTTCAAGTGGGTCTCCCACGACGACCTGTACGCCCGCGACCTGCTCAAGCGGTGTGTCGAGGCCCTCGACGAGCGCCCGGACATCATCCTCGCCCACTGCGACCAGGCGATCATCGACGGCGACGGCCGCATCGTCCAGCCGCTGGAGTACACGCTGAACACCGCGTCCCGGCACGCGCCGGACCGCTTCCGCAGCGTCCTGTTCGAGCCGGGCGGCGACGACTTCTACGGCGTCATCCGCGCCGACGTCCTCCGCCGCGTCAAGCCGCTCGACAGCTACCACCACGCCGACCGGACGTACTCGGCCGAGATGGCCCTGCACGGCCCGTTCCACCAGGTGCCCGAGCTGCTCTACTTCCGCCGCGACCACCCGGGCCGCGCCGAGCGGGCCAACCCGACCATCCGGAGCCGGTGCGCGAATCTGGACCCGCGGCGCGCGAACCGGCTCCGGAATCCCACCGTCCGCCTGCTCGGCGAGTACGTCTACGGATTCGCGGACCTCATTCGGCGCGCGCCGATCTCGGCCGCCGACAAGCGCGAGTGCTTCGGCCACCTCGGCGCCTGGCTGACCAACCGGGCCCGCTCCGGCCACGGCGAGCGCGTCGAGGACCGCGCGCCGACCGCCTCGGACGTCGCCACGGTCAACGAGATCGTGGCCGGCCGGGAAGGCAGGCTCGCGTGAAGCGTCCGCCACGCGTCGGCGTGTTCGGCCTGCTCGGCTCGGGGAACCTCGGCAACGACGGTTCCCTCGAAGCCGTGCTCGGCTACCTGCGCGCCGAGTACCCGGACGCGGTGCTGGGCGCCCTGGTCGGCGGGCCCGAGCTGGTCCGCCGGCGGTACGGCCTCGACGCGACGCCGCTGCACTGGAACCAGGCCGAGTACGAGACGGCGTCCGGCCTGCGCTCGATCGTCCTCAAGGGACTCGGCAAGCTGGTCGACATCGGCCGCACGGCCGCCTGGGTCCGCAAGCAGGACGTCGTCATCGTGCCCGGCATGGGCGTCCTCGAAGCGACGCTGCCACTGCGTCCTTGGGGTTTCCCGTATTCGCTCTTCCTCCTGTCCGCCACCGGGCGCCTCTTCGGCACCAAGGTGGCGCTCGTCTGCGTCGGCGCCAACGAGATCAGCGCCCGGGCGACGCGGGCCCTGGTCCGCTGGTCCGGCCGGCTGGCCGCCTACCGCTCCTACCGCGACGACATCTCGCGCGACGCCATGCGCGCCATGGGCGTCGACACGAGTGCCGACCAGGTCTATCCCGACCTCGCGTTCTCCCTCCCCACCCCGGCCGCCGGCGGCAAGCCGGGCACCGTCGGCGTCGGCGTGATGGCCTACTACGGCGGCAACGACGACCGCGCCGAGGCCGACCGCATCTACCGCCACTACGTGGACACGATGAACCGTTTCGTCGCGTGGCTCGTTGACCAGGGCAGACCCGTCCGGCTGTTCATCGGCGACCAGATCGACCGGCAGGTCGTCGACGAAATCATCGAGAAGACCGCCAGCCCGCTGGTGACGGCGGCTCCGGCGGAGACCCTGGACGAACTGATGCACGAGATGGCCGAAGTGGACAGCGTGGTGGCCACGCGCTACCACAACGTGCTCTGCGCCCTGAAGGTCGCGAAACCGACCGTGGCGATCGGCTACGCACCGAAGAACGACGTGCTGATGGCGGAGATGGGCCTCGACGGCTTCACCCAGCGGGCGAAGACCGTCGGCTTCGACCGGCTCGTCGAACAATTCACCGAACTGGAGAACCGTTCGGCGGAACTTCGCCAAACACTCCTGGAACGGAACCAGATGAACGCGCAACGGCTCAAAGACCAGTTCGCCGCCCTTTCGGCGGCCCTCTTCGGGGGTGGGCGATGAAGGCCATTCCGGTGCCCGAGATCGACGGCGCGTACCTGTTCGAACCCACTCCGCACGCGGACCGGCGCGGCTTCTTCAGCCGGACGTTCGACCGCGACGTCGTCGCGTCGGTCGGCATCGACCCGGACGGCTTCATCCAGGACAGTCTTTCCCGGTCACGCAAGGGAGTCGTGCGCGGGATGCACCTTCGCGGCGGGGCCGGCGAGGCGAAGCTGGTGCGGTGTTCGCACGGCGCCATCTTCGACGTCGTGGTGGATCTCCGACCGGATTCGCCGACATACCGGAATGTGAAAACCTTCGAACTTTCCGGTGATACCCAGGTTTCTTTGTACATCCCGGCGGGGTGTGCACACGGATTCCAGTCACTCACCGATCCCTCCGATGTTTCGTACCGTATCGATCGGGCGCACGATCCTGAAGAGGACATTACGATTTCGTACAAAGACCGTGAATTGGACATTTCGTGGCCACTGTCGGTCACAATGGTCAGCGACCGGGACGAACGGGCGCCATCTCTCGGAGAGGCGTTGAAACCAACGAGGTGAGCCACGACATGGGAACGAACCTGCCCCGCTCCACAAAGGCGAACGAGCGGCTGCACCGGGTCATCCCCGGCGGTGCGCACACCTACGCCAAGGGCTCGGACCAGTATCCCGAAGGGATGGCCCCGGTCATCTCGCACGGCCGCGGCGGCCACGTCTGGGACGTCGACGGGAACGACTACATCGAGTACGGCGCCGGCCTGCGAGCCGTCAGCCTCGGCCACGCCCACCCGCGGGTGGTCGAAGCGGTGCGCGGCGAGCTGGACAAGGGCAGCAACTTCATCCGGCCGTCGATCATCGAGGCCGAAGCCGCCGAGCGGTTCCTCGAGAACATCCCGACCGCCGACATGGTGAAGTTCACCAAGAACGGCTCGGACGCCACCACGGCCGCGGTCCGGCTGGCCCGCGCCGCCACCGGCCGCAAGCTCGTCGCCAAGTGCGCCGACCACGCCTTCTTCTCCACCGACGACTGGTTCATCGGCACCACGCCGATGAACGCGGGCATCCCGGACGAGACGACGGAAGCGACGGTGTCCTTCCCGTACGGCGACCTGCAGGCCGCGGAGGAGCTGCTGCAGCGCCACGAGGGCGAGATCGCGTGCATGATCCTGGAGGCGGCCGCCGCGGTGGAGCCGCCGCCGGGGTACCTGCTGGGCCTGCGCGAACTGACCACCCGGCACGGCGTCGTCCTGATCTTCGACGAGATGATCACCGGCTTCCGCTGGTCCGCCCAGGGCGCGCAGGGCCTCTACGGCGTCACGCCCGACCTCTCGACGTTCGGCAAGGCGCTCGGCAACGGCTTCGCGGTGTCGGCGCTGGCCGGCAAGCGGGAGCTGATGGAGATCGGCGGCCTGCGCACCGGCCGCGAGCGGGTGTTCCTGCTCTCGACCACGCACGGCGCCGAGACCCACTCGCTCGCCGCCGCGATGGCGGTCATGGACGTCTACCGCGACGAAGACGTCATCGGCCGCATGCACGCCCTCGGCGACCGGCTCGCCGCCGGCGTCCGCGAGGTGACGGCCGGGATCGGCGTCGAAGACCACGTGGTGGTCCGCGGCCGGGCCAGCAACCTGGTCTTCGGCACGCTCGACGAGCAGGGCAGGCCGTCGCAGCCGTACCGGACGCTGTTCCTGCGCGAGCTGATCAGCGGCGGCGTGCTCGGACCGTCCTTCGTGGTCAGTGCCGCACTCACCGAAGCGGACATCGACAAGACCATCGACGTCGTCGCCCAGGCCTGCACGGTGTACCGGAAGGCCCTCGACGCCAACGACCCCACGCCGTGGATGGGCGGGCGACCGGTGCAGCCCGTGTTCCGCAAATACGCCTGATCCCCGCACGGACGGGCCGGATTCACCCGTTGGGTCCGATGAGGACACTTGAGGGTGACTGCTTTCCGGCCCGTTCGTGCGTAACTTCCTGCCATGGGTAGATCTCGTGCGGTTCTCGTCGCTGCTTGCTCGTTCCTGATCGCCGTGGCGTGCCCGGCGGCCGCGGGCGCCGCCGACGGACCGCAGCCGGTGTGCGGCCACCAACCCGCCGAGTACGGGCAACCACCCTCGGGCGCCGTCGCCGTCGATCCGGCCGTCGACGGCGACCTCGCGGCCAAGACGGCGGCGCACCCGGCGGGCACGACGTTCTGGCTGCGCCCCGGCACCCACACGCTCGGCAAGGACGAGTTCGGCCAGGTCGTCCCCAAGGACGGCGACGTCTACCTCGGCGCGCCGGGCGCGGTCGTCGACGGCCGCGGCGTCAACCGGGCGGCCTTCACCCAGCGGGCCCGCAAGGTGGAGATCCGCGGCCTCACCGTCCGCGGGTTCGCCGCCCCGCAGGACCAGGGCGTGGTCAACCACGACTCCGGCGACGGCTGGCTCATCGAGAACACCACCATCGAGGACAACGCGGGCGCCGGGCTGATGGCCGGCGCCGGCCAGGTCGTGCGGCACAGCTGCCTGCGCAACAACGGCCAGTACGGGCTGAACGCCTACCAGGCCGGCGACGGCATCACCGGGCTCGTGCTGGAGGGCAACGAGATCACCGGCAACAACACCGGTGACTGGGAGGCCAAGGTGCCGGGCTGCGGCTGCAGCGGCGGCGCCAAGTTCTGGGCCGTGAACGGGGCCGACATCCGCGGCAACTGGGTGCACGGCAACCACGGCGCCGGCCTGTGGGCCGACACGAACAACAACGACTTCCTCGTCGAGAACAACCTCTTCGAGGCCAACGACGCCGAGGCGCTGTTCTACGAGACCAGCTACAACCTGGTGCTGCGCGGCAACACGTTCCGCGGCAACACCCTGGTGCAGGGCCGGGCGTTCGCGGCGCGCGGCGACAACTTCCCGGTGGCGACGGTGTACCTGTCGGAATCGGGCGGCGAGCCGCGCGTGCAGGCCCGGACGTGGGCCATCGACATCAGCGGCAACACCTTCGAGGACAACTGGGCCGGGATCACGTTGTGGGAGAACGCCGACCGCTTCTGCAACAGCCCGGCGAACACCTCGACGGGCTACTGCACCAAGACGGCGGCAAAGTCTTCGTGCGCCGCGGGCACCATCGAGAAGGCCCCGGCCTACGACGACTGCCGCTGGAAGACACAGCGGGTGGACATCCACGGGAACACCTTCCGGTTCGACGCGGGCCGCGTCGGCTGCACGAGCCTCTGCGGGCGGATGGCTCTCCTGTCCAACTTCGGGACCTTCCCGGACTGGTCGCCCTACAAGGGAACGGTGATCGAAGAGGCGATCACCTTCCGCCAGACCAACCGCTGGCACGACAACTCCTACTCCGGGCCGTGGACCTTCGTCGCGCATGACACCTCCAAGACGGTCGACGCCGCGGCCTGGCAGGCAAAGCCCTACGCACAGGACGCGTGCTCTTCGTTCGGCGGTGGGCCCGCCGGCTGCTGATCACGAGCTTGCCGACCGGGTCCGACAATTTCCACGACGCCCGGCGCCGCCGGCCGACATTTCCCTTGCCGCACAGAGGAAAAGTCGCGAACGGAGAATTTCGGACACGACCGTTCACCCGATCCAGCGACTGGCGATCGCACGCCTGTTCGGTACCGTCGGAGACATGACCGCTTCGACCCCCACCGCGTCCACAGTGGACGAATCACGCAAACCCGGCCGCCCCGGCACCGCTCACCGCGCCGGGAATCGACCACCCCGCGTGCGCCTGCACTCAACTCGGATCAGCACACCATCCGTCCAACCCGCGAGCGGCCTCGGCCTCAAAGCCGGTCGGCCGCCCGGTCCAGCACCCAGGCAGTCACCGGGACCGCGGCCAGCGCAGCGCAGAACCCACCGAGGGCGTCCGTCGGGTAGTGCGCGCCCAAAGCGACCTCGGCCCACCCCATCGCGAGCCCGGCGACCACCGTCAACGCCAGCACGAGTACGAGCGCGGCCGCGCGCCCCAGCCCCAGCCGCTCGGTGAGCAGCAGCGCGATGACCAGCGCGAGCGCCGTCGCCAAGGCCGTGTGTCCACTCGGGTACGACAGGAACTCGCCGTGGATGGTGCGGCCGACCAGCGGCTTCAGCACCGTCGTCACCGCCACCGTCACCACCACACCCAGCACCGTCAGCACCGCCGCCCGGATGCGGTGGACCAGCCAGCACAACGCCGAAAGGAGAGCGATCAGGATCACCGACCCCACCGGCTCGCCACCGAAGTCGATGGCCAGGGCGACGTACCGCCACGGCGGCTCGACCGGGTAGATCGAAGGGAGGATGGCCGCGTCGATGCCGGTCAGGCTCGAGTCGCGGAAGTGCAGGATGCCGAGCGCGACCAGCACCGCCGTCGCCAGAGCAGCCGTCATCGCCAGCGAAGTGCGCAACGCGGGCGGCAGGGCCGGGGGCGCCGTCCGGACCAGCTGCCTCACGCCTCGATCGCCGCCTCGTACCCGGCGATCAAGCGGTCGAGGCCGACCGCGGGCGTGAAGTCCTTCTCGTACCGGACGCGAGCCGCGTCGCCCATGTCGCCGTTGCGGTCGCCGACGACCGCGCGCAGGCGGTCGGCGAGCGAGGCCGCGTCGTTCGGGACGTGCAGGAGGCCCGTGACACCGTCGTCGACCAGCTCGGGGAACGCGCCGTGCGCGGCCGCGACCGTCGGCACGCCGGCGGCCATGGCCTCGACCACCACCAGGCCGAACGCCTCCAGCCACGTCGACGGCGCGACCACCGCGACGGCGTCGGCGGTCAGGGCACGGCATTCCGCCTTGTTCCGGAGGCCGACGTAGGAGACGTCGGGCCGGCCGGCCGCCCAGGCCGCGACCTCGTCCTGCATCGGGCCGGTACCCGCGATGACCAGCGGCACGCCCAGGGCGCCGTCAAGCCGCTCCCAGGCACGCATCAGCAGGCCGACCCCCTTTTCCTCGGTGACGCGGCCGAGGAACAGCACGTGCTTGCCGGCGCCCGTGCGGCGGACGCCGGGGTCGGTGACGAAGTTGTGCTTCACCGCCATCCGCTCGCCGGGCATCCCGGCCGACACCAGGAGGTCACGTTGGGCCGCCGAAATGCAGAAGAACCGGGAAACGCCCGTCCACCACCGGCGCCGGTTCGCGACCATGCTCGCCGCCATCGGAAGCGTGGCCGCGCTCGAACCGCGGTAGCAGCCGTGCTTCACCGCCGGCAGCGGTGAGCCGCCGACGCACTCGGTGCAGATGCGGCCGTCGCGGTGGAGCGTGCCCGGTGGGCAGACCATCGTGTAGTTGTGCAGCGTCGCGACCGCGGGCACCCCCGCGTCCGCGCACGCGGCGACCACCGACGGCGACAGCAGCGGGAACGTGTTGTGGATGTGCACGACGTCCGGGCGCGACGCGCGCAGCCGGGCGGCGAGTTCCTTCCGCACCGCCGGGTTCCACGGCACCATCAGCGGCACCGCGGCCTTGCGGGGCAGCGGCATCGCCGCGATGTCGTCGCTGCGGCGTTCGAACAGCGACACCTGGTGACCGCCCTCGGCGAGCAGCGTCACCTCGGCGTCGACGACGTTGTTCTCGCCGCTCGGCTGCTCGGACCGGTAGCGGTTGTGGACCACGAGCACCTTCACGCGCCTGCACCTCGCACGTCTGCCCCCTTCGCCGGGATGAATGCCTGTTCGTCGGACTGCGGCACCCCGCGGACCAGCAGCGACGCGGCGACCGCCAGGTGCAGCAGGTACGGCGACGCGTCGCCGAGCCCCGCTTCGGTGTAGGAGGCCGAAATGCAATAGGTGATCAGGAAGATCGCGCACGCGCGAGCCAGTGACGGCGGCCGCAGCACGGCCACCACGACCAAGGTGAGGAGGAACCCGGCCACCAGCGCGATCCCGACGAAACCCTGCTCGTGGTAGATCGCGAGCCAGCTGTTGTCGATCGGGAGGCCGTCGTAGGACTTGTCCGTCAGCCCGACCCCGAAGATGTACTCCGCCGTCGACCGCGGGGCCTCCAGCAGCGCGTCCCACACCTTCGCGCGGCCGGTCAGGCTGGAGAAGTTGTCCGCGCTCTGCCCGCGGAGGAACCACGTCTGCAGTGCGCCCGCGAGCACCACGCCGGCCACGCCGCCGACGCCGACCGTCCACGCGAACACCTTCCTCGCGCGGGCACTGGTCAGCACCATCGACAGGAAGGCCACCGCGAGGCCGGCGACGAGGCCGAGCGTCGCCGTGCGGGTGTGCGTGAGCAGCAGCAGCCCCAGCACCGGCACCACGATCAGCAACGCGCTGCGCCACGTCGTGCGGCGCCCGAACCAGAGGAGGAGCGTGAGCCCGGAAATCACCGCCGCGTACTGGCCGATCTGCGGCGGGGTCAGCGGCCAGATAGCGCCCGAGAGCCGGCCGCCGTACTCCTCCGGCATCGCGTTGCCGGGCGAGATCACCAGGCCGACCGCCACCGACGCGAGCACGACCGCGTACGTGCGGATGTGGTACCGGACGAAGCTGAAGCCGCCGTCCCACCAGCGGGTCAGCAGCCAGAGCGTGGAGACGAACACCGTGAGCCGGAAGCACCGGAACAGGGCGCCGAAGCCCTCCTGGAGATCGGCGCTGGAGAGGATGCTGGCCCCCAGCAGTGCCGTCAGCAGCAGCAGGTACGCGCTCGGGCGGATCCGCAGGTGCCTGTTCAGCGCCAGCGCGATCACGAACGCCGTCATCAGGGAGCCCATGGTGACCAGCTGGCTGACCGACCGCGGCAGCGGGAGAACAGTCTTCGCACCGGTCGAGCCGAGCGTGTTGAGGATCAGCAGCGCCCACGCCAGGCCCGCCCACTTCGGCGTGGCGGACGCGGGTTCGCGCGCGGCGTCGCCGCGGAGGCCGGACAGTCCGGCCCGCCCGGCCGGCCCGGTGTGCGCCGTCATGTCAGCCCCCGCCCTGCGCGGTGAAGATGCTCCCGCTGTCCTGAGAGTAGGGCGCGCCTTCCCACTCGCCGATCTCGAGGACGCGGTCGGCCGAGTAGGCGATGAACGTCCACGGGCCGGCGTAGCTGTTGTCGTGCCAGCGGTTGTCCTGCTTGAACGTGATCGATTCCTGGACGGCATCGCCGCGGTACGGCGACCAGTCCGGGTAACTGCCGAAGTTGGACAGCAGGCCCATCCGGCCGCAGGACGCCTGGCAGCCGACGACCGCGGGGTCGAGGACGAACTTGTTGTCGTGGATGTCGACGTGCTGGGTCTTCCAGCGGCAGTCGGCCAGGAGCGCGCCGCTGGTGATCGCCGGGGCCGCGCACTCCTTGACCGCGGGCACCAGCCGGGTGCAGTCACCGGAGGAGGTGTTGGCCGGGCTGTTGCAGAACCGGTCGGCGTTCTCCCAGAGCGTGATCCCGCTCCAGTTGTTCTCGAGGTAGTTGCGGGAGATCTCGATCTTGGCGGTGCGGGCCTTGATCCGCGGCTCGCCGCCGGACTCCGAGATGTAGACCGCCGACGTCGGGAAGTTGTCGCCCTTGTCGGCGTACCGGCGGCCGTCGGTCCAGTTGTTCTTGCGGATCGTGTTGTCGCGGATGATCGCGTTGTAGCTGATCTCGTAGATCAGCGCGGCGCTGTCGTTGTTCTCGATGAGGTTGCCCTCGATGAGGAAGTCGTTGTTGTTCGTGTCGGCCCAGAGCCCGGTGCCGTGGTTGTCGTGCACCCAGTTGCCGCGGATGTCGGCACCGTTGACGTCCCAGAACTTGATCCCGCCGCTGCAGCCGCAGCCCTGGATCTTCGCTTCCCAGTCGCCGGTGTTGTTGCCGGCGATCTCGTTGCCCTCGACGACGAGCGCGGTGAGCGGCGTGCCGCCGGAGTAGGCGTTCATCCCGTACTGGCCGTTGCGGCGCAGGCAGTTGCCGCGCACCTGCTGGCGCGCGCCCGCCATCAGCCCGGCGCCGTCGTTGTCCTGGATGGTCGAGTGCTCGATCACCCAGCCGTCGCCGGAGTCGTGGTTGACCACGCCTTCGTCGTGGGGAGCGGCGAAGCTCTGCACGGTCAGGTAGGTGATCTTGACGTTGACCGCGTGCCCGGTGAAGGCGTACTGGTTGATCTTCCGGCCGTCGACGACCGCGCCGGGGGCGCCGATGTAGACGTCACCGTCCTTGGGGGCCACCTGGTCGTACTTGTCGTCGCCGAGGATGTGCTTGCCGGGCTTCAGCCAGAACGTCGTGCCGGCACCGGCCGAGCGCGTCTTCGCCGCCAGGTCCCCCGGCACGGCGGGATCGACGACGACGGCGCCCGCGGGCGCGGCGGCCGGCCCGGCCGGCTGCTTGTCGCACACCGCGGCGACCGACCCGCTGGGGGCAGCGGTGGCCTGGGCCGGACCGCCGTCGGTGTCCGGGCCGCCCGAGCACGCCGCGACCGTGAGCAGGACACCGAGCAGCGGGGCTGCACGGCGGAGTCGGAAGCGGCGGGCTGTCACGGGCGGGTCCTAACTGAAGCGGAGCAAGGTGGTGAGGTGTCCGGGCAGCCCGGAGCCGACAAGGGTGGTGGCGGGTTCCTTCCGCCCGAACCCGGCGGAGTACCAGCCCAACGGCGGCTCGGTATCGCCCCGGTGCACGGTCCAGGAGAGTTCGGACGGCAACTCCATGACGGCGGTGCGCACCGCGCTTCCGGCACCGGTGAGGGAACCGGAAACCCGCCCGACGAGCGGATCGGCGGCGGAACCGGCCGAACGTCCGCCGCCGGGAGCCGGGGAACCGGACTTGCTCCTCGCGCCGGCGAGCGGCGAACCAGCACCGGCCGGCCAGCGGAGACGGGCCGTGGTGCCGTCGAGCATGACCGTCACCGACGGGCCGAAGTGGAACGCCAGCCGGGCCGCTCCCGGTGCCCCTTCGCCCAGCACCTCGTCGACGATCCTCAGCACCTCGCCGTCCAGCTCGACCGTGCGGCGGTGGACCGCCGGGGCGTAGCCGTCGTGGGCGGCCGACCAGCGGGACGGGCCGTCGTCCGGGGTGTGGACCGCCAGCACCTTCGTCACCGCGTGGCGGGTCCACAGGAACGGGCCGCCCGAAACCGACTGGTCGCGGCCGGCCAGCTCGAGCGTGTTGTGCCCCAGCGTCGACCGGAAGTACGACCGCCACTGCGGCTCGCCGTGGTAGCAGAACGTGCCCGGGTCGGCCAGCACGTCCACGCCGTCGTGGCGGACTTCCAGCGACAACGCGTCCGCGTGGGCGTGGGCCGCGATCGAGAGGAACCCGTGGGGGCCACCGTCGCAGCGGACCCACACCGGGCCCGAACGCAGGATCGTCATCCCCGCGTCCCGCAGGTGCGCGGGGCGGCGGCCCGGGCGAACGCCCGAAGCCCGCGGGGTGCGCGACACCAAAGACGCCAGCAGCGGTGTCCGCACGTCGTCGCCCGGGATGGCAGGCCACCAGTCCAGGCGGCCGAACAGCGCCTCCCCCGAAGCCAGCAGCGATGCCCAGCGGTCGGTGGAAGCGCCGTCGACGATCAGGCCGAAGCCGTCGTCGGCGTCGCCCTGGCGCGGCGGCCGCAGCCGGTTGTCCACAATGGACGCCAGCGCGTCGGTCATCCGGAGCAGGACGTCCCACGTCGTATCCGGCACCGGGGTGCCCGCGGCGTCGGCCTCGGCCGCCGCCGCCAGGCCCAGCTCCAGCACCAGGCCGTGGTACTCGGACGCCAGTTCCGCGTTGAGACCGGACGCGAACGTGTTGCGTCCCAGCTGGAGGTCCAGCGAGCGCATCGCTTCGGCCCGCCAGCCCGCCGACTCCGGGAACCAGCCGAACGCGCACGCCGCGGCCAGCAGCCCGGCGTCCTCGGCGATCACGTGGTTGTTCGCCGACGAACCGTGGCTGCGCAGCGTCGCGAGCCAGTTCTGGTGGTGCCACAGCTGGAGCTGGAAGTCCGGGTTCTCCTCGAACAGCTCGGCCACGCCCGGCCAGCCGTCGAGCAGCCGGCGCGTCCAGACCCACGAGAGGAGCCGGATGCCCAGCTCGATGCCGCTCACCCAGTGCGGCCCCCGCAACGGCGGGTTGGCGGCCCACCACGATCGCAGGTGCTCGGCGGCGCGCGCGGCGTAGGCGGAAGACCCGGTCAGGGCGTACGCCGCGGCCAGCACGGTGAGGTGCTGGTGCCGCGACGGCTCCCAGATCTGCTTGATGTCGCCGACCGTGTCCTCGGACCGGTACGGCACGTCGAACGCGTACACGTCCGAGGGCGCGCGACGCCCGGTCTTGGGGTCGAGGAACCAGTCGGGTGCCTCGAAATCCGTGCGCTCGACACCGAAGAACTCCGCACGGCCCGCCATCAGCTCATCGGCCGTGGCCAGGAGCCGCGAAACCGCCTCCCCGGACACCTTGCCCAGCACGCCGGCGGGCAGCGCCGCGGTGAAGCGGGGGTGCGACGGCCAGTCGGGCGGAGTCGGCAGCGCGGACCGCCACTGCCGTTGGACAACGGCATGCCGCGCGCGCCCGACGACCTCCGCCGGCCCCATCCGGGACAGCCGGCGCAGGTACCAGCCGGGCCCCATCACGGCCGGCCCCCGACCGCCGGCCGCGCCGGTGCCACGCTCGGCACGGCCCCGCACGACAGCGCCCGCCGGACCACTGCCACGCCCGGCGTGTCCCTGCGCGGCGATGCCGGCCCGAGCGACGCGGCGCTTCTCATGCCGGGGCACCCGTCTTCCGCGGCAGCTCGATCCGCACCGGGGCCGCGTTCGCGGCGCTCGTCTGCGCGGCCAAGGTCGCCAGCGTCGTCGCGGCCAGCGAATCGATCGAGATCGGCATCGGCGAGCCCGTCCGGACCGCCGACAGGAACGCGTCGACCTCCGCCGCCTGGCCCTTGTCGCGGCCCTTGGGGATGCGCGAGCTGGCCCACTTCTTGCGCGAGTACACCGATGCGCGGACGAAGTCGTCGAACTTCAGGACCTTGCCGTCGGCCGTCAGGTCCAGGGTCTCCTTCGGGAAGCCCGACGAGCCTGTCTCCGCGTACGTGATGACCGCCGTCGAGCCGTCCGGGTAGCCGAGGGTCACCTGGAGGTCGCCCGTCGCGTACACCGAGACCGGATCCGCGTCGAGCAGCCAGCTCACCGTGTCGATGAAGTGCCCACCCTCGCCCGCGAAACGGGAACCTTCCGAATCCGTCTGGTTGTACCAGCTGCCGTGGTCGAGGCGGCCCGCGTTGACCAGGTACCGCACGCTCGCCGGGCCGACGCGCGGGCCGAACTGCTCGCGGGCCTCGTGCAGCAGCGGGGCGAACCGGCGGTTGAAGCCGACCTGGAGCCGGTCGTTGCCGGACTCCTCGATCGCGTCCAGCACCTTCTGCAGCTCCGGAGCCGACAGCGCCAGCGGCTTCTCGACGAACACCGTCTTGCCCGCGAGCAACGCCTGGCGGGTGAGCTCGGCGTGCGAGCTGTGCCGCGTCACGACGAACACCGCGTCGATCGACGAGTCGCCGAGGACGTCGTCGATGTCCGTCGACGCCGCCGCGAAGCCGAACTTGCGCCGTGCGTTGGCGCCGGACAGCGCCGACGTCGTCGCGACGTGCTTGAGCTCCACGTCCGCGCGCTCCACCAGGTGCGGCAGCAGCATCGACGACGCGTAGTTCCCCGCCCCGATGAAGCCCAGCCGCACGGGCTGCCCCGCCGGCAGAGCCGCCGCGGACGACGACGTCACCCCGACCCGGGCCGAGGTGACCACGGGCTCCGTCCGGGCGACCGCGTCCGGGTAGCGGAACAGCACCGCCACCGCCTTCAGCGAGCCCTCGTTCAAGGACTTGTACGTGTCGACAGCAGCAGAGAAGTCCGAGACGTGCGTGATCAGCGGCTCGACGTCCAGCCGGTCGCGCGCGATCAGGTCCAGCACGCACTCGAGGTTGCGGCGCTCGGTCCAGCGGACCTGGCCGATCGGGTAGTCACGGCCCTCGAGCTCGTACGACGGGTCGTAGCGGCCCGGCCCGTACGACCGGGAGAACCGGACGTCCAGTTCCTTCTCGTAGTAGGCGTTCCACGGCAGGTCGAGCTTGCACTTGCCGATGTCGATCACCCGGCCGCGGTCGCGCGAGAGCTTCGCGGCCAGCTCCACCGGGTCGTTCGTGTTGCCGCCCGCGGCCAGGTACGTCTGGTCGACGCCCGCGCCGTGCGTCAGCTCGTCCACGGCCGTGTCCACGATGCCGGACGCCGGGTGCGCGCACGTCAGCGCGCCGAGGCTCTCGGCGAGCTTGCACCGGTCCGGGTCGGGGTCGACGCCGACGACGCGCACGCCGGACGACGCCAGCAGCTGCACCACCAGCTGGCCGATCAGGCCGAGGCCGATGACCAGGGCGACGTCGCCGATCTGCGGCTCGCCGCGGCGCACGCCCTGCATCGCGATGGACCCGACGGTGCCGAACGCGGCGTGCCGCGGGTCGACGCCGGCGGGCACCGGCGAGTAGAGGTTCTTGGGCACCCAGTTCAGCTCGGCGTGCAGCGCGTGCTCGTTGCCCGCGCACGCGACGAGGTCGCCCACCTTCACGTCGGTGATGCCCTCGCCGACCTGCTCGACGACGCCGCACAGCGAGTAGCCGAGCGGGGTGTATGAGTCCAGTTTGGACGTCACCTTGCGGTAGGTCGCCGAAAGGCCGTTCGTGGCGACGCTCTGCATGACCTTCGCGACCTGGTCGGGGCGGGCCTTCGCCTTGCCCACCAGCGACATGCTGGCCTCGGACACCTTCATCATCTCGGTGCCGGTCGAAATCAGCGAGTACACCGTCCGCACCAGCACGCCACCCGGCTTGCAGGCCGGCTCGGGCACGTCGAGGAGCGCCAGTTCCCCGCTCTTGTAGTTCTGGACTACCTGCTTCACTTCGCTCCCGCTCCAGACATCGCGTTCCGGTACCAATACTCAAGAGTCAAGACGTGCCAGAGGTGCTTGCCGCGGTCTTCCTGGCCGGCGGCGTCCTCGGCGACCATGCGCTGCAACGCTTCCCGCTGCAGGAAACCGGACGAAACGAGCACGCCGTCGTTGACGACTTCGCGCACCAGCGGCGCCAGGTCGCGGCTCATCCAGGCCCGCAGCGGCGCGCTGAACAGGCCCTTCGGCCGGTGCACGATCTCGCTCGGCAGGATGTTCAGCGCCGCGTTCTTCAGCGCGACCTTGCCCGCGCGGCCGACGATCTTCTGGTTCCCCTTGATCTTGAACGCCGCGCGCACGACCTCGACGTCGACGAACGGCGTCCGCACCTCGGTGGACGCCGCCATCGTCGAACGGTCGGTGTAGGTCAGGTTCAGCCCCGGCA
The DNA here is from genome assembly GCF_053600695.1 of Amycolatopsis sp. NPDC005003. Lineage (NCBI taxonomy): Bacteria > Bacillati > Actinomycetota > Actinomycetes > Pseudonocardiales > Pseudonocardiaceae > Amycolatopsis > Amycolatopsis sp. NPDC005003. Next base: position 91,835 of record NZ_JBSGAI010000016.1, on the reverse strand, counting down.
GGAACATCCGCGAGTCGGCCAGGCACATCCGGTTGACGAAGTCGTCCAAAGCCTGGTCGTTGTACGTGTCCGCGTGCTCGGTCAGGACGTCGTCCACGGAAGGCGCGAGATCCGGGTTCACCAGCGAGAGCAGCTCCGCGCGGTCGTACATGGTATAGCTGCGGCGGAACGCCGTCTCCTCGGGCAGGCCCGCGAAGGAGAGGAACCGCTTGGCGAACCGCACCGACCGGTACCCGCGCTTGGCCGACGCCACCGGCAGCCGGTCCACAATGGACTCGACCGGGCGCCGGACCGCGCCCGGCACCTTGTGGTAGCGCAGCGCGATCAGGTTCGCGAGGTGCTTGCGGTAGCCGGCGAACAGCTCGTCGGCGCCCATCCCGGACAGCATCACCTTGACGCCGGCCTCGCGCGCGGCCGAGCAGATCAGGAACGAGTTGATCGCCGCCGGGTCGCCGATCGGCTCGTCGAGGTGGTAGGTCATCTTCGGCAGCAGGTCGAGCACCTGCGGCGCGATCTCGATTTCGTGCAGGTCGACGCCGAACTGCTCGGCGACGATCCGCGCGTAGCGAAGGTCGTCCGGCATGGCCTCGAACTTCGCGTCCTCGGCCCGGAACCCGATGGTGTAGGCCGAAATCCCGGGCTGCGACCGGGCGGCCAGCGCCGTCAGGTAGCTGGAGTCCAGCCCGCCCGAGAGGAACGTCGCCACCGGGACGTCGGAGAGCAGGTGCTTGGCCGTCGACTCGCTGATCACCGCGTGCAGGTCGACCTCGCCGTCGAAGGCCGCACCCTCCTCGGCGACCTCCCGCAGCGACCAGAACCGGCCGCGGTCGACCTGGCCGTCCGGGCGGCAGCGCAGCCACGTGCCCGGCTGCAGCTTCTCCGCGCCCTGGTAGGCGCACCGGCTGTCCGGCACCCAGTAGTAGAGCAGCGACGCGATCAGGGCCGCGTTGTCGACCTGCAGCGACCCGCTCAGCTCGCCGGCGAGCGCCTTCAGCTCGGAGGCGAACGCGACGCCGCCGTTCCGCTGCACGAAGAACAGCGGCTTGATGCCCAGCTGGTCGCGGACCAGGAACAGCTCGCCGGTGCCCTCCTCGAACAGCGCGAAGGCGAACATCCCGCGCAGCTTGGGCAGGCAGTCCGTGCCCCAGCGCCGCCACGCCTGCAGCAGCACCTCGGTGTCGGACGTCCCGCGGAAGCGGACGCCGGCCGCGGAAAGCTCGGCCCGCAGCTCGGGGGCGTTGTACAGCTCGCCGTTGTAACTGAGCGCGAGCCCGTCGAGAGCCATCGGCTGGGCGCCGGTCTCGGACAGGTCGATGATCGAAAGCCGCCGGTGGCCCAGGTGCACGGAGCCGGGGCCGGCCGCGTGCTCGTAGCGGCCGGAGCCGTCCGGGCCGCGGTGGGCCAGTGTCTTGGTCAGCCGGTCGGTGAGCGGCCCGCCGTCCGGCCAGAGGTAGGTGCCTGCGATGCCGCACATGGAGTGCGTTCCCCTTCGGTCGCGGCGCGGGTCAGGAGACTCACGCACTCTTTTCGGGGGTCTGGGTGGCGGAACCCCCGGCCCGGGGCGAAGCCCCCGGTTGTCACAGCGCTCTCTTTTCGGGTTCGAGGTCGGCGTCGAGATCGCCCTTGTGGCTCGGTTCGCCGTGGTCGCGCTTGAACGGCGACGGCCGCTTCGGGGGCTTGACCGGGGCGAACTTCTTCGTCGGTGCGTTCAGGTGGTCCGGGACGCTCACGCTGCCGGGCGGCGGCAGCGGCGAGGCCGGGGGCCTGGGCGTGGTGTGCGGCGGCTGAAGCACCGGCCGGACCGGGGTGAACCGGCGCGTCGGCGCTTCGGTCCTGGCGACGCGCTCGGCGATGCGGGCGACCAGCTTGTCCAGGTCGTCTTCGCGCTCGGCCGGGGCCGGCGGGGCCGCGGTGGCCTTCCGGCCGCGTCCGCGCAGCGCCGTGTGCAGGCCGTCCCACAGCGTCCCGTCGGACTTGTCGCGCGGGTCCGGGTCGACCAGCACGATGCCGACGATCGGGATCTCCTGGTCGGCCAGCTGCCGCGCGACGGTGTGCAGCCACAGCGTGTTCGCGTGCCCGGACTTCACGACCAGCACGGTTTCCTTGCCGAGGTGCTCCAGGTCGGTCCACGCCGTGCCCGGCGACACTGTGCCGACGCCGACGCGGCGCTCTTCCGGCGTCCCGGCGGGATCGCCGGCGGCGACCACGGAGACGTCGCTCTTCATCTCCTGCGCGAGCTTGCGGACATCCTCGCCCGGCAGGTCGTCGACGACGCTCGCCGCGCCGTCGGCCGCCAGCTCCGCGGCGATGTCCAGGCTGAGCGCGGCGGCGACCTTCGGGGCACCGAGTTCCAGCAGCGACACCTCGCGCGGGTCCTGCTTGATCAGGCGGACCAGCGTCGTGGCGACGCGCTTGCGTTCGGCGACCGCGCGCGAGCGCCGCCACAGCCGGGCGGGGCCCCGCAGCTTCGACGGCAGCTGCGCGATCACCGACGCGCCGAGGTGCGTCGAGATCTCGCGGCGCAGCACCGGCCGATCGCGCGAAACCGCGCCGACGGCGACGAACGCGAGCCCGAGGGCCAGGCCGAGCGCGAACCCGATGCCGGCGTTCGTCGCGGTGGTCTTGAGGAACGCTTTGGGCAGCACACGGGCCGCGTCGACGATCTGGGTGCCCGCGGCGACCTGCGGGCTGCCGATACCGGCCTGCTGGGCGCGCGAGGTGAAGTCCGAGATCTGCGCGGTGAGCGCGGCGCGGCGGCTGTACAGGCTTTCGAGGGTGGGCTGGCTGGCCTGGCGCCCCTTGCCCTCCTCCTGGACGATCTGCTGCTCGACCTTGCCCAGCTCGTCCTGGGCGTTCTTGCGCTGGTCGAGGATGGCCTGCGACTGGGCGGCCGCGGCCGCCTGGCTGCGCTTGACGTGGTCGGCGATGAACGTCTCGGCCAGCGCCTGCGCCCGGGCCACGGCCTCTTCGTTGGTCTTCGCCTTGACGGTGATCTGCAGGATGTTGTTCGTCAGCCCGAGGCCCGCGTAGTTCTTCATGAACTCTTCGGGCGAATCGGTGCTGCCCAGCTTCTTGAGCGCGGCGCCGGCGATCTGGGTGGTCTGCAGCACGGCGACGTCGGTGCGCATCAGCGTGCCGCTGTCGGTCGGCGAGTCATCCTGGTGGACCACGATCACCTTGGCGACCGCGGTCGGCGGCGCGGGCAGCACGACCGCGAGCACCGCACCGGCGATGAGCCCGAGCAGCGCGGTGGCCAGCCAGACCCGCTTGCGGCGGCGGATCGCGACGAACAGGCGCTGAAGGTCGATGAGCGGCGCCGCCGGGGTTTCGGGGGTATTCGTCACGCCGAACCTGCCAAGGCTTTCTCGGGGGCTTCCGCCGCTGGTCCGGGTTTCTCCGGCGCGCTCGGCCGGACGGGGTGGGTGAGGACGGCGCCGACGATCTCCTGGCCGCCGTCGGTGCAGGCCTCGGCGAGCCGGACGAGCTGCCACGCGGTGCGCGTGCCGGCGCCCAGCACGACCAGGACGCCGGAGCTCGCCGTGGCGTCCGGCACCGTCGGCCGGTCGGCCGAGTATTCGAAGACACGCAGCGGCACGGACAGCCGGTCGGCCAGCTCGGCGAGCTGCTCGGCGGCCAGGCGCCCGGTCTCGTCGTCGTCGGCCACCAGCAGCAGGAGGTCGGCGGGGCCGGTGGCCAGCCGCGCCAGCACCCGGCGGTAGCGGATGTCGCGGTTGACCTCGTCGGCCGAGGTGGCGACCGGCGGCAGCACCCACGGCCGGTCGCCGCCGAGCAGGCGCCGCACCTTGCCGACGAAGCCGGTGGCCGGGGCGCGATCACCCTGCGGGGTGGTGACGTCGACGCCGGCGAGGATCGGCGCGCCGAGCGCGGAGGCGATCTCCGGCTCGCCACGCAGGCGCCGGTCGGTCCGGGCGGTGAACAGGTGGCCGAACACGCCCGCGAGGAAGAACAGCACCGCGCCCCCGGCGACGAGCTGCGTCATCGTCGGCGCCGCCGGCGACGTCGGGCGCTGGGACGGCCCGAGCACCACGGTGTTGCCGACGCCGGTGGCCAGGTCCGCTTGGTTCAGGTCGTTGATCGCCTGCTCCAGTGACGTCTTCAGCCCCTCGAGCTGGGTGCGGACCTGCACGCTCTCCACCGTGAGGTTGCCGCCGACGTTCTTGGCGAGGTCGCTGATCCGTTCCGTCGTCAGCTTGACCTGCTGGCGCAGCGACTCGCGCTGCTCCTGGGCGAGCTGCACCGAGGCGTCGGCGGAGTTGGTCGCCAGCTGCGTGGAGAACTTGACGTACTGCTGGGCGACCTGGTCGGCGAGCTGCTGGGCGTGCTCGGCGGTGTCGGCCGAGACGGTGATCGTCACGACGTTGCTCTGCGCCACCGACGTGCTGACCTGGTCCTTCAGGTCGGCGCCGCTCGGGTGCCACGGCAGCACGGCCGCGGCGCGGTCGAGCACGACCGAGGCCTTCGCGATGTCCGCCTGGGTCAGCAGCTCGTCGGCCTGACGCGGGCCTTGGAGCAGCACGCCCGCGGTCGTCTTGTAGCCGGGCGAGAACAGGATCGACGCTCCGGCGCCGACCAGCGCGCCCAAGACGGCGAGGGCGGCCAGCAGCCGCCATCGCCGTCGCAGGACCTGCCCGACCAGGGCCAGGCGCACCGTGTCGTCAGTCAACGGCGGGGTCTCCATTCCTGAGCCGGGTACGCCGAACGGGTTCAGTTGATCGGCCGGTTACCGGAGTCGTCGTAAGACCGAGAGCATTGGTTACACGTCCGGTGGGTTCTTGACCGAACGGCGATCAGGACTTCACAGCGTGCTCATACGCGGCCAGCAGGGCCTTCGCGGAGTTCTCCCAGGAGAGCGGACCAGCCACCCTGGCCTGGCCGAGTTTACCCATCCGGGCCCGCTCCTCGGGGTCGTCGAGCAGCTGGGCGACGAGTTTCGCGAACGCCGATTCGTCGTTCGCCGGGGCGTAGACCGCGGCCTCCCCGGCGGACACCCGCGCTTCCCGCAGCTCGAACGAGACGATCGGCTTGCTCATCGCCATGTACTCCATGACCTTGTTCATCGTGGAGACGTCGTTCAGCGGGTTCAGCGGGTCCGGCGACAGGCAGACGTCGGCGGTGGACAGGTAGCGGACCAGGTCCTCGTCGGAGATCCGGCCGGTGAACTCGACCTGGTTGGCCAGCCCGAGCTTCGCCGACAGCGCGACCATGTCGTCGAACGCGTCGCCCGAGCCGACGAACACCGCGTGCCAGTCGGTGCGGCCGACCTCGTCACGCAGCTTCGCGAGCGCGCGCAGGGCGTAGTCGACGCCGTCCTGCGGGCCCATCACGCCCAGGTACGCGAGCAGGTACGGCTTGCCCTTCTTGAGCTCGGGCTCGGCCGGCACCTCGTGGAACCGCTCGACGACCGGGGCGCTGCGCACCACGAAGACGTCCTCGGGCTTCTTGCCACCGCGGATCCGGGCGACCTGCTTGTAGCTCTCGTTCGTCGAGATCACGACGTCGGCGGCGCGGTAGGTGGCGCGTTCGAGCGCACACACCCCGCGGTAAAGCAGGTCCTGCCCGCGGTCGAACCGCGAGAGGTACAGCTCCGGGCAGAGGTCGTGCTGGTCGAAGATGAACCGCGCGCCCTGCCGCTTCAGGTATTTCGCGACCAGGTACAGCAGGTCCGGCGGGTTGCAGGCGTGCACGACGTCGACCGGCCCGACCTTCCGGGCCAGCCGCAGCGTGTGCCACAGCGCGCTGCCGTACTCCTGCAGGTAGCCGGCCGGGCCGCCGGTCGCCGCCGTGAGCGGGTAGCGGTGGATGTGGACGCCGTCGACGACGGCTTCGGCCTCGGTGTCGCGTTTCGTGCCCTGCGGGCAGATCACGTGGACTTCCCACCCGGCGTCGCGCAGGGTCGTGGACTCCTGCCAGACCCGCCGGTCGAACGGGACGGAAAGGTTTTCGACGAGGATGAGCGCTTTACCAGGCAAGGCCGGCGTATCCCTCTTCAAGGCGACGCTCCGCGGCGTCGGGCAGGCGGACGAGGTCGACGATCTCCCGGCCGTGCGGCAGCGCCGCCAGCACGTCCGGGTCTTTGGTGCCCACGAGCAGGACGTCGGCGTGGTTCACGACTTCTTCGACGGTCCCGGCGAGCAGCTGGCCGAGGTGCGGCAGCCGGCTCTCGATGTACTCGCGGTTGGCGCCCATCAGCCGCGAGAGGCTGACGTTGGCGTCGTAGATCTTCAGGTCGTAGCCCTTGCCGAGCAGCTTCTCGGCCAGCTCGACCAGCGGCGACTCGCGCAGGTCGTCGGTGCCCGGCTTGAACGACAGCCCGAACAGGCCGACCTTGCGCTTGCCGGTGCGCGCGACCAGGTCGAACGCCCGCTGCAGGTGCTCGTCGTTCGACGCGAGCACGTGCGACAGGATCGGGACGTTGACGTCGGCGCGGTGCGCGGCGTAGACGAGCCCGCGCAGGTCCTTCGGCAGGCACGAGCCGCCGAAGGCGAACCCGGGCTTCAGGTAGGCCGGGCTGATGTTCAGCTTGGTGTCGGCGAGGAAGACGTCGATCACCTGGTGCGAGTCGAGGCCCAGCGCGCGGCAGATCGCGCCGAGCTCGTTCGCGAAACCGATCTTCAGGCCGTGGAAGGAGTTGTCGGCGTACTTCGTCATTTCCGCGACCGGGATCGGCACCCGGAACACCGGGCCGGGCAGCCCCTCGTACAGCCCGGCGACGGCGTCCCCGCTGGCCGCGTCGATCTCGCCGATCACGGTCTTCGGCGGGTCGAAGAAGTCGCGGACGCTGGTGCCCTCGCGCAGGAACTCCGGGTTCACCGCGACGCCGAAATCGACCCCGGCGGTGCGGCCCGAAGCCTTCTCCAGGATCGGGACCAGCAGGTCGAGGCAGGTGCCGGGCAGCATCGTGCTGCGGAAGACGACGGTGTGCCGCTCACTCTTCGCGGCGAGCGCTTCCCCGATCTCCTCGGCCACGCGCTCGAGGTAGACCGTGGACAGGCTCCCGTTCGACGCCGACGGCGTCCCGACGCAGACCAGCGAGATCTCACTGTCGGCGACCGCTTCCGCGACGTCCGTGGTGGCTCTCAGCGCGCCGCTCGCGACCACTTCGGCGGTCAGCTCGCCGATCCGCTCCTCGACCACCGGGGCGTTGCCCTGGGTGATGAGGTCGATCTTCACCGGGTTGACGTCCACGCCGACCACCCGGTGTCCCTGCCCCGCCAGGCACGCGGCGGAGACACAGCCGACGTAACCGAGCCCGAAGACACTGATCTTCACGCCAAAACCTCCGCTATTCCGCGCGACCCTCAAGTTGGTCGGCGGGCACCCCTGGATCGTTACCGCGCCAGCGGCGAACGGGGGACGGCGTGAGACTGCGGTGAGACGCAAGGGATTCGAGTGAGAATTGCGTCTCGATCCGGCGGCGAACCGTGGGTGTCAGCCACGGTTCGCCGCCGGACGGTGAATAGGTGTCAGTTGTTGTTCACGAAGGTGGTGGCGAGGCTTTGCCCCTTGCTGACCGCATTGGCGTGGTTCTCGATCGGCGAGACGGTCGAGTTCTTGAAGCAGATGTAGGTCACGCCGGAGTCGGTGCCGCCGTTGGACGGGTCCGGGTTGATGCCGAGGTCCTTCGCCGTCGCGTAGGAGGCTTCACCGATGATCTGCGACGGCCCGGTGTCGCCGATGACGGTGTACTCGACCTTGCCGTTGTAGATCACCGCGCAGGAACCGCCGCCCTTGAGGCCGGAGGAGGAGTACTTCCAGATGCTGCTGGAGCTCGGCACGACGATGTAGGGCAGCTTCGCGGCGTTGAGCGGCTTGCCGTCGGACTGGTGGAAGGCGGTGTCGTCCTGGAAGCAGCAGTCGGTGTCCTCGTTGCACTGCGAGGTGCGCTGGCCGTCGCAGTCGATGTCCATGTCGGCTTTCCAGAAGACCGCCCCGTTGGCGTCGCAGATGGCGACCGTTTTGCTCGAAACGTCTTCGTCGGTCTTGTACTTGCCGTTGGAGATCTGCCGGCAGCCGGTGGTCTTGGCGAGAAGCTGGGCCGCGGTGGGGGCGGCTGCGACGGTGGCCGGCTGGGCGGCCGGGGCGGGCGACGCCGACGCGAGGGCGGACGGCATCATCGCCGCCGCCAGCGCGAGCGTCGCGAGCAGGATCAGTTTCCGCATTCCTGGTGCTCCCTTTAGTTAGGAAACTTTCCTTACGGCGGCGGGGCACCAGGATGCACCGCGGACACGAGCGCGTTCAAGACCCGCGGGTCCGGGAATTTCCCATCAGGTGGCCGAAGTTGACGAAAAGGCTGCTCATCGGACCGGCTGCGCGGAAGGCGGTGTCCCGTTCGCCGGGACACGGCCGGCGGGCCCGGATCCGGCCCTTGCCCGGCTGCGCGGTGAATGGGCGGTTCGCCCGATGTGCGGGCAGCCGGCGGCTACCGCGCGGCGCGGCGGAACAGGCGGTCCGCCCAGCGCGTCGCCCGTCGCCGGGAGCCGGCGAGCAGGCCGTCGAGCCAGTCGCCGTCGAGGTCGTGCGGGAGCTCGGTGCGGGCTTGCAACCAGCCGTCGCGGCGGGTCGCGCCGCCGTCGCTGGAGTACACGCGGGTGGCGCCCGCCTGCCGCAGCCGGGCGAGGACCCGGCGGTCGTAGGCGCCGAACGGCAGCGAGTAGCGCCGCACCGGCCGGCCGCAGAGGTCGCCGAGCAGCTTCGGCGCGTCCTTCAGCTCGCGGTCGGCGTGCCGGTCGTCGAGCCGCCGCCAGTCCCGCGGTTCCCAGCCGTGCGAGCCGATCTCCATCCCGGCGCGCGCGAGCTCGCGCAGGCCGTCGCGGTCGAGGTAGCCGCGCTGCCCGAGCCGGCCGGCCAGGGGGAAGAACTCCGCCGTCAGCCCGCGGTCGGCCAGCCGCGGCAGCACGATTTCGACGTCGGAATCGTTGCCGTCGTCGAAGGTCAAGCGGACGTCCTCGCGGTCCGCGGCGACGTCGAGGACGCGCTCGAACTGGTCGACGGTCAGCCAGCGCTCGTCTTCGCCGGGGTCGAGCGGGCGCGCCGGCCGGCCCACGCCGTGCACGGCCAGGATCACCGTCACCTCTCCCACCGCCTGCCACCCTGAGTAGTCGATTTGTTACTTCGATTAATCGTGGTGGCAAACGGGTGAGTTACACGTTTTCGGCCGTTGTTCAGCCTTTGCGGATTTCCAGCGTGCAGCACTTCGGGCCGCCGCCGGCTTTGCGCAGCTCAGAGATGTCGACGTAGACGGGTTCGTACCCCCGTGCGACCAGAAGTTCACCCAGACGGACGGCCTCCACCGGCAGGACGACGTTGCGGCCGTCGGACACCCCGTTGAGCCCGAAACACTCGGCGTCTTCCCTGGTGGCGAGCACCGCGTCCGGGAACAGCCGCTCCAGCACGCGGCGCGAGCCGGCCGAGAAGGCGTCCGGGTAGTAGGCGATCTGGGCGCGGGTCGTGTCCGTCGCCTCGGCGAGCACGAACAGCGCGGTGTCGAGGTGGTAGTAGCGCGGGTCGACCAGCTGGAGCGAGACGACCGGGACGCCGAGGACCTCCTGCGCCTCGGCGTGCGCGGCCGGATCGGTGCGGAAGCCGGTGCCGGCGAGCAGCAGGGTGCCGGTCCAGGCGAAGTCGCCTTCGGCCTCGTTGATCTTCTCCGGCATGGTGATGTCGCGGTAGCCGTGTTCGACGAACCAGCGGCGGAAGTGCTCGGCCTCCGCGGCGCGCTGCGGGGCGCGGAACCGCGAGCCGAGCACGCGCCCGTCGACGACGGTGCCGGAGTTGGCGGCGAAGACCATGTCGGGCAGGCCGGGCTGGGGCTCGATCTCCTCGACGGTGTGGCCGAGGCGGCGGTAGGTGTCGCGCAGCTCGGTCCACTGCGCGACGGCGACGTCGGCGCTGACCGGCTGGGTCGGGTCCATCCAGGGGTTGATCACGTAGTCCACCGCGAAGAAGCGCGGCGGGCACATGAGGTATCGACGAGTGGTCGGTACGCGCATCGCCTGCATGGTTGCAGGGTAAGGTGCGCCTAATATCGCAATCAATCGCTGTTCGCTGCGCGTATCTGTGCTAAATGTTGCGTGTGAACACCATCGACCAGCGAATCGTTTCGTGTCTCGTGGCGAACGCGCGCTCCAGCTACGCGGAGATCGGCAAGGTGGTCGGCCTGTCCGCGCCGGCGGTGAAGAGGCGGGTGGACCGCCTGCTGGAGACGGGCATCCTGCGCGGCTTCACGGCGGTGGTCGACCCGGAGGCGCTGGGCTGGGGAACGGAGGCGTTCGTCGAGGTCACGTGCCAGGGCAACATCACACCGGCCCGCATCCGCGCGCGCCTGGAGCCCCTGCCGGAGGTGGTGGCGGCGTACACGGTGTCAGGCGCGGCGGACGCAATCGTCCACCTCCGGGCGGCGGACATCCACCACCTGGAGACGGCGCTGGAGCGGCTGCGCGGGCTGGAGATCGTGGACCGGACGGTGTCGACGGTGGTGCTTTCGCGGCTGCTGGAACGGCCGCCTACTCCGGAGCAGTGAGGCCTCCGGCCCCCGGTATCCAGTTTATCGGCGGGGCCCGACAGTTCCGGCGGGATCAGTGGTGCCGGTGCACAGGTCGGGGGCCTTGTGGACAAGTCGGCGCCCTGGGTCGCCGAGATCGCGGAAGTGTCGGCCCTCGCCGATACGCTGGTCACCGGGGGCCGGAGGCCGCCCTCAGCCACCCGACGCCGGTTGAGCCGCGGGGCGCCGCAACCCACCAACGCCAGCAACGCGGGCTCCTCGTCCGAGCGCAGCTCCGCCCGGCTACTCGCCGCGCGGAAAGTCACCGCCGGCCGGTCGCGCCGCCTGTGCCACGGCCTCAGTCACCCAACGCCGGCGACCTCGCCAGGGCCTCAAGCACCCAACGCACACGGCACCGCCGGCGCCCAACCGCCGAACGCCGGCAAACCGCAGCGCATCAACGCCAGCCTCGCCGCAACGCCACCAGCGCCTCAGCCACCGAGCGCGCGCAGCACCGCAGGCGCCTCGTCCGGGTGCAGCCGCAGCTCCGTCCGGCCACCCGCGCCGTGGAACGTCACCGCTTGCCGGTCGACCGCCTGCATCGTCAGCTCCCCCGGCTCGAACACCACCGGCTCCGAGCGCGACACCCGCCACCGCACCGGCCCGTCCCCGACCACCAGCCACCCGCGCCTCTCACGCCCCGCCGTCAGCTCCTCCGACCGCAGCACGCACGGGTACTCCACCCGGGAACCGCGAGCCAGGGCCGCGGCGCGAGCCCGGCGTCGGCGGCCGCCGAACAGCTCGGCCGTGTCGATCATCGTCAGCAGATTCCCCGCCACCACGACGATGCCCTTGACCAGCACCCCGACCAGTTCCCCCACACACCCAGCGTGCCACGCTGGGCCCATGACCGACAGCATCGTCAGCGAGCACTCCGGCGGGATCGCCCTGCTGACCGTCGACGCGCCCGGCAGCCGCAACGCGCTGACCCTCGACCTTTCCGCGCAGCTCGCCGCGGCCGTCGCGGCAGCCGAACAGGACGAGTCCGTGCACGCCGTCGTCGTCACCGGGACGCCGCCCGCCTTCTGCGCCGGCGCCGACCTGTCCGCCCTGCAAAAGGCCGACGAACCCGGCCTGCGTGCCATCTACGAAGGCTTCCTCGCCGTCGCCCGGTGCGCGCTCCCGACCATCGCCGCCGTCGGAGGTGCCGCCGTGGGGGCCGGGCTGAACCTCGCCCTCGCCGCCGACGTGCGGCTGGCCGGGCCACGGGCGAAGTTCGTCGCCCGGTTCCTCGAACTCGGGCTGCACCCGGGCGGCGGGATGACCTGGATGACCCAGCGGCTCGCCGGTCCGCAGCAGGCCGCCGCCATGACGTTGTTCGGGCAGCCGCTCGACGCCGAAGCCGCGGTGCGCGCCGGGCTGGCGCTGCGCGTGGTCGACGGCGGCCATGACGAACTGCTGACGGCGGCGCGTGACCTCGCTCACCCCGCCGTCGCCGCCCCGCGGGAAGCGCTGCTCGCCACCAAGCGCAGTCTCCGCACCACCGCGAGCCTGGCCGAACACGGTGCCGCCGTCGACGTCGAGATCCGGCCGCAGCTGGCGTCACTGGCGTCGCCGGAGTTCGCCGAACGGCTTTCCCTGATGCGAGACCGGATCCGTTCGCGCCCGTGACTCGAGCCGGAAGCTCTACCCTGCCGGGAGACGCGCATCACAACGCAGCGCAGCAGCGACCCGTTACGATCAGTTACAGGTATCTACCGTACCTGCGAGGGGACATCGAAGAGCACCGATGAGGTCGCCCAAGACCCGGGACACTACCAACATCGGTGTTGAGGGCGAGCTAACCTCGGGAGTAGACCTGGTGAACGCAGCCGCGGCACCGGCAGGCCAACGGAAGCCGTACCGTCGGGAGAGAGGGAATCCCTGACCCATGAGCACGAGTGCGAACGGCAACGGCGCTGGTCACGGCTCACTCGCCGCAACCAGGCCGACCGAGGTCAGCAAGCTGGACCGGGTGGTCATCCGGTTCGCCGGCGACTCCGGTGACGGCATGCAGCTGACCGGCGACCGCTTCACGTCCGAAGCCGCCGCCTTCGGCAACGACCTTTCGACGATGCCGAACTTCCCCGCCGAGATCCGCGCGCCACAGGGCACCATCCCCGGCGTCTCGAGCTTCCAGGTGCACTTCGCCGACTACGACATCCTCACCCCCGGCGACCGGCCGGACGTGCTGGTGGCGATGAACCCGGCCGCGCTGAAGGCGAACCTCGCCGATGTCCCGCACGGCGGGACGATCATCCTCAACACCGACGAGTTCATCAAGCGCAACCTGACCAAGGTCGGCTACGCGACGGACCCGCTGGACGACGACACGCTCGCGCCCTACCAGGTGCACCGGGTCGCCATGTCGACGCTGACCCAGGGCGCGCTCGCCGACACCGGCCTCGGCAAGAAGGACGCCGAGCGCTGCAAGAACATGTTCGCGCTCGGCCTGCTGTCCTGGATGTACCACCGGCCGACCGAGGGCACCGAGCGGTTCCTGCGCGAGAAGTTCGCGAAGAAGCCGGACATCGCCGAGGCGAACATCCTCGCCTTCCGCGCGGGCTGGAACTACGGCGAGACCACCGAGTCGTTCGCGACGACGTTCCAGGTCGCGCCGGCGAAGCTGACCCAGGGCACCTACCGGCAGATCACCGGCAACACCGCGCTGGCGTACGGGATCGTCGCCGCCGGGCAGCGCTCCGGCCTGCAGATCCTGCTCGGCACGTACCCGATCACCCCGGCGTCGGACATCCTCCACGAGCTGTCCAAGCACAAGAACTTCGGCATCATCACCTTCCAGGCCGAAGACGAGATCGCCGGCATCGGCGCCGCGCTCGGCGCGTCCTACGGCGGCGCGCTCGGCGTCACCTCGACGTCCGGGCCGGGTGTCGCGCTGAAGTCCGAAGCCGTCGGCCTCGGCGTGATGGTGGAGCTGCCGCTGGTGGTCATCGACGTGCAGCGCGGCGGCCCGTCCACCGGCCTGCCGACCAAGACCGAGCAGGCCGACCTGCTGCAGGCGATGTTCGGCCGCAACGGCGAGTCGCCGGTCCCGATCATCGCGCCGCTGTCGCCGGCGGACTGCTTCGACGCGGCCGTCGAGGCGACCCGGATCGCGCTGAAGTACCGCACCCCGGTGCTGCTGCTCTCCGACGGCGCGATCGCGAACGGCTCCGAGCCGTGGCTGATCCCGGACGTCGACGAGCTGCCCGACCTGCGCGTCGAGTTCGCCACCGAACCCAACGCGGACAACGACTCCGGCGAGTTCTGGCCGTACGTCCGCGACCCCGAGACCCTCGCCCGCGCGTGGGCGATCCCGGGCACGCCGGGGCTGCAGCACCGCATCGGCGGGCTGGAGAAGGCCGACAAGACCGGCCACATCTCCTACGACCCGGACAACCACGACAAGATGGTCCGGCTGCGGCAGGCGAAGGTCGACGGCATCGACGTCCCCGACCTCGTCGTCGACGACCCCTCCGGCGGCAAGGCGCGCGTGCTGGCGCTGGGCTGGGGCTCGTCGTTCGGCCCGATCGGCGCGGCCTGCCGCCGCGTGCGCAAGCTCGGCCTGCCGATCGCGCAGGCGCACCTGCGGCACCTCAACCCGCTGCCGGCCAACCTCGGCGACATCCTGCGCAGCTACGACAAGGTCGTGGTGCCGGAGATGAACCTCGGCCAGCTCGCGCTGCTGCTGCGGGCGAAGTACCTGGTGGACGTCCACTCGCACACGAAGGTCGCCGGCCTGCCGTTCAAGGCCGAAGAGCTGCAGAACCTGTTCTCGGAGATCATCACCGGCGTTACTACGGAGGCGGCACGATGACCGCGATAGATCTGGGGATACCCAACCTCGGTGGCCTGGACCTTGTGCCCACCACCGACGAGCCGCAGAAGGCCAAGGACTACAAGTCCGACCAGGAAGTCCGCTGGTGCCCCGGCTGCGGTGACTACGTCGTGCTGAACGCGGTCCAGTCGTTCCTGCCGACGCTCGGCCTCAAGCGCGAGAACATCGTGTTCATCTCGGGCATCGGCTGCTCGTCGCGGTTCCCGTACTACCTGAACACCTACGGCATGCACTCGATCCACGGCCGCGCGCCGTCGATCGCGACCGGGCTCGCGACGACGCGCCCGGACCTGTCGGTGTGGGTCGTCACCGGTGACGGCGACGCGCTGTCCATCGGCGGCAACCACCTGATCCACGCGCTGCGCCGCAACGTGAACATCAAGATCCTGCTGTTCAACAACCGGATCTACGGGCTGACCAAGGGCCAGTACTCCCCGACGTCCGGGCAGGGCATGGTCACGAAGTCGACGCCGATGGGCTCGGTGGACACGCCGTTCAACCCGCTCTCGCTGGCGATCGGCGCGGAGGCGTCGTTCGTGGGCCGGGCGCTGGACTCAGACCGCAAGGGCCTGACCGAGGTCCTGCAGGCGGCGGCGCAGCACCGCGGCTCGGCGCTGGTCGAGATCTACCAGAACTGCCCGATCTTCAACGACGGCGCGTTCGACGTCCTCAAGGACGCCGACGAGGCCGCCACGCGGCTGATCCCGTTGCGCGCGGGCGAGCCGATCCGCTTCGGCCCCAACCAGGAGTTCGGCGTCAAGCGCGGCGACTGGGGCGGGCTGGACGTCGCCAAGGTCGCGGACATCGGCGAGGACAACATCGTGGTGCACGACCCGGCCATCGCGGACACGTCGTACGCGTTCGCGCTGTCGCGCCTGGGCGACCAGAACCTCAACCACGTCCCGACGGGCATCCTCCGCCAGGTCGAGCGCCCGACGTACGACGACGGCGCCCGCGCCCAGGTCGAGGAGGCCCGCGCGGCTCGCAAACCGGACCTGCAGGGCCTGCTGCGCGGCAAGGACACCTGGACGGTCGCGTAACCACCTGCTCCCCGAAGGCCGCCATGCCCGGTGCATGGCGGCCTTCGCCGTTTCCGGGGTTGCCACGATTGGGACGCATGTCCTAAGTTTTAGGCCATGCGACCTGAATCACCTTTCGTGTTCTTCGACGTCCGCACCACCGACGCGGCGGGCAGCAAGCGGTTCTTCGCCGAGCTGCTGGGCTGGGAGGCGAACGACACCCTGCTGACGGCCGGCGGCACGCCATGGGGCGGCCTCACCGAGCTCGCGCCCGGAGACGACCGGGCGCCGCAGTGGCTGCCCTACGCGCCGGTGTCCGATGTGGACGCTGCCGCGGCGAAAGCGCTGGAGCTGGGCGGAACCCTGGTGCGTGAGCGCACCGATCTGCCGTTCGGCTCCCTGGTGGTGGTCACCGATCCCGGTGGCGCGGCCCTCGTGCTGTTCCAGGCCGGGCCGGCCCTCAGCTGAGCGGCCGGAACCCGACGCGTTCGGCGTCTTCGGCCGTCCGGAACCAGACCTCGGCGACCATCTTCGGGAACTGCGCCGACTCCTCGGTGCAGTACCGCAGAGCCGTGACGCTGGCCTTGACGGCGAAGCTGTCGCTGGGTGCCCCGCCGCCCGGGCGCGGCATCGCCGAACCGGGACCGAACGGGCCCGGCGGGACCGCATCGCCCGCCGCCTGGCGGGCCGGGGGCGGCTCCGGCGCCGCGACGCCGGCCGCGGCCGCCGCCTGGTTCGGCTGCACCGACGGCTCGAACAGCGAGCCGCTGTGCGCGCCGGACAGGTCCGGCTCGCGGCGCTCCACCGTGCGCATCGACGGCTGGATCGGCTGCGGGGTGTCGAACCCGCCCCGCGCCGCCTCCCGGGGCTGCCGCTTCGGCAGCACCTGCGTCGCTTCGGCGGGGGTCTCCGGCGGCACGTCCAGCTCACTCTCGGCGATGTCGCCGCCGAACGCGTACTGCGGCGGCTCGTCTTCTTCCGGCTCGTGCTGGTCCACCGAACCGGGGTGCTCGGTGATGAAGCGGGTGCGCTCCACCGGCTCTTCGAAGGCCGACCGCTCGGACGGCGGCTCGTCGTCGAACCAGTCCGGCGCGGGCGCCGCCTCGCCGGCCGGGGGCTGGAACAGCGAGCCCGCGGGGTCCGAGTCGAGCTTCTGCTCGAGCCGCGACAGCGCCGGCGACTCGGGCTCGTCGTCGAACGAATCCCCGACCGGGGCGAGGTACTGCGTCGGGGCGCCGCGGTCCGGCTCTTCGTCCGGCGCCAGGAACTGGGTGGCCGCGCTCCGGTACGGGTCGCCTTCCCCGGCCTCCGGTTCCGGCGACTGGATGAACGGCTCGGTCGGCGGCATCCGCGACGGCACCTGGGCGTCGAGCTCGGCGAAGTCCTCGTCGATGTCGTCGTGGACGTCGTCGCGGTGGATCGGCGGCGCGGCGACCAGCGTGCCGGGGTAGGAGGTCTCCTGGCGGGACGGCTCCGGTTCGGGCCGCCGGAACGCCTCGGTGCCGCGGACCACGTCGGCGTTCGCGGGGGTGCGCGCGGCGTCGGCGTGGGCCTGCGCCAGCGAGCTCTCCAGCCGGCGGACGCTCTTGCGGAGCGGCAGCACGAGCACCAGCCAGGTGAGGACGACCCCGACGAAGAACGCGGCGAGGCTCCACAGCCAGACCTGTCCGAATATGGACATCTTTTCCTGCCCCTGTTAAGTGCGTTAGCGCGTGCGCGCGACCAGGTAGTCGGCGACCGACTCGCACGCGTCCCGAGCGGGTGACGCCGGCAGCGCGGTGAGCTCGGCTCGCGCGCGCTGAGCGTAGTCGGCGAGGGTGACCCGCGCTCGATCGAGTCCGCTGCTCACCCGAAGGAGGTCCAGCGCCTCCTGCACGAGCGCGTCGTCGGCGATCGGCCCGGACAGCAGCTCGACCAGCCGGGGTTCGGTGCCCGGGTCGGCCAGCGCGTACAGCATCGGCAGCGTCCGAACGCCTTCGCGCAGGTCGGTGCCCTGCGCCTTGCCGAGCTCGTCGGACGGCGAGGCGATGTCGATGATGTCGTCGGAGATCTGGAACGCGGTGCCGATGATGTCGCCGAACCGGCGCAGCGCCTCGATGTGCTCCTCGGCGGCGCCGGACATCATGCCGCCGAACCGGCCGGAGGTGGCGATCAGCGAGCCGGTCTTCTGGGCGATCACGGTGAGGTAGTGCGCGACGGCGTCGTCACCCGGGCCCGGGCCGACGGTCTCGCGCATCTGGCCGGTGACCAGCTCACCGAAGGTCTCGGCGATGATCCGCGCGGCGTCCGTGCCGAGGTCGGCGACCAGCCGCGAGGCGTGCGCGAAGAGGAAGTCGCCGGTGAGGATGGCGATGGTGTTGTCCCAGCGCGCGTTGACGCTCTCGGCGCCGCGCCGCATGGTGGCCTCGTCCATCACGTCGTCGTGGTAGAGCGTGGCCAGGTGCACCAGCTCGACCGCGGCGGCGGCGATCACCACGTGGTCGTCCTGCTTGGGGCCGAACTGCGCGGCGAGCAGGGTGAACAGCGGACGGAAGCGTTTGCCCCCGGCCTCGACCAGGTGCAGCGCGGCGTCGTTGACGGCCTGGACGTCGCTGCGCACGACCTCGCGCAGCAGCTTCTCGACCTCGGTCAGCCCGCCGGCGATGGAGCGCAGCAGGGTTTCGTCGGCGATCTGCAGCCCGACCGACGCCCGCAGGTCGTCGAGGGCGCCGCCCGGCGCAGCGGGGAGGGATCCCGCCCCGGGGGCTGGGGAAGGCACAGACACGTCGGCTCCGCTCTACTCGTGCACCGGTCGGTTGCCCCTTGAGCGTAGTGGCTACCGCGCGCGGTCGTTTACCCGCTGTCCTGCGGAAACGGTGACGAACATGACACCGCCCCGGGTGGTTCGCGCTCCTCGAAAGGGTGATCGGAGATTCCGGGCGCAACGGACGTCTCCGGCGGGCGGATATTCAGTCGTGGAAGAGGCGCTCCGCTTCGTCGAGGAGGAACAGATGCGCAGCACGATGGTCACGGCCTTGGTGGTGACGGCTGTAGCCGCTTCGGCGGCCTCGCCTGCTACGGCGGCTTCGGCTCCTGGCGTGGCGGACATCGGCTCGGCGTCGTTCACGAAGGTCGAGATCCCGGCACAGGGTCACTGTTCGATCGGCGGCCCGACGAGCGCAACGGCTCCGCTGGTGTCGAAGCCGGGCATCACCTTCGGCGGCGGCGAGTCGTCCTGCACGACATCGGGCCCGACAACGAAGTCGACGGCAACGGGCAAGAATTTCGAGCTGTCGGCGCTGACGGGCGTGGGCGGCCCCCGGGTGAAGCTGTCGAGCTGGACGGTGACGTGCGAGGGGACGCAGACGCAGACGAGCGCGGACTGGACGTACAGCGGGCTTTCGGGCATGGCGAACCCGCCGAGCCCGGTGCCGGTGGGGTACGTGTCGCCGCTTCGCAAACCGGACGGAACGGTCCTGGCGAACGCGGTGTTCAACATCCAGGAGCTACCGGGCGACGGAAGCATCGAGCTGACGATGCTGCGCATTTCGTTCCTGCCGGCATCAGGCCTCAGCGGCCAGGTGACCCTGGGGCAGACCAGCTGCGCCCCAACCCCATAGACGTCACGAGGGCCGCGGCTTGGGAGAGCGCCGAGAGGACCGCCGCGGCCCTTGTGACCTTTGTTTTCCGCCACGGGAACCCTGGTAGGGTGCGAGACGTCGGATACGCAGGGTGCTCGGGGCGAAGCACACTGCAAGCTAGGGGAGAGCTGATGACGACGGTGCGTTGTGTCTGAGGGCCCGGTGTATGACCCGGGTGGGGATTGGGAGCTTCCGGGGCCGAACGGGGTTCCGCTGGCCGGGTCCTACGGGGGTGGGGGTGGTTCGGGGGGTGGGTTTGCGTATGACGAGGAGACTCTTCGTGAGTTGATGCGTGAGTGGAACGACCTGGCCAACGAGTTCAAGCACGACCAGGAACAGGCGATCACCCTCACCCGCGCCAAAGGCCCAGGTCTTGAGTACGCGAGTGGCGGCAACGCGGAGAAGATTCATCAGTCCGGGGAAGCTCTCCTGTCGACGCTTGCCGCCCGGGAAGAGTACTGCCGCAACATGGCTGCAAAGTTCAAGGCCGCGTTGGGCATGTATGCCCGCGCCGAGGACGATTACACCACGCAAATCACGCAGGCCGGAGGCAGCCTCTGATGCGCCGCACTGTTCCCGTCTTCACCGTGTTGCTACTGGTCGTGACGGCATGCTCGACCACCAATCCGGGCACCCCGTCGGCTTCCAGCCGCACTCCGACTCCGGGTACGAGCTCACCCTCGGAAAGCAACAGCGCAGTGCCAGGGCCGGGTGTTCCCAAGGTGCCGCATCCGATCGACGTTGCACGATTCAAGCCCGAGCCGTGTGGTGCGTTGACCGACCCTCAAGTAGCCGAGCTTCTCGGGTCCGGCGTGGCAGGCAAGCCAGACCTGCAAGCACCGGCTGGACCGACTTGCTCGTGGGATTCAGCCGATGTTTCGCAAGCAGGAATCGGAGTCATCTTCATGAACGCCGATCAACTCGGTCTGACAAGCGTCTATGAAGCCAAAGGCAAGCAGTATCAGTTCTTTCAACCGATGGAATCGATCAATGGATTTCCTATCGTCGCGTATGGCGTGAACGACGAGCGAACATCTCGTGGCCGGTGCGCAGTGGCGATTGGAACGAGCGACACCCAAGCCGTCGACGTTCATGTCGCGCAGTCCGAGAAGAACATCGGCAAAAAGGATCCTTGCGCGGCGGCCCATGAGATCGCCGCACAGGTCCTGAGCAACCTCCGCGGAGGGAACTGATGGCAACCGAAGGGCCGCTGACGGCAGCGCAGATCTACGAACAGATCACTGGCGGCGAGGGCATCGGCTCCCTCGCCGACGCTCAGGATGGTGCCAGCCAGTTGACCACTCGGATGGTTGAGCGGGCCCAGCGGATAAGCGCCCTCCGGGTCAAGACCATGTCCGGCTGGCAGGGCAGCGCCGGGGAGGCGGCTGCCGATGCCACTCGGCCTCTTGTTCAGGCCGCAGCTGATGATGCCGTTCATCTTCGGAATGCTCAGACTGCTGTTGGGGCTCAGATGGATGCCTTTGGGACCGCCAAGAACTCCGTCAAGCCCGTTGCCGCTCAGCCGCCGGTGCTTGAGGTTGATGATGTGCTTCAAGCCATCAGTGACAACGGCTGGGGTTCCTACCACGCCAAAGTTGCCGGGTGGCAAGCTGACAGCCAAGCCAACATCGATGCCTTCAGTGCCTACCACTCCGCCAGTACCGCCAATGGTGGGCAGATGCCCGCGCAGTACGCGCAGCTCTCCGACTCCGGGGCGCCCATCTCCATGCGGACCTCCGGCGACAAAGCCGGCCCCACCGATACCGGGGACTGGGCCCGGAATCCGAGCCAGACTCAGATTCCCGCCCAGGATCGGCAGGTCTCTCGACCCGGGCAAAACCGGGGCACAGACCAGGGACAACAGCAGAACCAGCAAACCCAACAGGATCAGCAAAACCGGCCGACCCAGCCGGATCAAGCCCGGCCCGGGACCACGAACACCGATACCATTCCCGACAACACCCACGCCAACAGCTACGTCCCCAAGCCCGTCATGCCCGCCGCTCAGGGTGGGTATGAGTTCGGGCCTACCGGGCAGCCCGTCAGCAACCTCACCGGGCCCGGGACGAACTGGTCCGGCGGGTTCGGGCCCGGGACCGGGCCCTACGTCGGCGGTGGGTACCAAACGGGCACGGGACCAGGCAGCGGGACAGGAACGCCCAGAGCCGGCACGGGAACCGGGCCGGGAACAGGAAACCAGCGCGGCCTCGGCAACAGCACCGGCGCCCGGCTCCCCGAAGAACGCTTCCCCACCACCAACCCCGCCCGCGGCGCCGCCGGCCCCCGCGGTGCCAACGGCCTCCCCATGGGCGCCCCCGGGCAAGGCCGCGGCGGCAAAGAAGAAGACCGCGAAAAGAAAACCGCCCCCTACCTGCAAAACCCCGACCCGGACGGAACCTTCGGCGGCTTCACCGAAAAACCCATGCCGCCCGTAATCGGGGAAAAGAAGCAGTGACCGCCGTCTTCTCGCTGAACACCCTGCTCGCCGCCATGCGTTACGTCGGCTGCGGCGATCCGCACCCCGTCTTCGCGAAAGGGCTCCGCTACATCCCACCCTCCGCCGCAGACCAAGTGAACAAGCAAGCCCTCGAGGAACTCCGCCCCTACGGCTTCACCGAAGGCGATAGCTTCACCCCCGATTTCGAAGACCTCCTGCACCTCATCGGCCACCCCGCCCAGGAGTACTTCGCCTACGCCCGCGACACCACCGGCCAAACCGGCATCCTCGTCGCGGCCAAAGAGCGAACCGCCGTCTGTGTCGTCTGCCAGGGCGACCAGGTCGAACTCACCGAGGTCGACGTCGACACCCACCCCGCCGACGCCCTCGTCGCGCGGCTGCCCGGCTATCCGCCCGCCGACATCAAGCCCTTCTCGCTCCCCCAGGCCGACTTCCAGAAACAACCCGAGAGCGACATCTTCGACGACGCCCCCGCGCGCAGCCGGGAAGCGCAGGAACTCGACGCCCTCTTCGAGCAACCCCACTACGGCGTCGGGCAGCTCCAGACCGGCGGCAAGACCGTCAGCTACCTCGATCTCGACGCCGGGCGCGTCGGGATCGCCCTCGCCGACGGCTACATCAGCGTCCTGCCCGGGGATCCCGAAAAACTGAGCCAGAAACTGAAATAGGCCGCCACTCCCAAAAAGAGTGGCGGCCTATCAAGAAAACCTCAGAAAGCGAAGCCGCCCGAACCGGCCCAGCCGAGGGCGAATGCCGGGACCAGGCCCAGCACCAGCGTCACCGCCGTGCCCAGGAAGATCGCCGTTCCCGTGCCGAAACCCGGGACCGATACCGACGGCCCGTCCGCCGCCGGCTCCGAGAAGTACATCAGGACGATCACCCGCAGGTAGAAGAACGCCGCCACCGCGCTGAACACCAGCGCGACCACCACCAGCGGTGCCATTCCGTCCGACAGCGCCGCCGAGAACACCACGAACTTGCCGACGAACCCGGAAGTCAACGGGATCCCGGCCAGCGCCAGCAGCAGGAACGTGAACACCCCGGCCAGCAGCGGCGAGCGCTTCGCCAGCCCGGCCCACGCCGAAAGGTGCGTCGCCTCGCCCGAGGAATCCCGGACCAGGCTGATCACGCCGAACGCCGCCAGCGTCGTGAAGCCGTACGCCAGCAGGTAGAACAGCGTGCTCGACAGCCCATCGCGCGTCATCGCGATCGCCCCGACCAGCAGGAACCCCGCGTGGGCGATCGACGAGTACGCCACCATGCGCTTGACGTCCGTCTGGGTCAGGCCCAGCACCGCGCCGATCACCATCGAAATGATCGCCACGCCCCAGAGAACTCCGCGCCACTCCCACGAAGTCGACGAGAACGCCACCGACAGCACCCGCAGGATGCCACCGAACGCCGCGACCTTCGTGCACGCCGCCATGAACGCCGTCACCGGGGTCGGCGCCCCCTGGTACACGTCCGGGGTCCACGTGTGGAACGGGCCCACCGAACCCTTGAACAGCAGGCCGACCACCAGCAGGCCCAGCCCGGCGAACAGCAGCGTGTCCGACCGGTCCGAACCCGCCGCCGCGGCCGCGATGTCGCCCAGCTTCACCGAGTTCGCGTAGCCGTACAGCAGCGCCAGCCCGTACAGGAAGAACGCCGAGGAGAACGCGCCCAGCAGGAAGTACTTGACCGCCGCTTCCTGGGACAGGAGACGACGCCGGCGGGCGAGGCCGCACATCAGGTACAGCGGCAGCGAGAGCACTTCCAGCGCGATGAACATCGTCAGCAGGTCGTTCGCCGCGGTGAACGCCATCATGCCGCCGAGGGCGAACAGCGTCAGCGGGAACACCTCGGTCTGCATCACCGTCGCCGTCTGCGCGCGGTCCTGGACCGTGCCCGGGCGGATGCCCGCCTGGGCGACCAGTGCGCCGCCCGGCTCGACCACGCGGTCGGAGATCAGCAGCACCGCGCCGACCGCCAGCGCGAGCAGCGTGCCCCAGAGGAACAGCGCCGGCCGGTCGATCGAGATCGCGCCGCTGAACGTCGTCACGCCGCCCGCGGGCGCGTCGCCCGTCGCGTAGACGATCAGGCTGACGCCGGCCGCCACGATCGACGCCAGGCTCAGCCCGACCTGGATGCCGAACCGCGACCGCTTCGCCGCGAACGCCTCGACCAGCACGCTGACGCACGCCGCACCGAGGACGATCAGCACCGGCAGCACGGCCGGGTAGTCGATCGACGGCACCTGCACCGGCGGCTCCGGTGCCTGGGTCAGGAGGATGTCGAGCACTTTTACTTGCCTCCCTGGACCGCGGACAGCGTCTGCTGCACCGTCGGGGTGACTGTGTCGAGCACCGGCTTCGGGTAGAAGCCGAGGACGATGATCAGCACGACCAGCGGCGCGAGGATCGCGATCTCCCTGCCGGAAAGGTCGCGAATCGCCTTCTTCGCACCCAGCTCCGGCGCGATGGCCGTGCCCGGGCCGCCGCCGACACCCACGAGGGCGTCACCGCGGACCGGGCCCTGGAAGACCCGCTGGTAGAGCCACAGGACGTACGCCGCGGCCAGGACCATGCCCACCGTGGCGAGGATCGTGTACACCGGCTGGTCCACAAAGGACCCGATGAGCACCAGGAACTCCGAGACGAACGAGTTGGTGCCCGGCAGCGAAAGCGTCGACAGACCGGCGAGCAGGAACAGCCCGGCCAGCAACGGGGTCACCTTCGCCATGCCGCCGTAGTCCGAAATGCGAGAAGACCCGCCGCGCGCGATCACCAGGCCGATCACCACGATCAGCATGCCGGTCGCGAGGCTGTGGTTGAGCATGTACGTCGCCGAGCCGACCATCGCCTGCTCGTTGAACGCGAAGATGCCCAGCGAAATGAACCCGAAGTGCGCGATGGACACGTACGCGATAAACCGCTTCATGTCCCGCTGCCCCGCCGCGAGGATCGATCCATAAAGGACACCGATCACCGAGAGCACCAGCACCAGCGGCGCCAGTGTCTTGCTCGCGTCCGGGAACATCGGCAGGCAGTAGCGCAGGAACCCGAACGTGCCGACCTTGTCCAGCACGCCGACCAGCAGGACGGCGACGCCGATCGGCGCCTCCCCCGCCGCGTCCGGCAGCCAGGTGTGGAACGGCACCAGCGGCGCCTTGATCGCGAAGGCCAGGAAGAAGCCGAGGAACAGCCAGATCTGCGTGGACAGCGGCGCGTCGCGCACCACCGTCACCAGCGTGGCCCAGTCGAACGTGCCCTTGCCGAGCTTGTCCGCCGCCAGCGAGTACGCCCCGATCGCCGAGGCCAGCATGATCAGGCCGCCGAGGAACGAGTACAGGAAGAACTTCACCGCCGCGTACTGCCGGTTCGCGCCGCCGTAGCCGCCGATCAGGAAGTACATCGGGATCAGCATGATCTCGAACAGCACGTAGAACAGGAAGACGTCGGTCGCGGCGAACACGCCGATCGTGAGCGCCTCCTGCAGCAGGATCAGCGACAGGAACCCGCCCGCGCTGCGCCCCGCCGGGAGCTTGTCCATCGTGCCGAGCCCGCCGACGACGATCGGCACCAGCAGCGCGATCACCGCGATCATGATCAGCGCGATGCCGTCGGTGCCGAACGCGATGTGCACGCCGAAGCTGGGGATCCAGTCGAAGCTCGACGTCATCTGCAGCCGCGCGCCCGAAGGCGAGTAGCTGAGCCAGAACGGGATGATCAGCACCAGCTCGAGGAGCGAGAACCCGAACGCCGTGAGCACCGCGGCGCGGTCGTTCCCCTTCAGGAACGCCAGCACCAGGGAGCCGGCCAGCGGCACCAGGATGAGGATGAGCAACCAGGTCATCAGGAGAACCTCACCAGCAGGAGAGCCGCCAGAAGCAGGAACGTGCCGCCCAGCATCGACAGCGCGTACGACCGGACGAACCCGGTCTGCAGCCGCCTCAGCCGGCCGGACCCGCCGCCGAGACCGGCGGCCAGGCCGTTGACCGCGCCGTCGACGCCGCGGTTGTCGACGTACACCAGCGCCCGCGAGAGCCAGGTGCCCGGGCGGGCGACCAGCGTCTCGTTGAGGGCGTTGCCGTAAAGGTCCTTGCGCGCGGCCCGGGTGACGAACGAGACCCGCTGGGGCTGCTCGACCGGGACGTCACGGCGGAAGATCAGGTACGCGAGCGCGACGCCGAGCAGCGAGAGCACGACCGCCGCCACGGAAATCACCCAAGCGTCGAACGGCGCGTGGTGCGCTTCCTCCAGCTCGCCGACCGAGGGGGCCAGCCAGTGGGCGAAGCGCTCACCCTGCGAGAAGAAGAAGCCGGCGCCGACCGAACCGACCGCCAGGACGGCCATCGGGACCCACATGACCGGCTTGGACTCGTGCGGGTGGAAGTCGTGGCCGTCGGTGCTCTTGATGTCCTTCCAGCGCTCCTTGCCGAAGAACGTCATCACCATCAGGCGGGTCATGTAGAACGCGGTGAGCCCGGCACCCAGCAGGGCCGCGCCACCCATCACCCAGCCGCGCCAGCCGCCCTGGCCGAACGCCGCTTCGATGATCGCGTCCTTGGTGAAGAAGCCCGACAGCGGCGGGATGCCGATCAGGGCCAGGTAGCCGAGGCCGAAGGTGATGAAGGTGATCGGCATGTGCTTGCGCAGGCCGCCGAACTTCCGCATGTCGACCTCGTCGTTCATGCCGTGCATGACCGACCCGGCCCCGAGGAACAGCCCGGCCTTGAAGAAGCCGTGCGCGACCAGGTGCATGATGCCGAGCGCGTACGCGATCGGCCCGAGGCCGACGGCGAGCATCATGTAGCCGATCTGGCTGACCGTGGAGTACGCGAGGACCTTCTTGATGTCGTCGTACGCGCAGCCGATGATGCACCCGAGCAGCAGGGTCACCGTGCCGACCAGGGTGACGATCAGGCGGCCGTCTTCGGTGGCGTTGAAGATGTCCTTGGAGCGGGCCACCAGGTAGACACCGGCCGTCACCATCGTGGCCGCGTGGATCAGGGCCGACACCGGGGTCGGGCCCTCCATCGCGTCCGGGAGCCACGCCTGCAGCGGGAACTGGCCGGACTTACCGCAGGCGCCCAGCAGGAGCAGGATCGCCATCGCGGTGATCGCACCCGTCGAGAACTTGCCGTCCGCGACCGCCTTGAAGACCTCGGCGTAGCCGGTCGAGCCCGCGTACTTGAACATGATGAAGATCGCCAGCGCGAGCCCGACGTCCCCGACGCGGTTCATCAGGAACGCCTTCTTCGCCGCGGTGGCGGCGGACGGGCGGCCCTGGTACCAGCCGATGAGCAGGTAGGACGCGAGACCCACGCCTTCCCAGCCCAGGTAGAGCGTCACGAAGCTGTTGCCCAGTACGAGGACCAGCATCGAGGCGACGAAGAGGTTCAGGTACGCGAAGAAGCGGTACCGGCCCTCGTCGTCGGCCATGTAGCCGATCGAGTAGTAGTGGATCAGCATGCCGACGCCGGTGATGAGCAGCACGAACGTCAGCGACAGCGCGTCGATCCGCAGCCCGAAGTCCACCTGCAGCGCGCCGACCGGGATCCACGAGTAGACCTTGACGTCGGACGTGGTGGCCGTGTCGGCGCTGAAGAACAGGATCAGCCCGTAGACGAAGGCGAGGGTGACGGTGGCACAGCCGAGCAGATGCCCCCAGGCCTTCGCGCGCTTCCCTGCCAGCAGCAGGATCAACGCGCCGAGACCGGGCAGGGCCACCAGCAGCCACGATGATGCGGTCACTCGGGGGTCTCCTAGTACTTCAGCAGGTTGGTGTCGTCGACCGAGGCCGAGCGCCGGGTGCGGAAGATGGCCATGATGATCGCCAGGCCGACCACGACCTCGGCGGCCGCGACGACCATGACGAAGAACGCCATGATCTGGCCGTCGAGCCCGCCGTTGATCCGGGCGAAGGTGACCAGCGACAGGTTCACCGCGTTGAGCATCAGCTCGATGCACATGAACACGACGATCGCGTTGCGCCGCACCAGCACGCCGACCGCGCCGAGCGCGAACAGCAGCGCCGACAGCAGCAGGTAGTACGTCGGGGTCATTCCTTCTCCCCCTTGGTTTCCGAAGCTCCCCCGGCAGTGGGTTCCGTGCCGACCAGCGCGTGCGCGTCCGGGTGCGGGCCCTCGTCCGCGACGAGCTTGCGTTCCTTCGCCAGCTCGATCGCCGAGGTGGACTCGATGATCGCCGACAGCGACTCCGGGGCGACCGAGCCGTCCGGCAGCAGCGCCGGGGTGGCCACCGAGTTGGCGGTGGCGAAGACGCCCGGGCCGGGCAGCGGCGACGGCCGGTCGTGCTCGCCGCGGAAGCGCAGGAGCACGAGCTCCTTCTGCGTGAGCTTGCCGCCCTTGCCGTGCCGGTCGGTGAAGGCCAGCACCATCGCGCCGATGGCGGCGGTGATGAGCAGCGCCGACGTCAGCTCGAACGGGAACAGGTAGTCGGTGAAGATCAGCCGGCCCAGGCCCTTCGGCCCGCCGCCCGCCGGCGTGGCGGAGTCGAGCGGGATGGCCGGGGTGACGTTCTCCAGCGACCGGTAGATGCCGGTGGCGAGCAGCGCGGCGAGGCCGATTCCCAGCACCGTCGCGGCCAGCCGCTGCCCGCGGAGGACTTCGACGACCGAGTCCGAGCTCTCCCGGCCGACCAGCATCAGCACGAACAGGAACAGCATCATGATCGCGCCGGTGTAGACGATGATCTGCGTGAAGCCGAGGAACGGCGCCGACTGGATCATGTACAGCGCGCCCAGGCTCAGCATGGTCAGCACCAGCCACAGCGCCGAGTGGACGGCGTTGCGGGAGAAGATCATGCCGAGCGCGCCGAGCAGCGAGACCGGACCGAGGATCCAGAACGCGACGGCCTCACCGGTGGAGACGCCGGCCGACGCGTTGGGTGCCTGGGCGAGGAGTGCGGCGATCACTTGACGCCCTCCCCGCGAGCCAGTTCGGGGCCGTTCACGTAGTAGTCCTGCTCGTTTTCGCCGAGCCGCATCGGGTGCGGCGGCTGCTCCATGCCGGGCAGCAGGGGCGCGAGCAGGTCTTCCTTCGTGTAGATCAGCCGCTGGCGGTCGTCGTCGGCCAGCTCGTAGAAGTTGATCATCGTCAGCGACCGGGTCGGGCACGCCTCGATGCAGAGGCCGCAGCCGATGCAGCGCAGGTAGTTGATCTGGTAGTCCGCGCCGTACCGCTCGCCCGGCGAGTACCGGGCTTCCTCGGTGTTGTCACCACCCTCGACGAAGATCGCGTCCGCCGGGCAGGCCCACGCGCACAGCTCGCAGCCGACGCACTTCTCGAGGCCGTCCGGGTGCCGGTTCAGCTGGTGGCGCCCGTGGTAACGCGGGGCGGCGGGGGCGCCGGCCTCCGGGTACTCCTCGGTGGCGACCTTCTTGAACATCATCCCGAAGGTGACGCCGAAGCCCTTGACGGGATCAAGAAACCCCATCTTGTGCCCCTTCCTTTGCGGTACCGACGGCCGCCGGCTTGCGGCGGGCCGCCTTCGCCTCGGCCTTGGCCAAGGCCTTCTGACGCGGGGTGGTCTGCGGGACCTTGAGGTCCAGCGGCGGGACCGGGAAGCCGCCGCCGGTGACCGGGATGCTTTCGCTCTCCTCTTCGCGGCCCGCGGCGCGGACGTAGAAGAACAGCGAGGCGACGATGAAGATCGCGACCGCGGCGATGATGATGGTCGCGGTGTTCCAGGTGATCACCTTCGCGAAGGTCACCATGATGATCCACACCAGGTTCAGCGGGACCAGGACCTTCCAGCCCAGCCGCATGAACTGGTCGTAGCGCAGGCGGGGCAGCGTGCCGCGCAGCCAGATGAACCCGAACAGCAGGACGAACATCTTCGCGAAGAACCACAGCACCGGCCACCAGCCGGTGTTGAGGACGTTGTTCCCGATCAGCGACAGCGGCCACGGGGCCATCCAGCCGCCGAGGAACAGCGTCGTCGCGAACGCCGAGACGATCACCATGTTGACGTACTCGGCGAGGAAGAACATCGCGAACTTCATCGAGCTGTACTCGGTGTGGAAGCCGCCGACCAGCTCCGACTCGGCCTCCGGGAGGTCGAACGGAGCGCGGTTGGTCTCGCCGACCATCGAGATCAGGTAGATCACGAAGCTGGGGACCAGGTAGAGGAACCACACCTTGTGCTGCGCGCCGACGATGTCGGCCAGGTTCAGCGACCCGGCCTGCAGGATCACCGCGACGATCGAGAGCCCCATCGCGATCTCGTAGGAGATCACCTGCGCCGCGCTGCGCATGCCGCCGAGCAGCGGGTACGGCGAGCCGGACGACCAGCCGGCGAGCACGATGCCGTAGACGCCGATCGAGGAGCAGGCCAGGATCACCAGCGCGCTGACCGGCAGGTCGAGCAGCTGCAGCACGGTCCGCTCGCCGAAGATCGACACGACCGGGCCGAACGGGATGGCCGACAGCGCGATCAGCGACGGCACCACGCAGACGACCGGGGCGAGGAAGTACACCTTGCGGTCGGCGGTGTCCGGGATGATCTGTTCCTTGAACGGCAGCTTGATCGCGTCCGCCAGGGACTGCAGGTAGCCGCCGGGGCCGACCCGGTTGGGGCCGGGCCGGTTCTGCATCCGGCCGACGGCCTTGCGCTCCCAGACGATCAGGAAGATCGTCAGGATCGGCCCGATCAGCAGGATGACCACGCACTTGAGCAGGATCAGCCACAACGGGTCGTCGGCCAGCAGCGCCGCCCGCGTCGCCGCGTCCGGCACGCTGCCGACGGCTGCTTCGGTCAGCAGCGGGGTCATTGCCCACCTCCAGCGAGGTTCACGACGGCGCCGTGGCCGGCACCGAGCGTCTTGAACACGGCGGAGCCGTCCGAGTTGCCCGGCAGCCACACGACACCGTCGGGCAGGTCGGCGATCTCCACCGGCAGCGTGATCGCACCGCGTTCGGTGCTCACCGTGACGGTGACGCCCAGCCCTTCGGCGGTCTTGGCCGAGAGCCGCGCGACCGGCGTGCGCTGGGTGCCCTTGAGGTGCGGCTCGCCGTCCTGCAGGGAACCGTTGTCGATCAGCTGGCGCCAGGTCGACAGGACCGCCTGGCCGTCACCCGGCGTCGCGGGCGGGGCGACCTCGGCGGCGACGTGGCTCCAGCGCAGCGCCGAGGCCTGGCCCAGCTTCTCGAAATCACCGCGTGCGGCGGCCGGCGTCTGCGTGAACAGGTCCGCGTCCATCTCGACGGCGAGGGTGTCGAGCACCCGGCAGTCCGGCAGGGCGCCGGTGCCTTCGATGGTGGTGTCGAACGGGCGGGTGCGGCCCTCCCAGTTGAGGTAGCTGCCGGACTTTTCGTCCGACGCGGCCACCGGGAGGATGACGTCCGCGCGCTCGGTCACCGCGCTGTGCCGCAGTTCCAGGCTGACCACGAACCCGGCGTTGTCCAGCGCGCGCAGCGCGAGGGCCGGGTCCGGCAGGTCGTACGGGTCGGCCCCGCCGACGACCAGGCCGCCGAGCTCGCCGGCCGAAGCGGCCAGCAGGATGTCGGTCGCGTCGCGGCCCGGAGCTGCCGGGAGCGGGACGCCCCAGGCGTTCTCGACAGCGACGCGGGCGGCGTCGTCGCCGACCCGGCGGCCGCCGGGCAGCAGCGACGGCACGCAGCCGGTCTCCAGCGCACCCCGGTCGCCGGCGCGGCGCGGGATCCACGCGAGCCGGACTCCGGTGCGCTCGACCAGGTCGTGCAGGGCGGCGAACAGGCCGGGGATCGCGGCGGCGCGCTCGCCGACCAGGACGACTGCACCTTCGCCGCGCAGGGCCTCGTCGAGGTCCGGCGCGTGCTTGGCGATGCCGTCGATCGCGGCGGCTTCCTGGCCGGGGACGCAGGCGAGCAGCTCGCCGAACGTCTTGCGCACCGACGACGTCGTCCACTGTCCCAAGTGGACGACCCGGGTGCGGTTCTTGCGGGCCGCCTTGCGCAGCCGCAGGAACACGATCGGGGCTTCGTCCTCGGGCTCGAAGGCGACGCACAGGACCGTGCGGGCCCGCTCGATCTCGCCGAAGGTGACGCCGGACTCCGGCGTCACGCCCACGACGTGCGAGGTCAGGAAGGCCAGCTCCTCGGCCGAGTGCGGGCGGGCGCGGAAGTCGACGTCGTTGGTGCGCAGGGCGACGCGGGCGAACTTCGAGTACGCGTAGGCGTCCTCGACGGTGAGCCGGCCACCGGGCAGCACGCCGACGCCACCGTTCGACCGGGCCTGGACGAGCCCCTCGGCGGCGATGCGCAGCGCGTCGGTCCAGGACGCCTCTTCCAGCTCACCGGTCTCGGCGTTGCGGACCAGCGGACGCCGGATGCGGTCCTCGGCGCCGGTGTAGCGGAAGGCGAACCGGCCCTTGTCGCAGATCCACTCTTCGTTGACTTCCGGGTCGTCGCCGGCCAGCTTGCGCTGGACCTTGCCGCGCCGGAAGTCGGTGCGCTCGGCGCAGCCGGACGAGCAGTGCTCGCACACGCTCGGCGAGGACACCAGGTCGAACGGCCGCGACCGGAACCGGTAGGCCGCGCTGGTGAGCGCCCCCACCGGGCAGATCTGGATGACGTTGCCGGAGAAGTAGGACTGGAACGGCTGCCCGGACGTCGTCCGCGAGGCCAGGTCCAGGACGTCCGCCGTCTCCGCGGTGCCGATCTGCTGGTGGGCGCCGCGTTCGAGGAGCTCGATGAACGGGTCACCGGCGATCTCGCGGGAGAACCGGGTGCAGCGCTGGCAGAGCACGCAGCGTTCGCGGTCCAGCAGCACCTGCGTGGAAATCGGCAGCGGCTTCGGGAACGTCCGCTTGGTGTCGACGAACCGCGACTCCGTGCGGCCGTGGGCCAGCGCCTGGTTCTGCAGCGGGCACTCGCCGCCCTTGTCGCAGATCGGGCAGTCCAGGGGGTGGTTGATGAGCAGCAGCTCCATCACGCCCTGCTGGGCCTTGTCCGCGACCGGCGACGTCAGCTGCGTCTTGACGACCATGCCGTCGGCGACGGTCATCGTGCAGGACGCCTGCGGCTTCGGCATCGGACGGCCGCCCATCTCGACCTCGACCAGGCACTGGCGGCAGGCGCCCGCCGGGTCGAGGAGGGGGTGGTCGCAGAACCGCGGGATGACCGTGCCGAGGCGTTCGGCCGTGCGGATGAGGAGCTCGCCCTTGGGGGCGATGACCTCTTCGCCGTCGATGACCAGCTTGACGTGGCCCTCGGGGACCGGCGTCACAGTGTCCTCAGAAGCGGGCTTGGCTGTGTTTGATTCAGCCGCGATCGTCATGCCTGCGCTCCCACGAGTTCGGGCTTGGTCTGTTCGTGCCGGTTCGCTTCGCACAGCGCGAGGAACTCCTCGCGGAAGTACTTGATGCCGCTCTGGATCGGCGACACCGCGCCGTCCCCGAGGGCGCAGAACGACCGGCCGAGGATGTTGTCGCAGACGTCGAGGAGGGTGTCGATGTCCTCCTCGGTGCCGTGGCCCTCGACCATGCGCTCGAGGATCTGCGCCAGCCAGTACGTGCCTTCGCGGCACGGCGTGCACTTGCCGCAGGACTCGTGCTCGTAGAACTGCGTCCACTTCATCACGGCCCACGGCACCGACACGGTCTCGTTGAAGACCTGGACGGCGGTGGTGCCCAGCATCGACCCGGCTTCCGCCGCGCCCTCGAAGTCCAGGGGAACGTCGAGGTGCTCGGCGGTGAACATCGGGGTGGACGAGCCGCCCGGGGTCCAGAACTTGAGCGGGATGCCGTCCTTCATGCCGCCCGCCATTTCTAGGAGCTCGCGCAGCGTGGTGCCGAGCGGGCATTCGTACTGGCCGGGTTTCTCGACGTGGCCGGAGATCGAGTAGATCTTCGGGCCGGGCGACTTCTCGCGGCCCATCTCGCGGAACCAGCTGGAGCCGGCGTTGACGATGTAGGGCGCGCTGGCGATGGTCTCGACGTTGTTCACCGTGGTCGGCGCGGCGTAGAGGCCCGCGGCGGCCGGGAACGGCGGCTTGAGCCGCGGCTGGCCGCGACGGCCTTCGAGCGAGTCCAGCAGCGCGGTTTCCTCGCCGCAGATGTACGCGCCCGCGCCCGCGTGGACGGTGATCTTGAGGTCGAAGCCGGAGCCGAGGATGTTCTCGCCCAGGTAGCCCGCCGCTTCGGCCTCGCGCACGGCCGCGTTGAGCCGGCGGATGCAGTGCAGCGCCTCGCCGCGGACGTAGATGAAGCAGTGGTTGGACCGCATCGCGTACGAGGCGATGATGCAGCCCTCGATGAGCGAGTGCGGGTCCGCCATCATCAGCGGGATGTCCTTGCAGGTGCCCGGTTCGCCCTCGTCGGCGTTGATCACCAGGTAGTGCGGCTTGTCGAAGTTCGGCGGCATGAACGACCACTTGATGCCGGCCGGGAAGCCCGCGCCGCCGCGGCCGCGCAGGCCGGAGTCCTTGATCAGCTGGACGAGCTGCTCCGGCGTCCCGGCCAGTGCCTTGCGGATCGCCGTGTAGCCCTCGAGGGCCTCGTACTGGCCGATCTGCCAGGAGTTCGGCGACAGCCAGCGCTTGGTCAGAACCGGAGTGATGGGGTCAGCCATTACTTCTTCTCCACTTCTGGCAGCGGCACATCGGAAGCCACGGGGGCGACCCAGCCGCGGTCCTGCGCGAGCTTCGCGCCCCGCAGCGTCTCGACGGCCTGTGACGGGCCGTCGACGTCCCGGCGGTAGGCCGTCTCGTCCTCCGGGAAGAACCCGGCGAGCTGCAGCTCGGCGCCCTTGAAGTTCGTCAGCGGGGCGCCGCGCGTCGGGGCCGGCTTCTTGCCCGCCTGCAGCGCGTCGACCAGGGCGACGGCCTTGTCCTCGGTCTGGTTGTCGAAGTACTCGTAGTTGACCTGGA
This sequence comes from Amycolatopsis sp. NPDC005003, assembly GCF_053600695.1. Lineage (NCBI taxonomy): Bacteria > Bacillati > Actinomycetota > Actinomycetes > Pseudonocardiales > Pseudonocardiaceae > Amycolatopsis > Amycolatopsis sp. NPDC005003. Next base: position 57,509 of record NZ_JBSGAI010000016.1, on the reverse strand, counting down.
TGACCGGCGCGAGGTCGCAGGCCGCGAGGCACTCGGCGTGCTCGAGGGTGATCGAGCCCGGCTCGTTCGGCGTGCCCGCGGTCTCGTTGTGCCCCAGCGGGTTCTCCTCGGAGCCGAGGTGCGTCTGGAGCCGCTTGTAGATCGCGTCGCCGCCCATGGCCGCGCACAGCGTGTTGGTGCAGACGCTCACGAGGTGTTCACCGCACGGGCGGCGCTTGTACATCGTGTAGAACGTGGCGACCGCGCTGACCTCGGCGTCGGACAGGTCGAGCTGCTTCGCGCAGAACGCGATGCCCTCCTGGCTGACGTAGCCCTGCACCGACTGCACGAGGTGCAGCATCGGCAGCAGCGCCGAGCGGGACATCGGGTAGCGCGCGATCAGCTCCTGCGCCTTGGCGTGGATGTCCGCGTCGAAGATGTCCTCGAGGGGCGTCTCGGTGATGATGCCGGCGGCGACCGCCGGGTCCGGCGCGATGGCGACGACGTCGACGTCGGGCCCGGCCGCGGCGTGCGTGGTGTCCGCGTAGTTCGGCCCGGGCTCGGGAACTGCTGTGGTCATCGGTCCACTCCCCCCATGACGGGGTCGATCGAGGCGATGGCGGCGATCACGTCGGCGACCAGGCCGCCCTCGGCCATGGCGGGCATCGACTGCAGGTTCACGAAGCTCGGTTCGCGCACGTGGACCCGCAGCGGCCGGGTGCCGCCGTCGGAGACCAGGTGCGCGCCCAGCTCGCCGCGCGGCGACTCGACCGAGGTGTAGACCTGCCCGGCCGGCACCTTGAAGCCCTCGGTGACCAGCTTGAAGTGGTGGATCAGGGACTCCATGGACTGGCCCATGATCTTCTTGACGTGCTCGAGCGAGTTGCCCATGCCGTCGCTGCCGATGGACAGCTGCGCGGGCCACGCGATCTTCTTGTCCTCGACCATGACCGGGCCCGGCTCGAGCTTCTCGAGGCACTGCTCGATGATCTTGAGGCTCTCGTGCATCTCGTGGACGCGGATCAGGTAGCGCGACCAGCAGTCGGCGCCGTTGTCGACGGGCACGTCGAAGTCGAACTCGTCGTAGCAGGAGTACGGCTCGGTCTTGCGCAGGTCCCACGGGAGACCGGCGGACCGCAGCACCGGGCCCGTGACGCCGAGCGCGAGGCACGCGTCGACCGGCAGGTAGCCGACGCCCTTGAGCCGGTTGCGCCAGATCGGCTGGCCGGTGAAGAGCTTGTCGTACAGCGGAAGGCGCTTCTTCATCGTCTTGACGAATTCGCTGACCTTCTCGTGGTAGTCGGCCGGCATGTCCTGCGCGAGCCCGCCGGGCCGGATGAACGCGTGGTTCATCCGCAGGCCGGTCAGGTGCTCCAGCAGGTGCAGCACCTCTTCGCGCTCGCGGAAGCCGAGCGTCATCGCGGTGGTGGCGCCGAGCTCCATGCCGCCGGTGGCGATGTAGACCAGGTGCGAGCCGATGCGGTTGATCTCGAGCAGCATCACGCGCAGCAGCTGGGCGCGGCGCGGGGCTTCGATCTGCAGCAGCTTCTCGACGCCGAGGCAGTACGCCATCTCCGTCGAAAGCGGGGCCAGGTAGTCCATGCGCGTCACGAAGGTGACGCCCTGGGTCCAGGTCCGGTACTCGCAGTTCTTCTCGATGCCGGTGTGCAGGTAGCCGATGACCGACCGCAGCTGCGTGACGGTCTCGCCCTCCATCTCCAGCACGAGCCGGAGCACGCCGTGCGTCGACGGGTGCTGCGGGCCCATGTTGATGACCATGCGCTCGTCGTGCGCCGCGTCGGCGATGACGTCGTCCCAGTCGCCGCCGGAGACCGTGTAGACGCGGCCTTCGGTGGTATCGCGGGAATCGGCGTAGTCGACGCTGTCCGAGCCTTCGGCGCTCGTGTCGGTTCCCGTCGTGACGTCGGACAGGTTCTCGGTGCTCACGAGTACGACCTCCGCTGGTCCGGCGGCGGGATCTCCGCGCCCTTGTATTCGACCGGGATCCCGCCGAGCGGGTAGTCCTTGCGCTGGGGGTGGCCGTCCCAGTCGTCCGGCATGAGGATCCGGGTCAGGGCCGGGTGGCCGTCGAAGACGATGCCGAACATGTCCCAGGTCTCGCGCTCCTGCCAGTCGGCCGTCGGGTAGATCCCGACCAGCGACGGCACGTGCGCGTCCTCGACGTCGAGGGTGACCTCGAGGCGGATCCGGCGCCGGTAGGTCAGCGACGTGAAGTGGTAGACCGCGTGCAGCCGCTGCGGGACGTCGACGCCGTAGTCCACACCGGACACCGAGGACAGCAGCTCGAAGCGGAGGCCGCCGTCGTCGCGAAGCGTTTTCGCGATCGCGGGCAGGTGCTCGCGGGCGACGTAGAAGGTGATCTCGCCGCGGTCGACCGTGGTCTGCAGGATCGCCTCGGCCGGGATCTTGCGCTCGGCCAGCGCGGCGTAGAACTCGTCGGCGAACTGGTCGAACCAGCCGCCGTACGGGCGCTCGGCCGGTGCCGGGCTGTACGCCGGGAGCCGGACGCCGCCGTAGCCGGAGGTGTCGCCGGTGCCGTGGACGCCGAACATGCCCTGGCGCTCGCGACCGGTGACGACCGGTTCGGCGGCGCCCGGCCCCTTCGCCGTCAGGCCGGTTTCGGCTCGCTCGGCGCTCGACTGCTCATCGCCGGGTTGGGGGTTCTCAGTCATCGCTCTACTTCTTCGCGTACTTGATCGACGACGCGACGAGCTCGGTGCGCTCCCCGCTCGCGGCGCGGATGGCGGCGCGGCGGGCGTTGATCGGCTCGTCCTGGATCTTGGCGTGCAGCTTGAGGATCGCGTCCAGCAGCATCTCCGGCCGCGGCGGGCAGCCGGGCAGGTACATGTCGACCGGCACGATGTGGTCGACGCCCTGGACCACGGCGTAGTTGTTGAACATGCCGCCGGAGGAGGCGCAGACGCCCATGGCGAGCACCCAGCGCGGCTCGGCCATCTGGTCGTAGATCTGGCGCAGGACCGGGGCCATCTTCTGCGTGACGCGCCCGGCGACGATCATCAGGTCGGCCTGCCGCGGCGTCGCGCTGAAGCGCTCCATGCCGAAGCGGGCGATGTCGTAGCGGGAACCGCCGACCGTCATCATCTCGATCGCGCAGCAGGCGAGGCCGAACGTGGCGGGCCAGAGCGAGTTCTTGCGCGCCCAGTTGACGAGGCCTTCGAGGCTGGCCAGCAGGACGCCGTTGGGGAGTTTTTCTTCGAGGCCCATGGGTCTAGTTCCAATCCAGGCCGCCGCGCCGCCACACGTAGGCGTACGCGAAGCCGACCGTCGCGATGAACAGCAGGATCTCCACCAGGCCGAACGTGCCCAGCGCGTTCGCCTGCACGGCGAACGGGTAGAGGAAGACCATCTCGATGTCGAACAGGATGAACAGCATCGCGGTGATGTAGTACGCGACCGGCATCCGCCCGGCGCCGACGAGCGGCTGCGGGGACGGCTCGATGCCGCACTCGTAGGCGGACAGCTTGGCCTTGTTGTACCGGCTGGGGCCGACGAGCGGCCCGAGCAGGACCGACAACACGGCGAACGCCAATGCCAGCACGAACAACAGGACCAGGGGCAGGTAGGGCTTCAGGCTCGGGGCCTCTTGCGCCAGCTGCACCGTGTCGGTCCGGGTCAGCAACGTCAGCACGGGGTCTTCGCCATCCTTTCCGCGCCGCTGCGGTTGTGCTTGTGGTGGGGAACCGCTGGGCCTCGTCGGCACCCTAAGGGACCTGGGTCACACCGCCGAGGGTCAGGGTCTCCTTACGGCCCGTGGCTGGACCGTGAGCAGCTTGTGAAATAGTTCACAAGCCACTCGTCGCGGATGTGAAGGGATTCACAAAGCATGGGGGGAGTCTAGGACGCGACTCACACTCTTGTCCCTAGTACCCCGTGTTATAAGGGTCGCCTAAGTTCCGCCGCCATCGTTGTCACGGCCGGCCGCCCCGCGCGCACGACCTGCGCGAAGGGCGTTCAAGATCGCGTTTCGCCGGACAAAACGGGCGCTGACCTGTGATCTATCCCACTGACCGCACGGCCAACTTGTTAGGCCACTCGTGTGTCCGCGCGCGAGAGAGACCGGCACGGAAGCCGTGCCGGGCTCTCGGAAATCCGGTCAGCGCGGGCTCGGCGTGACCTTCGCCAGCGCTGCGATGAGCCGGTCGACGCCGTCGCCGCCCTTGGCGTCGTAGCAGCCCGACAAGCCCTTGTAGACCAGCGGCAGGAGCTTGTTGATGCGCAGCCCGTACTTGGTGCACGCGTGCATGATCTTCGGCTTGCCGATGATCTTCGCGAAGACGTTCCCGAGCGCGTAGTAGCCGCCCATCAGCTCACCCACGGCCCGCGGGTACGCCTCCAGTGCCCGCTCCCGCGAAGGCCCTTCGCGCCGGGCCAGCGCCTGCACGACGACCTCCGCGGCGATCTGCGCGGACTCCATCGCCGCCGAGATGCCCTCGCCGTTGAACGGGCTGACCATGCCGCCGGCGTCGCCGAGCAGCAGCAGGCCGTCGCGGTAGTGCGGGGTGCGGTTGAAGCCCATCGGGAGGCCGGCGCCGCCGACCTTGCCGATCGCGTTCTCCTCGCGGTAGCCCCACTCCTCCGGCGTCCCGTCGAGCCACTGGCGCAGCAGCGCGCGGTAGTCGGTGTTCCGGAACGACGCCGACGTCGAGAGCATGCCGAGGCCGACGTTCACCGTGCCGTCGCCGAGCGGGAACGCCCAGCCGTAGCCCGGGAGCAGCTTGGGGTTCCGCGGGTCGGACTTGTCCCACAGCTCGAGGTGGCCCTCGATGAACGGGTCGTCGTGGCGCGGGCTCTTGTAGTACTGGCGCACGGCCACGCCCATCGGGCGCTTCTCGTTCTTCTGGATGCCGACGCTCAGCGCGAGCCGCGCGGACACGCCGTCGCAGGCCAGGACCAGCGGGGCGCGGTAGTGCACCGGCGTCTTCTCCGGGCCGACCTTCGCCTCGACGCCGACCACGCGCCCGGCCGCGTTGGTGATCGCGCTGGTCACCGTGGTGCGCTCGTACAGCCGCGCGCCCGCCTTCACGGCGAGCTTCGCGAGGAGGTCGTCGAAGTCGTGGCGGGTGCGCGAAACGCCGTACGGCGGGTAGCTCGTCAGGTCCGGCCAGTCGAGCTCGAGCGTGAGGTCGCCGGTGAGGATCCGCAGGCCGCGGCTGTGCACCCAGCCCGCGTCCTCGCTGGTGTCGATGCCCAGGTCGATGAGCTGCTTGACGCCGCGCGGGGTCAGGCCGTCGCCGCAGACCTTCTCGCGGGGGAATTCGGTCTTCTCCAGCAGGAGGACGTCGACGCCCGCGCGGGCCAGGTAGGTGGCCACGGTGGACCCTGCGGGTCCGGCGCCGACGACGATGACTTCGGCGTCCTGGTCTGCGGTGCGTCGCGTCATACTTCGAATCTAACAGCGGAGCGAAGCTCCTCCTTTGAGGGCGGTGGCGGGGAGGAAGGCGGGTTTATGCAGGCTTTCGCGCGCGGTGGATCGCCACGACCCCGAATGTGAGGTTCAACCACTCGACGTCGGTCCAGCCGGCGCTCGCGATGATCTCGCCGAGCGTGCGCTGGTCGGGCCAGGTCAGCATGGATTCGGCCAGGTACTTGTAGGCCTCGGGGTTCGACGACGTCCGGCTGCCGACCCAGGTCAGCAGCTTCAGGACGAACCGCCGGTGGATGAACCGGATGGGCGCGAACGGGGGCGTCGAGACCTCGCAGATGACCAGGCGGCCGCCGGGTTTGACCACGCGGGCGATCTCGGTGAGCGCCGCCTTCGGGTCGACGAAGTTCCGCAGCGCGAGGGAGATCGTCACGGCGTCGAAGCTCTCGTCGGCGAACGGCAGGTTGAGCGCGTCGGCCGCAACCATCGGCACGTTCCGGTGCAGGCCGGCGCGCAGCATGCCGAAGGAGAAGTCCGCGGCCAGGCACCAGGCGCCCCCGCGGGCGTACTCGACGGTGGACACGCCGGTGCCGGCGGCGAGGTCCAGGACCTTTTCGCCGCGGCGGGCGTCCAGCACGCGGGCGGTCGTCGTGCGCCAGCGCCGGTCGAAGCCGAAGGTCATGAACGAGTTCGCCCGGTCGTACCCGGACGCGACGCCGTCGAACATCGCGGCGACTTCGTGCGGGTCCTTGTCCAGGCTTGCGCGTGACATGACCTGAGATTAGTCCCGCGGGTTCAGTGGAACGTGGCCAGCATGCCCGCCACGGCCGCGGGCCAGGTGAACTCCTCCGCCCGCGCTCGCGCCGCCGCGCGCCGCAGCTCCTCCGGGCTGTCCAGCAGGCTGGTCACCGCCGAAGCGAACGCGGGCGCGTGGTCGTCCACCGCCGCGCCGCACCCCGGCCGCACGATCTCGCGCAGCGCGGACGAGGCCGACACCACCACCGGCGTCCCCGAGGCGAGGGCCTCCAACGCGGCCAGCCCGAAGGTCTCGTGCGGGCCGGGCGCCAGGGAGACGTCGGCGCTGGCCAGCAGCCGCGCGACGTCGCCGCGGCCCGCCAGGAACCCCAGAAACGTCACCGGCAGCCCCCGCGCCCGGCGCTCGAGGGCTCGCCGCCGCGGCCCGTCGCCCGCCACCACCAGCCGGACCTTCGCGCCCGCCTCCGTCAGCGCGGCGACGGTGTCCACGCTGCGTTCCACGTGCTTCTCCGGCGACAACCGTCCACAGTGGACGAGCAAGGCCTCCGCTCCCCCGGCGAGGTCGGTGCGCCAGCCGTCGTCGCGCATGGCCGGGCGGAAGGTCGCCAAGTCGACACCGAGCGGCACCCGGCGGACGTTCGGCGCCGCGATCCGGTCGAACTCCGCGCGCGCGAACGCCGTCGTGCAGACGACCGTGTCGTAGCTGGCGGCCATCCGCCGGTTGGCGACGTCGGCGACGCGGCGGGCCATCGGCGCGGGCAGCAGGAACTGCTGCAGCAGGCGGTCGAGGCGTTCGTGGGAGATGACCGTGCTGGGGACGCCGTGGCGGCTCGCCCAGCCGCCCATCCCCCGCAGCGTCAGCCGGTCGGACACCTCCAGGCGGTCCGGCTCGAGGTCCCGCAGGACCGCGCGGACCCGGTGCGGGTCGACCGCCCGGTAGCCGCCGGTGCCCGGGATCTTCGGCGCGGGCAGCGAGAACCGGCGGACCCCGGTCGGGAGCACTTCGTCGGTGTACCGGCGGCCGGGCACGACCAGCGTCACCTCGTGCCCGCTCGCGACATAGCCGGCGCCGAGGTGGTGCAGCGCGGTGCGCAGCCCGCCCGAGCGCGGGCCGTAGAAGTTCGCGAGCTGGACGATGTGCATGTCAGGCCGCGCGGGCGGCCCGGCCCCGCACGGCTTCGTAGTGCCCGACGAGCTCGTGGCAGACGGCGGGCCAGGTGCGGCCCAGCACGACCTTGCGCGCCTTCTCGCCGAGCCTCGCGCGCAACGCGGCGTCACGAAGGGCCTCGGTCATTTCGAGGAGCGCCGGACCGAACCGCTCGCGGTCCGCGGGCAGCAGGTAGCCGGTGCGGCCGGGCAGGACGAGGTCCTTCGGGCCGCCGGCGTCCGGGGCGAGCACCGGCAGCCCGGAGGCCATCGCTTCCTGCACCGCCTGGCAGAACGTCTCGTGCGGTCCCGTGTGGACGAACACGTCCAAGCTCGCGTACGCCTTCGAGAGGTCTTCGCCGTACTTCGCGCCGAGGAAAGCCGCGCCGGGCAGCTGCTCCCGGAGGTTTTCGAGTTCGGGCCCATCGCCGACGACGACCACCCGGATGCCCGGCACGCCGGCGAGCGCGGCCAGCCGGTCGACCTCCTTCTCGGGCGCCAGCCGTCCGACGAACCCGACGAGCAGTTCGCCGTGCGGGGCCAGCTCGGCCCGCAGCGCGGGGTCGGCGTGCGCCGGGGAGAACCGGTCGATGTCGACGCCGCGCGCCCACCGGTGCACCCGCGGGACGCCGTGGCGCCGCAGCTGCTCGACGGAGTCGCTGGACGGCGCGAGCGTCCGGTCGGCGCGCGAGTGCAGCCGGCGCACCCAGCGCCAGGCCGCGCGGGCGGCGATGCCGAAGCCGTACGCGGCGGCGAACCCGGCGATGTCGGTCTGGTAGACGGCGATCGAGGGGACGCGCAGCCGTCTCGCGGCGGCGAGCCCGCGCGCGCCGACGACGAACGGCGACGCCAGGTGCACGACGTCCGGGCCGAACGCGGCCAGCGCGTTCAGCACGGTCCGCGTCGGCAGGCCGATCGGCAGGGAGCTGACCCCGGGGACGTCGAGCGCGGGGATCCGGATCACCGGGGCCCCGCGGTAGGAGTCCGGGCCGGGGCCGGGCGCGATGATCAGCACGTCGTGCGCGCGTTCGCGCAGGTGCTCGACGACCCGCAGGACGGAGTTGGTCACGCCGTTCACCTGGGGCAGGAAACTTTCGGTGACTATGGCGACTCGCACGCCCTCGACGATCGCAGCCGATGCTGGCGCTCGTGTGACGGGTGAGCCAACGCTGCCGGAACAGATCGGCTACGACATGTCATCTCGTGGTCGCGTGCCGGAAACCCGGGTGGCCCAGACTAAGCAGGCATGACCCTCTTGTCCTCACGGCCGCCGCGGCCCGTCGAGCCCGGCCTGCTGTCGAGGGCGCTCGAAGTGGCCGGGCGGCTGGCCAACGACGCCACCGACGTGATCACCGCGACCGCCGGCCGCGGCGCCCACCCGTCCACGCTGGACTCGCCGTTCGACTGGGTCACCGACACGGACCGGATCCTGGAGCGCCACACGCGGCGCGTGCTGACGGCGGAGTTCCCGGGCATCCCGGTGGTCGGCCACGAGTTCGGCGCGGATCACGGCGCGGACGTCGCGGAGTACCGCTGGGTGGTGGACTCGGTGGACGGCACGGCGAACTACGTGGCCGGGGTGCCCTGGTGCGCGTACAGCCTGGCGCTGGTGGACGCGGCGGGCCCGGTGGTGGGCGTGGTGGCGGACCCGTACCGGGCCCAGATCTACGCCGCGGCGCGCGGCCGGGGGGCCCGCGCGAACGGCAAGCCGATCCAGCTGGCGGACCGCTGCGTGACGGCGGGCGCGCTGGTGTGCACGGAGCTGGCCCGCACCGGCCCCTGGCCGGGAATGGGCGGCTTCATCGAGCGAGCGGCGGCGGCCCACGCGGGCGTCCGGGTGCTCGGCTCGGCGGCGTTGTCGATCGCCCAGGTGGCACTGGGCCACGCGGCGGCGGCGGTGCTGCACAGCTACCACGAGTGGGACGTGGCGGGTTCGGTGGCAATGGCCATCGAGGCGGGCGCGGTGGTCCTGGACAAGCACGGCGAGGACACGGCGTTGCCGACGGACGGCCTGCTGGTGGCGGCCCCGGGGGTGGCGGACGAGGTCCTGGGCTGGTGGCAGGAGACGGCGGGCTGAGTTGTCCACATCGGGTCCGGTTATCCACAGATTTGCCGCGTCACCCGTTTGTGCAGCCCGCCGCCGATAGACTGGAACCGGGCACGCCCCCCAGGGTGTGGCGGGGAGCTGTCCGGGCGGTCGGTGGCCTCAACGCGCAAAGCACACAGCCCGCCGAGGCACCCAGCCCGCCCTACACATCCCCCGCCCCTCAGGCAACAACCCGCTTGTTCTGCCGCCGGATCCACCAAAGCGCCGGCCCGGCCACCAGCCAGGTGAAGAACACGAAACTCCCCAGCGGCAGCAGCGTCAGGGTCGCCGACCGCCCAGCCACCCGGGCCAGCTCCGGATCCGAAGCGTCGTACTCGATCCGCACCAGCTGCCCCGCCGCCAGCCCGTCCGGGTACAGCACCCCGTTCGCCGGGCTGTGCACGATCCCGTCCGGCGTCTCGAAGTGGATGATCGTCCGATCGAACGCCACCGAGTCCACCGTGGCCGTGGCCGTCCCCAGCTGGTCCGAGATCGAGCTGTCGTTCCGGATCGCCGCGAACAGCAGGCACACGCACATCACGGTGAGGAGCGAGGCGACGCCGAGGATGGTCCACCACCCGACGCGCCTCGCCCGTTCACCTCTCGTGCTCACGCCGCGAGCGTAGCGGTCCCGCTCAGCCCGCGTGTTCGGCGGCGAGGAACCGGTGGTTCGCCTGGATCTGGTCGTACGACTTCGGCTTCACGGACGCCGTGGCCGAAAGCCGGGAAGCAGCCGCAGCGGCACCGTTCGGCCCCACCGCGGGCTTCCCGGCCGTGTAAAGCCACGTCTGGAACAGGTCGTGCAACGGCTTGCCCGAGATCTTCTCCGCCAGCGCGATGAACTCGAGGATCCGCCCGTCCTTACCGCCCTTGGCCGCCTGCCACGCCTTCAGGATCGCGAAGAAGGCCTGGTCGCCGACGGCCGTCCGCAACGCCTGGAGCGTCAGCGCGCCCCGGTCGTAGACCGCGTTGTCGAACTGGTTGTCCGCTCCCGGGTCGGCCGGGATCAGCTTCCACAGCGGAGCGTCGGCCGCGTTCGAGTCGTACGTGTACTGCGCCAGCTCGGCGACCGAACCCTCGCCCTCGTGCTCCGACCACAGCCACTCCGCGTAGGACGCGAAGCCCTCGTTCAGCCAGATGTCGCTCCACCGCCCCAGCGACACGTTGTCGCCGAACCACTGGTGGGCGTTCTCGTGCGCGATCAACGTCGTGTTCGAGCCCGCGCGGAAGTTGCGGACGCCGTACGTCGGGCGGGTCTGGTTCTCCAGGGAGAAGCCGATGCCGCTGGTCACGACCCCGCCCTCGGCCTCGAACGGGTACGGGCCGAACTGGGTCGCCAGGAATTCGTTGATCTCCGGCGTCCGCTCCACGCTCGCCTTCGCCGCGTACAGCGAGTCGCCGAGGTCGGCGCCGTAGGCGTTGACGACCGGCTTGCCGTCGGGCGTGGTCGACTGGACGACCTCGTACTTGCCGACGATGAACGACGTCAGGTACGTGGCCTGCGGCTGGGTGCTGCGCCACTGCCACCGGGTCCAGCCGGCGCGCTGCTTCGTCGTGCGGACCAGGGTGCCGTTGGAGATGGCGGCGTTGCCGTCCGGCGCCTCGATGGAGACGTCGTAGGTCGCCTTGTCGGTCGGGTGGTCGTTGGCCGGGAACCACCACGCCGAGCTCTGCGGCTCGTCGATGCCCAGCGCACCGAACGCACCCTTCTTCCACGCGTTGAGCCCGTCCACCGTCTCGGTCGACGGCGTGTCCGCGTAGGCGACGACGACCGTCGCGGTCTGGCCCTTGAGCAGCGGCTGCGCCGGCGTGATGACGAGCTCGCCGTTGCCGGTCTGGTTGGTGAACTGCGCCGGGCGGTTGTTCACCCGCACGCTCGACGCCTTCAGCGCGAAGTCGAGGTCGAACCGCGAGAGGTCCTGCGTCGCGGTGAGCAGCAGCGTCGTCGTGCCCGACAGGAGGTCGGTCGCGGGCTGGTAGGTCAGCCGGATGTCGTAGTGCAGCACGTCCGTGCCGCCGTTGCCGGCGTTCGGGTAGTACGGGTCGCCGACACCGGGGGCGCCGGGCGCGGGCGCCGCGCTCGCGGTGCCGGCGAGCAGCACCGAGACGACGCCGGCCGCGAGCGCACCGAGACCGGTGCGCGTTCTTGCACGCATTCGAATTCCTCCAAGAGGTGAGGATCAGCGCGCTCGAACGTAGCCAGCCAGGAACCACCCAGGAACAGCCGAAGGGAGGTTTCTTGCCTGCTGGGATACCACCCGGAAAGCGGTTGACGTCAGCCCGCGGAGACGGCCGCGGACACCGCGGCGCGCAGGCGGGCGTGCAGGTCGCGGTGCCGCGCCCGGTCCACCCGCACCTCGACGACCCGCAGGCCCGGCGCGGGCGCCAGCGCGGCCCGGAACTCCGTCAGCGTCTCCGCGACGACGTGCGGGACGCGGTAGCCGGCGCACAGCGCGCCCAGGTCGGCGCCGTGCGGGGTGCCGAAGACGCGTTCGAAGCTGGCCGAGTGCTCGGGCGCACCCTGCTCGAGCAGCGAGAAGATGCCGCCGCCGTCGTCGTTGAGCACGACGATCGTCAGGTCGGGACGCTGCTCCGCGGGCCCGGTCAGCAGCCCGGACGCGTCGTGCAGGAACGTCAGGTCGCCCAGCAGCGCGTACGACGGCCCTCGGTGCACGTACGCGGCCCCGATGGCCGTCGAGACCGTGCCGTCGATCCCCGCGACGCCGCGGTTGCGGTGCACGAGGACGTCCGGGCGCAGCCGGCCGGCCAGCGCGACGTCCCGGGTCGGGTTGGACGAGCCGACGACCAGCAGCGAGTCCGGCGGCAGCGCGTCCACCAGCTCGGTCGCCACCCGCAGCCCGCTGGGCCAGGGCTCCTCGGCCAGCGTCGACGCCACCGCGGCCGCGGCCGCCGCGTCGGCCCGCCGCCAGCTGGCCAGCCACTCCGGGTCGGCGGGCTTGGTCGGCTCGTCGAACCACTGCCCGACCTGCCGGACGTTGTGCGCGGGCGCCGGCCAGTCGGAGTCCGGCCGGACCAGCAGGACCTCGACCGAAGCGTCCGAGAGCACCTTCTGGATCTGCCGGAACACCGTCGGACGGCCCAGGCAGAGCACCTGCTCCGGCTTGTGCTTCGAAATGAACTCCTCGACGCCCAGCAGCCACGCGCCGGACGAGATCGCCGTGCCGCCGGACAGCCCGATCCCGCCGGTTTCGGAGATCACCGGCCAGCCGTGCTGCTCGGCCCACTCGCTGGCCGCCTGGACGCCGGTGTCGCACGCGATCACCAGGCCGTGGCGCGCCGAAGGCACCACGAACGACGGCAGCGCGCCGAAGTCCGGCAGCTCGGTCCAGCGGGACCCGTCCGCGCGGCCGTCCAGGGACTCGTACCACTCGCCGTCGTCGTCGAGGTCCGGCACGAGCGGCTCGCGGAACGGGATGTTGAGGTGCACCGGCCCGCAGCGCCACTCGCCGTAGGCGGCGTTCCAGGCCCGGCAGATCTGGCTGCGCCAGTACGAGTTCTGGCCGGCCCGCCGCTCGGCGACGGCCAGCTCGTCGAAGTAGCGGATCGCGTCGCCGTAGAGCTGGTGCTGGTCGATGACCTGCGACGCCCCGGCCGCGCGCAGCTCGGGCGGCCGGTCGGCGGTCAGCACGATCAGCGGGACACCCGCGCGGTCGGCCTCGAGCACCGCCGGGTGGAAGTTCGCGGCCGCGGTGCCGGACGTGCAGAGCACGGCCACCGGACGGCCGGTGCGCGCGGCGATGCCGAGAGCGAGGAAGGCGGCGCCGCGCTCGTCGATGCGGACGTGCAGCTGGAGCTTCCCGGCCGCCGCCGCGTCGTACAGCGCGATCGACAGCGGCGCGTTGCGGGAGCCCGGGCAGAGGACGACGTGCGAAACGGTGTTGCGGACGAGCTCGTCGACGATGACCCTGGCCTGCGCGGTGGAAGGGTTCACCGGCAGGCTCCTGCCTCATCGAGATCGTTCATGTCCACACGTCCTATCCTCGCAAACGTGGATGACGCCCGAGTTTCCGAGCTGTTCGATCCGGCCGCGTGGACCGAGGTCGAAGGTTTCGCCTTCACCGACATCACCTACCACCGCTCCGCCGAGAGCCGCGGCGGCAAACGCGTCGTGCGCATCGCGTTCGACCGCCCCGAGGTGCGCAACGCCTTCCGGCCGCACACCGTCGACGAGCTCTACCGGGCCCTCGACCACGCCCGGATGAGCGCCGACGTCGGCTGTGTCCTGCTCACCGGGAACGGCCCGTCGCCCAAGGACGGCGGGTGGGCGTTCTGCTCCGGTGGTGACCAGCGTATTCGCGGACGCTCCGGGTATCAGTACGCGAGCGGGGAGACCTCCGACACGGTCGACCCCGCGCGGGCCGGCCGGCTGCACATCCTCGAGTGCCAGCGGCTCATCCGCTTCATGCCGAAACCGGTGATCGCGGTGGTGCCGGGCTGGGCCGCGGGCGGCGGGCACTCCCTGCACGTCGTGTGCGATCTCACCCTCGCCTCGGCCGAGCACGCGAAGTTCAAGCAGACCGACGCCGACGTCGGCTCGTTCGACGGCGGCTACGGCTCGGCGTACCTGGCGAAGATGGTCGGCCAGAAGTTCGCCCGGGAGATCTTCTTCCTCGGCCGGGAGTACTCCGCCGAGCAGATGCACCAGATGGGCGCCGTCAACGCCGTCGTCCCGCACGCCGAGCTGGAAAAAGAGGCGCTGACCTGGGCGTGGGAGATCACCCGCAAGTCGCCGACGGCGCAGCGGATGCTGAAGTACGCCTTCAACCTCACCGACGACGGCCTGGTCGGCCAGCAGCTGTTCGCCGGCGAAACCACCCGGTTGGCCTACATGCAGGACGAGGCCGTCGAAGGCCGGGACGCCTTCCTCCAGAAGCGCGACCCCGACTTCAAGGACGTCCCCTATTACTACTGAGCTGCTCCCGGTCCACCTCGACGGCTCGCCCGAAGCGCTCGAGACGCTGACACGAGCCATCGCGGCCGCGCTGGGCGGCGGCCCGGCCGTGCTGCCGTTCACCGACCCCGCCCTGCGGGACGCGATGACGCCGGACGAACCCGCCGAGCCGGGCACGGCCGTGGTCATCGCCACGTCGGGCTCGACCGGCGCGCCGAAGGGCGTCCTGTTGTCGGCCCGCGCGCTGACCGCGTCCGCCGCGGCCACGCACGCGCGGCTGGGCGGGCCGGGGCACTGGCTCCTGGCGACGCCGGCGCACTACATCGGCGGCCTGCAGGTGCTGGTCCGGTCGCTGCTGGCCGGGACCACCCCGGCGCTGCTGACCGGCACCGGCTTCCGCCCGGACGACTTCGCGGCGGCGGCCGCGGCTCTCGACGGCGGCCCGCGGTACACGGCGCTGGTGCCGACCCAGCTGGTCCGCCTGCTCGACGACGGTGGCGCGGGCCTGACCGCGGCGAAGACGTTCGACGCGATCGTGGTCGGCGCGGCGGCGACCCCGCCGTCGCTGCGGGAGCGCGCCGCGGACGCCGGGGTGCGGATCGTGCCGGCGTACGGGATGAGCGAGACGGCCAGCGGCTGCGTCTACGACGGCGTCCCCCTCGACGGCGTCCGCGTCGACCTCGGCGGCGACCGGATCCGGATCGCCGGTGACGTCCTCGCGCACGGCTACCGGCTTCGGCCGGACCTGACCGCGGAGTCCTTCGCGGACGGCTGGTTCACGACGTCCGACCGTGGCGTTCGCCACGCCGACGGCCGCATCGAGGTCCTCGGCCGGGCCGACGACATGATCAACACCGGCGGTGTGAAGGTGTCGGCGACCGCGATCGAGCGGTGCCTCGGCGCACAGCCGGGCGTGCGGGACGCGTGCGTCGTCGGCGTGCCGGACCCGGAGTGGGGCGAGGCCGTGGTGGCCCTGGTCGTCCCGGACGGTGAGCACGGAGACCTGCGCGCGGCGGTCCGCGCGGAACTGGGGGCCGCGTCGACGCCGAAGCGCATCGAATTCGCCACGGAACTGCCCCTCCGGGGTCCAGGGAAGATCGACCGGACGGCCGTGAAGGCCCGTCTTCGGTAGCGTTTACGCCGCTGAATGGCGGTACGGCGTTGACACGCACGGGACGCGCCCGCTTGGCTACTCACCATGACGCGCTGGTTCAGAACTGCACTCATCGCCACGGCCGTCACGCTGGGTGTCTTGGCACCCGCGAGCGCGGCTCTCGCCGACGGCGTGGACCCCAACAGCGGGTCGCTCGTCTGGCAGCTGCCGACCTCCGACTGAGACGTCCGGGGCTTCGCCGCCTGGAACCGAAAGACTTCCCGGGTTCCGGCTCGCCCGTGATCGTCATGGCGTTGAATGACGTCATGGCGAGCTTGAGCGAGTGGATCGAAGGGGCCCGGCCGCGGACGCTGCCCAACGCGGTGGCGCCGGTGGTGGCGGGTGTCGGCGCGGCGATCGCGCTCGACAGTTTCTCCTGGTGGCGTTCGGCGCTGGCGCTGCTCGTCTCGCTCTCGCTGATCGTCGGCGTCAACTACGCCAACGACTACTCCGACGGCATCCGCGGCACGGACGAAAACCGCGTCGGCCCGCTCCGGCTGGTCGGTTCGAAGGTCGCCGCCCCCAAGGCCGTGCTGACCGCCGCACTGGTCTCGCTGGGCCTCGCCGGGGTGCTGGGGCTGGTCCTGGTGGCCGTCAGCGGGCACTGGTGGCTGCTGGGGATGGGCGCGCTGTGCATCCTCGGCGCGTGGTTCTACACCGGCGGCAAGAAGCCGTACGGCTACTACGGCTTCGGCGAGATCGCCGTCTTCGTGTTCTTCGGACTGGCCGGCGTGCTCGGCACGGTGTACGTCCAGGCGGGCCGGGTCAGCTGGGCGGCGCTGGCCTGCGCGGTCGCGGTCGGCTGCTTCTCGACGGCGGTCCTGACGGCCAACAACCTGCGGGACATCCCGACCGACATCGAGTCCGGCAAGCGCACCCTGGCCACCCGCCTGGGCGACAAGGGCACCCGGCGGCTCTACCTGGCGCTGGTGTTCGTGCCGTTCCTGATCAGCCTGTCGTTCGTCTTCACCGGCTATTCGGTGGCCGCGCTGGCGGCGCTGACCATCATCGTGCTGCTCCCGGCGGCGGGCGCCGTCCAGGCCGGCAAGAAGGGCCGCGAGCTGATCCCCGCGCTGCGGGACACCGGCCTGGCCATGCTGCTGTGGGCCGTGGTCGCCGCCGTCGGCCTCAACGTCTAGCTCTCCGCGACGAACTTCCCGGTGGCCAGGAACTCCTCGAACAACGCCATGTGCGGCGCGATGTCCAGGTTCTGCTGGGCCAGCCACTCGTCGTTGTAGTAGGTGTGCGCGTACCGCTCGCCGCCGTCGCACAGCAGGGTGACGACGCTGCCCGCCTGGCCGTCCTCGACCATCCGGGAGATGAGCCGGAACGCGCCGTAGAGGTTCGTGCCGGTCGAGCCGCCCGCCCAGTGCCCGGTGCGCTCGCGCAGCAGCCGGATGGCCGCCAGGGACCCGGCGTCGGGGATCTGGAACATCTCGTCGATGACGCCGGGGACGAACGACGGCTCGCACCGCGGCCGCCCGATGCCCTCGATCCGGGACGGCATGCCGGTGCCGTAGTCCAGTGCGCCGGTCTCCCAGGCGCCGTAGAACGACGAGTTCTCCGGGTCGACCACGCACACCTTCGTCGTGTGGCGCTTGTAGCGGACGTACCGCCCGAAGGTCGCGCTCGTGCCGCCGGTGCCCGCGCCGACGACGATCCACTTCGGGATCGGGTGGCGCTCGGAGCGCATCTGCGCGAACACCGACTCGGCGATGTTGTTGTTGCCGCGCCAGTCCGTCGCGCGCTCGGCGTAGGTGAACTGGTCGAGGTAGTGCCCGCCGCACTCGGCCGCGAGCCGCTCGGCCTCGGGGTACATCGCCGGGGCCTCGTCGACGAAGTGGCACTCACCGCCGTAGAACTCGATGAGCGCGACCTTCTCCTTCGACGTGCGCCGCGGCACGACGGTGATGAACCGCAGGCCGAGCATCCGGGCGAAGTAGGCCTCGGACACCGCGGTCGAGCCGCTGGAGGCCTCGACGAGCACGGTGTCCGGCCCGATCTGGCCGTTGACCAGCCCGTAGAGGAACAGCGACCGGGCCAGCCGGTGCTTCAGCGAGCCGGTCGGGTGCACCGACTCGTCCTTGAGGTACAGGTCGATGCCCCACTCGGGGGGCAGCGGGAAGACGTGCAGGTGCGTGTCCGCGCTGCGGTTCGCGTCGGCCTCGATGATCCGGACGGCCTCGCGGACCCAGCTGCGGCTGTGCGGGCGGCTCACTCGGGCTGCCCGGCGGCGTCGCCACGCAGCTGTGCGCGCAGCTCGGCCCGGGCGCGGGCCCGCTTCTCGTTGCGCTTCGCCAGCCCGGCGGTCACGCGGGCGTTGAGCGAGCGGAACAGCAGCAGGCCGAGGGGCAGGCCGACGACCAGGCCGATCAGCAGGGCGACCAGCAGCGGTACCCCGGTCAGGGACAGCGCCCACGCGATCACCCCGACCAGCACGAACCGCGCCAGCAGGTACAGCGTCAGGTCACGGGCCAGCTGCGGGGGCTTCTCGTCGCTCACATCAACGCAGGCTACGCCCCGCCCGGCCGGTCCTTCTGCAGGCCCGCGTTGTTCGGGCGGCCCTCGAACCGCGTGGAGAGCACCACGGTGGTGTTCGTCCGCCCGACGCCCGGGATGCGGCGCAGCCGGCCGAGCGTGCGTTCCAGCTCGTCGACGGTCGGCACCCGCACCTTGACGACGAACGCCTCGTCGCCGGCCACCGCGTAGCAGCTCTCGACCTCGTCGAGCTCGGCGAGCGCGTCGGCGACGTCGTCTTCCGTCGCGGTGTCGGTCGGGTGGATGCTGACGAGGGCGGTGACGCCGAGGCCGACCGAGCTCGGGTCGACGACCGCGTGGTAGCCGGTGATCACGCCGGCGGCTTCCAGCTTGCCCACGCGCTCGTGCACCGACGACGCGGACAGGCCGACGGCCCGCCCGAGGTCGGCGTAGGTGGCCCGTCCGTTGATGCGCAACGCTGCGATGATCTTCCGGTCCAACTGATCCACGGGATCACTCTATGCGGTTGGACAATCCCCCATTGGCACCACGCCTCGCGGCCGGTGGCCACAGAAGTGGCGTCTTCCCACGTCAGATCACCGCAGGGTAGTTACCGAGGATAAACAACCTGTCCGTTTTGACCTTTAAGGGCTCTTTACTCAGAGACAACCGTTCGAGTACCCGACGGGTGAAGTGCAACGATTGCCTCGTTGGCTACCCCGGCGCGACGGGCAGAAGGGCCCGGACGCCTCCGGTATAGCAGTGAGTTCGTTAAGGAGGCGGAAAATGACCGCGACGATGGGCGGACGCCTGCTCACCCCTGGCGAGGTGGCAGCGCTGTTCCGAGTGGACCCGAAGACGGTGACGCGGTGGGCGACCGCGGGGCGGATCGGCTCGATCCGGACCCCGGGCGGGCACCGGCGGTTCCGGGAGTCCGAGGTGAACGAGCTCCTGGCCGAGCTGACCACCGACGCCAGCGAACCGGCGCGCACCGCCTGAACCATCCGGACGCCAGGGCCGTGTCGGGTACGGGAACCACCCCGTCCCCGGCACGGCCTTCGTGCATCACCGGCCCGGCTTCAGGCCCATCACACGGCCGGACCGGTTAACCTCGGGGGACAGGCAGCCATACGGAAGGATCCGGCATGCTCGCTCTGCTCGCGGCGGTCGGCGCGCTGGTCGTCGCCCTGCTCCTGTGGCGGTCGTTCGCCGGCCAGCGGGTCGGGGTGCCCTCGGCTCCGCGCCGCGCCCCCCTCGCCCCGGACGACGATCCCGACTTCCTGCGCCAGCTGGCCGAACAGCAGCGCAAACGCCGGGACGAAGACCTTTAGGAAGCCCTTTACCTTCGCCGCGCCGCTCGTGAGTGGTAATTCGGGTTCTAACCCGAATTACCACTCACGACGTGGTCAGCGGTAACCCTGGGAGAGCGGGGTGGCGAAGCCGTCGGCGACGGTGGCCGCCAGCTCCAGCAGGGCCAGGCGGGTGTCGCCGGAGAGGCGATCCAGCTCGATCTCCGCGCCTTCCTCCAGGTGCGGGTCGAACGGCACCTTGCAGACCGCCCGGACCTTCGCGCCGAAGTGCGCCGACAGCTTGTCGAGGTCGACCGAGCCGCCCTTGGGCCGGACCGAGTTGATCACCGCCACCGAGCGCTTGACCAGCTCGCCGTAGCCGTGGGCCTCGAGCCAGTCCAGCGTCGCCGAGGCGCTGCGGGCACCGTCGACCGAGCCGGACGACACCACGACCAGCGCGTCCGCGACGTCCAGGACGCCCTTCATCGCGGAGTGCATCAGGCCGGTGCCGCAGTCGGTGAGCACGATGTTGTAGAAGTGCTCCAGCAGGTTGACCGTGCGCCGGTAGTCGTCCTCGGAGAACGCCTCCGACACCGCCGGGTCCTGCTCGCTGGCCAGGATCTCCAGTCGGCTCGAACCCTGGGACGTGTAGGACCGGACGTCGCTGTACCGGGTGATGCGGGCGGCATCACGCAGCAGGTGGCGGACCGTCGCGGTCGTCTCCAGCGGGATCTTCTGCGACAGCGTGCCGCGGTCCGGGTTGGCGTCCACCGCCACCACGCGGTCGCCGCGCAGGGACGCGAACGTCGAGCCCAGCGTCGTCGTCACCGTCGTCTTGCCGACACCGCCCTTGAGCGACAGCATCGCGATCTTGTAGCACCCGCGCAGCGGCTGGTTGACGCGGGCGATGAGCTCCCGGCGGCGGGTGTCCGCCGGGCTCTCCCCCGGGTTGACCAGCTTCCCGGAGCCGACGTAGAGCGCCTTGCGCCAGCCGGACTGCGGGGGTCGCCTGGTCTGCTTGACCAGGTGCGCGGTCGACAGGTCGTGGCCGTGGCCCGGCTGCGGCGGCGCCGCGTGCCGGCCGCCGCCCTGGGGCTGCGGGAGCCCGGACGGCTGCTGCTGCGGGTACTGGGCGTGGGCCTGGTACTGCTGCGCCGGGTCGCCGTACTGCGGCTGCAGCGGCGGGAGGTTCTGGTCGTAGCCGTAGGGCACCTGGTGCGGTCCCGAAACGGCCGGGTTGGGCACCTGGTGCGGCCCGGACACGGCCGGGTTGACCTGGTGCGGGCCCGAAACGGCCGGGTTGGGCGGCGGCGCCACCGCCTGCGTCGGCTGCACGTCGAACGCCCCCGACGTCTCGGGGTGCGGGTGCGAGTCCGTCCGATCGTCGGCGAACAGGCCCGCGCCGACGGCGGGTTCAGCCTGTTCGCGGTGGCCAGGAGCCGATTCTTCGCTGGGTCCGGTCACCGGTGAAACCTCCACGCACTCCGCCTGACACTCTGCTCCCCCGGTGTCGACGGTAGTCGGCGTTCGCGCGGGATGCTCAGCCCACCCCGGCGTAGGAGTGCAGGCCCGCGGTGACGAGGTTCACGAAGAACAGGTTGAAGACGATCGCGGCGAACCCGACGATGTTGATGGCCGCCGCGCGGGCCCCGCGCCAGCCCGCGGTCGCCCGCGAGTGCAGGTAGGCCGCGTAGACGACCCAGGCGATGAAGGCGACGGTCTCCTTGGGGTCCCAGCCCCAGAACCGGCCCCACGCCGACTCGGCCCAGACCGCGCCGCAGAGGACGCCGAAGGTGAACACCGGGAAGGCGAAGATGGTGGTCCGGTAGGCGATCCGGTCGAGGACGTCGGCCGCGGGCAGCTTCGGGGCGAACCGCGCGAACCTGGTGTTGTCCTTGTCGTGGGCCGCGCGGAAGAGGTAGAGCACGCTGGCCACGCCCGGCACCAGGAAGACGCCGGAGCCGATGATGGCCGCCGAGACGTGGATGACCAGCCAGTAGGACTGCAGCGCGGGCTGCACCGGCGCCGCGATCGTGTACAGCATCGTGCCGTTGATGAACATCAGGATCACGACGGGCAGCAGCAGGAAGCCGGTCAGGTGCCGGACCGGGAACTTCCACATGACGACGATCCAGGTGACCACCGTGATGAAGGTGACCGCCATGCCGTACTCGTACATGTTGCCCCACGGCGCGCGGTGCACGGCGAGGCCGCGCAGCACGATCGCCGACAGCTGCAGCAACGCGCCGAGCACGAGCAGCGACGCACCCATCCGGCCGATCCGCTCGGGGCGGCCGACCTCGCGCTGCGCGGCCGGGGCCTCCTCGACCGGCGGGCCGCCGGCCCCGACGAGCTCGCGCGAGCGCCGCTGGGCCCGCTCCATGGCCAGCCGGCCCTTGGCGCCGAAGCCCTGCTCGATCAGCGTCATCATCAGCGCGACGACGTAGATCGCCGCGGCGGTGGTGTAGAGCCAGTCGCTGTAGGTCGACAGCGTCTCGTTGATCGGCATTGCCTCAGCCCTTCTGCCCGCTGATCAGGCGTTCGCTGACCCGCTGGAACTCTTCGCCGTACCCGGCCTGGTCGGTGCGGGCCAGCCCGGCGACCTCGATCACGGTACCCGGGTCGTCCTCGGTCCCCGGTTTCACCCGCACCCACAGCCGGCGGCGCTTGACCAGCAGGGACGCCCCGAGGCCGAGGAACATCGCGATGGCGAAACCGAGCACGAACCCCTGGGTGGGGTCGTGGGAAACCTGCAGCGAGACCCACTGGCCGACGCCGTCGAAGCGGACCTTCGTGCCGTCGTCCAGCTTGATCTCCTGGCCGACCTTGAGGTTCTCGCGGGCGACCTTCTTCAGCCTGCCGTCCTGCACGAGCGACTGGTCGACCTCGAACACCGACTGGCCGCGCCCGGCGTCGAGGCCGAGGTCGCCGCGCAGGACGTCGACGGCGACGGCGGGGTCCTTCGCCTCGGGCGCCGACGACGTCAGGACGTTGCCGTGCAGGAACGCCGTCGGGGCGAACAGGCCGGTGATGGCCAGCTGGCGGGTCCGCCGCTGCACCTCGTCGGTGATGCCGGGCTGGTCGAACTTCGTCGCGCCCTCGGCGAGCATCGTCGTCGGGTCGACCGTGCGCCACTGGGTGTTCTGGGTGCGCTGCGAGCCGTCCGGGAAGGTGACGGTGAACTTCGGCGAGTAGCCGTGGCCGAGCAGGTAGACGCGGTCGCCGGCGGTGCGCAGCGGCGAGTTGACCTCGAGGCCGTACGGGCGCCAGGTGTTCGTCTCGAGGTCCGGGCCGGACTGGTACTCGATGTTGGAGTGGTAGTAGTCCGGCTGGCCCGACTCGGTGTAGCGCGCGGTGAAGTCGTTGACCTTCACGCAGAACGGGTTCAGGTCGGTGCCGTCGACGCGCAGGCCGGCGTTGAAGGAGTCGTAGTTGTAGATGCCGGCGTTGCAGAAGCTGTCGCCGTTCGCCTGGACGATGACCTGGCCCTCGTAGCCGAAGAGCTTGCCGAGGGCGAAGAAGACGATCAGGCCGAGCATGCTGAAGTGGAAGACGAGGTTGCCGGTCTCGCGCAGGAAGCCGCGTTCGGCCGAGATCGTGCGGACGCCGCCGGCTTCCTCGCGCTCGACGCGGCGCCACCCGGAGAGCTGCTTGTGGACGGCCTCGATCTCGGCAGCGACGTCGGTTTTGCCCCGGCCGAGCCGGTAGTGCGGCATCCGGGCGAGGTTCCGCGGGGTGAGCACCGGCTTGGCGCGCATCGCCTTGACGTACTCGAAGCTGCGCGGGGTCAGGCAGCCCACGAGCGAGACCATCAGCAGCAGGTAGATGGCCGAGAACCAGATGCTGGAGTAGACGTCGTAGAACTCGAGCTTGTCGAGCAGCGTCCCCCACCAGCCGTGGGCGGCGATGTACTGGTCGACCTTCGGCGCGTTGAGCTTCCGCTGCGGCAGGAGCGCGCCGGGCAGGGCGGCCAGCGCGAGGAGGAAGAGCAGGACGAGCGCGGTGCGCATCGACGTCAGCCCGCGCCAGGTGTTGCGCAGGAAGGCGAGGCCGCGTTTCGCGGGCGTGGGCCCCTGGGGGGTGACCGGAGGCGCCTCGGTGGTCGTCACAGCGGCAGCTCCAAGTTGAGCGCGAACTCGTTGCGGAGCCAGCCCATCAGATCTCCCCAGACGCCGGTGACCAGCAGGAGGCCGACGACCAGCAGCAGCGCGCCGCCGAAGATCTGCACCTGGCGGCCGTGCCGGCGGACCCAGTCGGTGGCGCGCACGGCCCAGCGGGCGCCGAGCGCGATGAGCAGGAACGGCAGCCCGAGGCCGAGGCAGTAGACGGCGATCAGCAGGTACCCGCGGGCCGCGGCGCCGCCGGTGGCGCTGGCCAGCGTCATGACGGCGGACAGGGTCGGGCCGATGCACGGCGTCCAGCCGAGCCCGAAGATCGCGCCGAGCAGCGGAGCGCTCCAGATGCCGCCGCGCGGCACGTGGTGCGAGCGGACCTCGCGCTGCAGGCCCGGGATCCAGCCGAGGAAGACGAACGCCATGGCGATGGTGAGCACCCCGCCGACGCGCTGCAGGGCGTCCTGGTTGAGGGTGAGGGTCGCGCTCAGCCAGACGAGGGTCCCGAGCGTGGCCACGAAGACGACGGTGAACCCGAGGACGAACAGGAGCGCGGCGCCCACGACCGCCCACCGGCCCCGCTTGCGCTCTTCATCGGCCCGCACGGCGGGCGCATCGGCCCCGACGAGCGCGGCGAGGTAGGCGAGGTACCCGGGCACCAGCGGCACGACGCACGGCGAGGCGAAGGAGATGGCCCCGGCGAGCAGCGCGACACCCGCGGCGAGCAGCAGCGGCCCGGAGATCGCCAGCTCGGTCACGGAGTTCACCCCGTTGAGGGTAGGCAGTGAGGTCCTGGTGAGAACGCCGGGGCCGCTTCACAGGACCTCGGTCACAGCGGTTCAGGACCTTCGTCCTGCTGGTAGGGGCGGTTCCGGGCGATTTCCGGCCCCCGGGCTTTCGGGAATCCGGCCGCCCATCCACAGCCCGGCCGAGTTGTGGATGACTCCGCTGCCCGGCGGGTTTGCCGGCGGGTTCTGTCGTGCCCCGCCGATAAACTGGACCGGGGCGGTCCCCCAAGGGAAGGGCGGGTGCTGCCCGCCCGCTCGCGCCCGGCCGGATAAGCCAGGCCGATGGCGCCCGGCGGCGCCGGCTGGACCAGCCACCAACCCGACCGCCCCGCGGCGCTGCAGACTCTGCATCCGGCCGGACGACCGGTCCCCCTCGGCAGCGCGGCCGGCGAGGTTTGCCCGGTGCCCCGGCAGCGCGGCCGGCGAGGTTTGCCCGGCCCCCTCGGCCGCCCTGCGCAGCCGGTCGCTGCGGATCGCCAGGCCAGCGGCGCCGGCTGGACCAGCCGGTCCTGTGCCACCCGCCCGCGCCGGCCGGACCAGCCAGGCCAGCGCCACCAACCCACACCGCCCCCGCGGCGCTGCGGACCCTGCATCCGGCCGGACGACTGGTCCCCCTCGGCAGCGCGGCCGGCAGGGTTTGCCCGGTCCCCCCGGCCGCCCTGCGCAGCCGGTCGCGCGGGACCACGGCTTCCCGAGCTGGCCGAAACTGCAGGTGGCCGGCGGCGCCGGCTGGATCAGCCGGTCCGGTGCCGCCCGCCCGCGCCGGCCGGACCAGCCAGGCCAGCGCCACCAACCCGCACCGCCCCGCGGCGCCGGACCTGGCGGGGGAGGTCATTCGCACAGGTGCCGGTGGGTCCGGCTCCACTCGACCCGGGCGGCCAGCTCGTCCAGGTACCCCTCGGCCACCCAGCGGACCTGCGGCTGGTGCCCCTGCTCCGCCGCCCGGCGGACCTCCTCGAGCCCGGACCGCTGGCCGTCGAGCACGGCGTCGACCAGCCCCTCCGTCGACGTCAGGCCGTACGCCTCGGCGAACACCGCCACCCGGCGGCGCCGGTCGGGCGGCGCCGGGTAGCGGAGGCTGCGGACGCATTCGGCGTCGTCGCGGAAGGGTGCCACGTACTCCAGCGCGTACGCGACGTCGTGGAGCCGGGCCGCGGGCCGGGCGTAGTCCCAGTCCAGGATCCCGACCGGCCGATCGCCCTGCCAGACGACGTTCCACGGGCCGAAGTCTCCGTGGCAGACCACTTCACCGGTGCCGGTGCCGGTGAACCACGTGAGCTCGCCGGCGAGCCCGAAGCCGGCCACCGCGTCGTGGTAGCCGCGCAACAGCCGGGCGAAGGCGGCCAGGCCACCTTCGCCGACCACCTTGGCCCACCCCTGCGGGCCCGATTCGCCAGCCAGGTGGGTGAGCACCTCGCGGCCCTCGTCGTCGATGCCCAGCACCCGCGGCGCTGCCGCGAAACCGGCTTCCTCCAGGTGCCGGAGCAGGGCGTGGACCGCGGGTGTCCACGGGTGCACCGGGCGGCGGACCGTGTCGCCGATGCGGACGACCCGGCGGTGTGGCTCGTCCTGGAGCAGTTCCTCGGTCGTCACCCGGCCACCCCCGGCAAGCCGTCAGAAGTGGAGCTCGCCGCCGTCGGCGAACCTCCCGTTCACGCTGGGACCGTAGTTGCCGTACTCGCCCGTGTTGAGCTCGGACTGGCCGTTGCTGGTGACCGTTTCGTAGGTCGTGTACGGATAGCAGCAGCTGCCGATCGACAGCTTGTCGCCGTACCGGGCGCCGGAGAGGTTCGCGTGCACCTGGTTGTTGGCGGTGTTCAGCCACAGGCGGAGGGCGCGGCCGTAGCCGGTCCGCTCCTTGAGCAGCGTGAACCCCTGGACGGCGACCGGCGCGGACGCCGCCGTGGTCGAGGCCGAGGCAGGCATCGCCACGGCGGTGGTGGCGGCCGCCGCGATCAGCACGGCGGCCGCGGTCTTCTTCAGCATGGGTCGTCCCCTTGGTCGAGCCAAATGATCAAGGAGAAATTTAGCCGAGAAACCGGCCACTTCGGTGGAAAACCGGCAAAAGCGCCCGATCAGGCTTCCGCGGTCAGCCGCTGCGTCACCGGGCGCAGGTCCTGGGCCAGCACCGGCCGCAGGAACACCGCCGCCACCCGGTGCTGCTTGTCCAGCACGATCGTCGACGGGATGATGTTCCTCGGGTAGCCGCTGAGCTTGAGGAGCACCCGGCCGTCCGGGTCGTAGATCGACGGGTACGTCAGCTTGCGGTCCCGGACGAAGTCCTGGGCCACCTCGCGCGCCGGGTCGCGGACGTCGATGCCCACCACCTGGACGCCCTGCTGCGCCAGCGCCTCCATCTCCGGCACCTCCGTGCGGCACGGCCCGCACCACTGGCCCCACAGGTTCAGGACCACGACTTTGCCCGCGTAGTCCGCCAGCGACAGCTGCTTGCCCTCGTTCATCAGGTCTTCACCCGCCAGCACCGGGGCCGTCTGGCGCTCGGCGACGTCGTAGGTGATGTCGACCTTGCCGCCGGGCGAGACGAAGCTGAAGCTGCTCCCCTGCACCACCGCGTCCTTGCCCGCGCTGCACCCGGCCAGCGCGAGCGTCAGCGCCGCGAGCACCACCCCGAAGAGCTTCATGCGCCGGTCACCTTCGGGTCGGTTGCGCCCGCGGGTTCGCTGTAGACGATCTCGCGCAGCTCGTCGCCGTCGAACACCAGCGACGTCAGGGACGCCAGGGAGCACTGGCGGCGCCGCGGGTCGTGCCACAGGCGCTTGCCCTCGAGGAACCGCCGGAGCGTCCAGATCGGCAGCTGGTGCGACACGCAGAGGGCCTCGTGCCCGGCCGCCGCCTCGCGGGCCCGGTGGACCGCGCCGAGCATCCGGTGCGCGATCTCGACGTAGGGCTCGCCCCACGACGGCTTGAACGGGTTGACCAGCTTCGGCCAGTGCTTGGGCTCCCGCAGCGCGCCGTCGCCGACCGCCACCTGCAGGCCCTCGAACTGGTTGCCCGCCTCGATCAGCCCGGAATCGGTCGCGATGTCGAGCCGGTGGGCGGCGGCGATCGGGGCCGCCGTCTCCTGCGCCCGCTGCAGCGGCGACGCGACGACGTGCACGAGGTCGTGGCCCGCGACGGCCTCGGCGACCGTCAGCGCCTGCCGCTGCCCGCGCTCGGAGAGCCGGTAGCCGGGCAGTCGGCCGTAGAGGATCTTCGTCGGGTTGTGCACTTCGCCGTGCCGCAGCATGTGGACGACGGTGGTCACTGGACAGCTCCGGCCGCCGCGCGCGCCGCCGCGGGCAGAGCCGCTTCGATCACCGAGAACGCTTCGTCGTCCATCGCCGCGTTGACGAACCAGGCCTCGTACGCGCTCGGCGGCGCGTACACGCCTCCGTCGAGCAACGCGTGGAAGAACGGCGGGAAGCGCCACGTCTCGGACGCCTGCGCGCCGGCGTAGTCGCGGACCGGCGCCTCGCCGAAGAACACGCTCACCAGGTTGCCCGCGTATTGGACGTTGTGCGCAACCCCGGCTTCGCTCAGTGCGGCGCGGAAGAGGTTGCCGAGGCGCTTCGCGTTCGCGTCGAGAGCCGCGTACACGGAGTGGTCGGCCGCGCGCAGCGTCGCCAGGCCCGTGGCCACCGCGACCGGGTTCCCGGAGAGCGTCCCGGCCTGGTAGACCGGCCCGCCCGGGGCGAGCTTGGCCATCACGTCGGCGCGGCCGCCGAAGGCCGCCGCCGGCAGGCCGCCGGACATCACTTTGCCGAACGTGTAGAGGTCGCCGGCCACGCCGTCGAGGCCGAACCAGCCCGCGTGCGAGACGCGGAACCCGGTCATCACCTCGTCCATGATCAGCAGCGCGCCGTGCTCGTGGGCGATCTCACGCAGCCCGGCGTTGAAGCCGTCCACCGGGGCGACCGCGCCCATGTTCCCGGCCGCCGCCTCGGTGATCACCGCGGCGATCTCCCCCGGGTTGTCCACAAAGGATTTCCGGACCGCGTCGAGGTCGTTGTAGGGCAGCACCAGCGTGTCCGCGGCCTGCGCGCCGGTGACACCCGGCGACGTCGGCAGCCCGAGCGTGGCGACGCCGGAGCCGGCCTGGGCGAGCAGCGCGTCGACGTGACCGTGGTAACACCCGGCGAACTTCACGATCTTCGACCGGCCGGTGAACCCCCTGGCCAGCCGGATCGCGCTCATCGTGGCCTCGGTGCCCGAGTTGACCAGCCGGACCCGCTCGACCGGCCCGACCCGGCCGATGATCTCCTCGGCCAGCTCGACCTCGCCGATCGTCGGCGTGCCGAACGAGAGCCCCGACGTCGCCGCCGTGCGCGCCGCCTCGACGACCGCCGGGTGCGCGTGGCCCAGGATCATCGGGCCCCAGGACGACACCAGGTCGACGTAGCGGTTGCCGTCGGCGTCCCACAGGTGCGGGCCTTCGCCGCGGACCATGAACCGCGGGGTGCCGCCCACCGAGTTGAAGGCCCGGACCGGCGAGTTCACCCCGCCCGGGATGGCCGTCTTCGCGCGGTCGAACCATGCCTTGGACTGCTCGGTTCCAGTGCTCACCGGTCCATACTCCCAAACCCGCCTAAGATGGCGGTCAGCCGCCCGGGAGGGGACAGCCGGTGACCGAACGCGCCCAGCACCGCAACCAGTGGCTGATGCTGGCCGGGTTCCTGGGCGTCGTCGCCGTGGTGGCCGTGGTCGGCGGCCTGGCCGCAACGTCGGCGCGCGAGGTCTACGCGCGGCTCGAGCAGCCGCCGTGGGCGCCGCCCGCGTCCCTGTTCGGTCCGGTGTGGACGGTGCTGTACGTCACCATCGCGGTGGCCGGCTGGCTGTACTGGCGGACGGACGGCGAGACGCGCGGGTTCGCCGCCTACGGCATCGGCCTGCTGTTCAACCTGCTCTGGACGCCGCTGTTCTTCGAGAGCGGCGCGGCCAGGGTGGCGCTGGCCGACATCCTGCTGCTGGACGTCGTCGTGGCCGTGACGATCGTCCTGTTCGGCCGCCGGTCGAAGGCCGCCGCCGCGCTCCTGGTGCCCTACCTCGCCTGGATCCTCTACGCGACGGCGCTCAACACCGCGATCATCGTCCTCAACTAGCGGCCGGCCTGCTGCGTGATGGCCTGCGCGGCCACCGTCCCGTCGCTGCCCGCCTGGCCCTGGACGACGACCGTCGCACCCGGCTTGAGGTCCGACAGCTTGCCCTGCTGCGTGACCCCGACCGTGGTGTCGTCCGATGTGGACACCTTGACGTCGGTGCCCTGCGCGGTCTTGACGTACACCGTGGTGCCGTCGACGCGGTCGACCGTGCCCGTGGTGCCGCGGCCGCCCGCGCCGCGGAACCCGCCGCCCTGCTGGCCGGTCCCGCCGGTTTGACCGGTCCCGCCCTGGGCCCGGCCCTGCGTGCCGCCGGTCTGCCGGGCCGGGGTGGACGAACCGAACGCCGCGTGCGTCCAGGCGCCGCCGCCGAACGCGATCGCGAACACGACGAGCCCGGCCAGTACCAGCGTCGTGCGCGAAAACGGCTTCGCGGCCCGGCGCATTTCGGCGTTCAGGTCGCCGCCGACCGCAGGGCTGGCGATGACGTCCTCCGCGTTCGGCGGGGTCGTGGTGGACGAAGACATCGAAACTCCTTATTCGTGACGCAGGGCCTCGATGGGCCTCAGCTTGGCGGCCCGGTTCGCCGGGAAGCTGCCGAAGAACAGCCCGATCAGGGCGGACACCGCGAAGGCGAGCAGGATCGACGAGGGCACCACGACGGGTTTGATCCCGGAGATGGTGAACCGGCTGCCGATCACCCCGATCGCGACGCCGAGCAGCCCGCCGAACAGGCTGAGCATGGTCGCTTCGGCGAGGAACTGGCCGAGGATGGCCGAGCGCGGGGCGCCGATGGCCTTGCGGATGCCGATTTCGCGGATCCGCTCGGTGACCGTGACGAGCATGATGTTGGTGACGCCGATGCCGCCGACGAGCAGCGAGATGGCGGCGACCGCACCCAGCAGCACGGTGAACGTCTCGGTCGCCGACGTCCGGGTCGCGAGCAGCTGCTCGGAGTTCTGGATCTGGTAGTCCGGGGTGCCGCCGAGCCGGATGCCGTGGCGGGCGTTGAGGATCGCGGTGATCTCGGACTGGGCCAGCGAGACGGAGTCGGCGCTGGTGGCCTGGACGGCGATCTGGCTGAGGCTGCCGTACCCGGCGAGGGAGTTCTGGACCGCCGAAATCGGCGCGATGGCGACGTCGTCGGCGTTCTGGAGGCCGGTGCTGCCCTTGGCCTGCAGCACCCCGATCACGGTGAACTGGATGCTGTTGAGCAGGACGTTCTTGCCCACCGGGTCGGTGGTGCCGAAGATCGACTCCGCCGTCGTCGGGCCGAGCACGACGACCTTCCGCGCGGCCGTGACGTCCTCGCTGGTGAACAGCTGGCCCTGGGCTATCTCGCGGTTGGTCGTGGTGAAGTACGCCGGTTCGGTGCCGGCGACGCTGGAGATGTCGTAGGACGTCTGCCCGTAGGTCGCGGTCGCCGTCGTGTTGACCACCGGCGAGGCGGCCTTGACGTCCGGGGCGCCGACGGGGTCGACGAGCGCGTGCGCGTCCTGCACGGTCAGCGGCCGCGCGGCCGCGCCCTGGCCGCCGCCTCGCGCCGGGGAGACGTTGACGACGTTGGTGCCGAGGCCCTGGATGCTGGCGGCGATCGCCGCCGACGCGCCGTTGCCCACCGCGACCAGCAGGATCACCGCGGCCACGCCGATGGTGATGCCGAGCGTGGTCAGGGCCGAGCGCAGCTTGTTCGCGGTGAGCCCGCGCACGGCGAACCGCAGGATTTCGAGCAGGTTCACGAGACCGCCCCCACGGTGCCGGTCGTGCGCGTCACTTCGTCCGACACGATGAGCCCGTCGTCGACCCGGACGACGCGGTGCGCGTGCTCGGCGACCTCGTCTTCGTGGGTGATGACGACGATGGTGCGGCCGAGGGAGTTGAGCCGGTCGAACACACCGAGGACGTCCTCGGTGCTGCGCCGGTCGAGGTTGCCGGTCGGCTCGTCGGCCAGCAGCATCGCCGGGCCGGTGACCAGCGCCCGCGCCACCGCGACGCGCTGGATCTGGCCGCCGGAGAGCTCGCTCGGCAGGTGCTTGGCCCGTTCGGACAGCCCGACCATTTCCAGCGCCGCGAGCGCCCGCCGTCGCCGTTCGGACCTTCGAAGTCCACTGTAGACCAACGGGAGTTCCACATTGGACAAAGCGGAGGTCCGGGGCACCAGGTTGAACGACTGGAAGATGAAGCCGATCTTCCGGTTGCGCAGCAACGCCAATTGCCGTTCGTTCAGCTTCCCGACGCCGAACCCGTCGAGCAGGTAGCGGCCGGACGTCGGCACGTCGAGGCAGCCGAGCATGTTCAGCAGCGTCGACTTCCCCGAGCCGGACGCGCCCATGATGGCGACGTACTCGCCGGGCCACACGGTGAGGTCGACGCCGCGCAGCGCGTGCACCGCCGTCTCGCCGGCCCCGTAGGTCTTGCGCAGCCCGGAGACCGCGATCACCGGGTTCATCCGCGGCCGCCGAACCCGCCGCCGGCGCCGGTGCCGCGCTGGCCGCCGCCCGGGAACCCGCCGGTCCCGCCACCGGGGAACCCGCCGGTGCCGCCGCCCGTGCGCCCGGTGCCGCCGGTCGTCGGAGTCGTCGCGGTGCCGGTGAGCACGACGTTCTCACCCTCGGTCAGCCCGGAGGTGATCTGGACCGTCGACTCGCCACGCAGCCCGACCTGCACCTGGCGCGTGACGTTCTGCCCGTTTTCCTGCACGGTGACGAGGTTGGTGCTGCCGACGGTCTGCACCGCCGCGGCCGGCACGCTCATCACGTCGTCCGCTTCGGCGACGGTGATCACGACGCTGGCCGACTGGCCGGGCCGGAGCCCGTCCGGCGGGCTGGTCAGGGCGAGCTGCGCGCCGTAGGAGACGACGCTGCCGCTGGTGGTCGGGGTCAGGTTGACGCTCGACACGGTGGCCTGGATCGGCTTGTCCGGCAGCGCGTTGAGCGTCACCGTGGCCTTCTGGCCGGCCTTGACCTTGCTGACGTCGATTTCGGCGACCGAGGTGTTGACGACCAGGCCGCTCAGGTTCGTGATGGTGATGAACCCGCTGCTTCCGGACGAGGAGGACGCGGCCGAGCTGGAGTTCGACGACGAGCCCTGCCCGCCCTGGCCGCTGCCGCTGCTGCTCGACGACTGGCTGGTGGCCGAGGAGCCGCTCGAGGACTGCTGCCCGACGGTGCCGTTGATCGCGGTGACCGTGCCGGCGCCGGGCGCGTACAGCACGGTGTTGTCGAGCGCCTGCTGCGCGGTCTGGACGTCGAGCTGGGCCTGGTCGACCTTCGCCTGCGCCGAAGCGACGTTGTTGGCCGCGGTCGTCTGGGCGTTCTGGGCGTTCGGCCCGGTGGCCGGGGTGGCCTCGGCCGTCTCGGCGGTGTCGAGGCCGTTCTGGGCGACGACGAGGTTCGCCTTCGCGACTTGGAGCTGCTTCGACGCCTGTGTGCTGTCGACAGTGGCGAGCTTCTGCCCGGCGCTGACGACGTCACCGACCTTGACGTCGATCGCGGTGACCTTGCCGGCCGTCGCGAAGTTCGCCGCGCCGGTGTAGCTGCTGGCGAGGGTCCCGGCGGCCGAGACGGTCTCGGTGACCGTCGCCCGGCGCACCGGGGTGCTGCGCGACTGCGCCTGCGCCGAGCTCGGTTCCGGGCTGAATGCCTGGTATATCCCGAATCCCGCCCCGGCCAGCAGTACGACCAGAGCTCCGTTGATCACCCATGCCTTCGAGGCACGCACGCGCGTCATGCGGCAACTTTGGTGCCGCTGCTTAGCAATGGACTGTTCGTTGCCTGTGCGCGAGCTGTGTATCAGGCCTTGGGCTTGGGGCCGCGCGCACGGATGGCGAGCGACAGCTGACGCACCGCGTCGACCAGCAGCAACGCGGCCACGGTGCCGAGCCCGATGGCGGCGGCGAGCAGCCCGCCGAAGTACCGGTGCGACTCGAGCACGGCGCCGTCGTCGGTCCGGGTGACGACGGTGGCGACGCTGTCGTGCCAGCACAGGAAGGCCACCCAGCCGGCGAGCCCGGCGAGCAGCACCTCCACGACGGCGACCAGCGTCCGCCACGGCTTGTGCAGCCTCGCCTGCGGGCCGGGTTCTTCCGGCGGCCAGAGCTCGGCGCCGGTGGGCTGCGGAAGGTCGATCACGGTACCGATTTTCTCATGCTTCGCGCGGGGTCGCCCGGACGAGCCGGTCCAGCGCGTCCCGCAGGGCCTCGACGTCCTTCGCCCAGGCGAGCACCACCGTGCCGTCGGCCAGCTTCAACGGCAACGAATCGTACTTCCGCGGCACCGACCAGCCGCCGCCCAGCACCCGCGCGCCGACCGGCGTCCCGACGTCCGCCACCTCGGCGATCTGCGCGGCCGGCACCTGCTCCCGGCCCTGCCGCAGCCGCTCGGTGGTCACCTCCAGCGACAGGAACCGGCGGCGGGCGTACACCCACGGCATCGTGATCACGCACAGCGCGATCCCGACCATCAGCCAGCCCACCACGTGCACCGGGCCGCCGGTGACCAGCTCCGCCAGCGCGCCCACCAGCGCGAACGCCGGGCCCCAGCCGATCGCCGCCCAGCTCACGCCGGACTCGGCGTAGAGCCTCACGGCTTCTTGCCGACCTTGGGGAAGTAGCCGCTCACCGAAGGCAGGTACAGCAGCACCAGCGCGATCACGAACAGCAGCACCGCGACCAGCGTCAGGTAGGTCAGCACCGGCGCGAAGGTGAAGATCAGCAGCACCATCACGATCGGCAGCACGGTGAGCACCGTCCGGGCCGAGCGGGTGCCTTCGCGGGCCTTGTACGCGAACAGCAGGAACAGCAGCGTGAACACGATCGACCCGACCAGGAGGAACCACAGCATCGCCGTGACGCCGTCCGCGATCATCTGCGGGGTGATCTTCGGGTCCTTGGTGCCCTCGATGTACCGGTCGATGACCGCGGACTTGCCGGCCAGCAACTGGACGTACCCGAGGATCAGCACCACGCCCCCGGCCAGCCACAGCCAGAACGACACGGCCACCGGCCGCGGCGGGGTCGCCTTGGGCGCCTTCTCACCGGGGAGCACCGGATCGGGCGACCGGCCCTGCTTGCGCCGTTCGTCGTCGGTCAGACCCGAGAGGTCCTCTTTGTCTTCCACGCGAGGACTCTAGCCGGTCAGTCCAGCCAGGCAGCGGCTTCGGCGGCCCAGTAGGTGAGGATCATGTCCGCACCCGCGCGGCGGATCGACGTCAGCACCTCGAGGACGGTCCGCTCGCGGTCGAGCCAGCCGTTCGCCGCGGCGGCCTCGACCATCGCGTACTCGCCCGAGATGTTGTACGCCGCCACCGGCACCGGGGAGATGTCCGCCGCCGCCTTGATGACGTCCAGGTAGGCCAGCGCAGGCTTGACCATGATCATGTCCGCGCCTTCGGCGAGGTCCAGCTCGATTTCGCGCAGCGCCTCGCGGCCGTTGCCCGGGTCCTGCTGGTAGGTCTTGCGGTCGCCCTTGAGCTGCGAGTCGACCGCCTCGCGGAAGGGGCCGTAGAACGCGCTGGCGTACTTCGCGGAGTAGGCGAGGATCGCCGCGTCCTTGTGCCCGACCTCGTCGAGCGCCCGGCGGATGACGCCGATCTGGCCGTCCATCATCCCGGACGGGCCGAGCACGTGCGCCCCGGCTTCGTACTGCGCGATCGCCATCTGGGCGTAGATCCGCAGGGTGGCGTCGTTGTCGACCGCGCCGTCGGCGTCCAGGACGCCGCAGTGGCCGTGGTCGGTGAACTCGTCGAGGCACGTGTCGGCCATCAGCACGGTGGCGTCACCGAGCTCGTGGCGCAGGTCGCGCAGGGCGACGTTGAGGATGCCGTTTTCGTCGACGGCTCCGGAGCCCTCGGCGTCACGCGTGGCCGGGATGCCGAACAGCATCAGCCCGCCGACCCCGGCGTTGACCGCGTCGACGGCGGCCTTCCGCAGCGTGTCGCGGGTGTGCTGGACGACGCCGGGCATGCTCGCGATCGGCCGCGGCGCGTCGATCCCTTCGGCGACGAACATCGGGAGGATCAGCTGGCGTGGCCGCAGCGTCGTTTCGCCCACCAGCCTGCGCATGGCCGGGGTGGTGCGAAGCCTGCGGGGACGATGCTCGGGGAACACCCTTACCAAGTTACTCCCGCTCCTTTTGCCGGAGTTCCGCAAGGGTGCTCAGCGGTCCTCCCGGATCGCCGAACGCGCGGCCTCCGACCACCCCCGCCGAACCGGACGAAGGCCGCCCCGGCGAACCGGGACGGCCTTCGTCGTGAAGAACCTCAGGAGCGGCGGGCCCGCTTCGCCTTGCGCGGCGGCGGCAGCGCACCCTCGGCGCGCAGCCGGGCCGCGTGCTCGGCCAGCGCGTCCACCAGGTGCGGCACGTCCGCCTTCTCCGGCTGGACGTCGACCCGCAGCCCGAACTCCACGGCGGTCTCCGCGGTCTTCGGGCCGATGCACGCGACCAGCGTGCGGGTGTGCGGCTTGCCGGCGATGCCGACCAGGTTCCGCACGGTCGAGGACGAGGTGAAGCAGACCGCGTCGAACCCGCCGGTCTTGATCATCTCGCGGGTCTCGGCGGGCGGCGGCGCCGCCCGGACGGTCCGGTAGGCCGTCACGTCGTCGATCTCCCAGCCGCGCTCGCGCAGGCCGGCCGACAGCGTCTCGGTGGCGATGTCCGCCCGCGGCAGCAGCACGCGGTCGACCGGGTCGAGCACGTCGTCGTACGGCGGGAACTCCGCCAGGAGCCCTTCCGAAGACTGCTCACCGGACGGGACCAGCTCCGGGATGATGCCGAACGAGCGCACCTTCGCCGCCGTCGACTCGCCCACGCAGGCGATCTTCACGCCGGAGAACGCACGAGCGTCGAGCCCGAACTCCTCGAACTTCTCCCACACCGCGCGGACCGCGTTGGTAGAGGTGAAGACGATCCACTGGTAGCGGCCGTCGACCAGGCCCTTGACCGAGCGCTCCATCTGCGCCGGGCTGCGGGGCGGCTCGACCGAGATGGTCGGCACCTCGTGCGACGTCGCGCCGTGACCGCGCAGCCGCTCGGCCATCTCGCCGGCCTGCTCCTTGGTGCGCGGCACCAGGACCTTCCAGCCGTACAGCGCGCGCGACTCCCACCACGACAGCTTCGAGCGCTGCCCGGCGGCCTGGCCGATCGTGACGATCAGCGGCCCGACGAGCTCGCCCGCGTCGTTCGCGACCTTCTCGAGCGTGGTGTCGAGGGTGCGCTGGGTGTTGATCGTGCCGTTCGCGGTGACCGCGACCGGGGTCGACGCCGGAACGCCGTTGCCGGTCAGCGCCGAAGCGGCCTCGGCCAGGTGCGCCGACGTCGCGTGCAGCACCAGCGGGCCGGGCGCGGCGGCCAGTGCCGCCCAGTCGACGTCGCCGCGGACGTCGACCTCGGTGTGCGTGCCGCCCAGCGCGACGCCCGCGTACGCCGGGACGGCCGCGGCCGGGGAGACGCCCGGGATGACGTCGAACACGGCGCTCGTGCGCGCGACCGCCTGGACCTCGGCCACCACGGCCGGGGTGGTCAGCGGGTCGCCCGCGACCAGGCGCAGCACCAGCCGGCCGGCCTTGGCCTCGGTGGTGAGGTCCTTGGCGACCTCGGCGGCCTCG
Source organism: Amycolatopsis sp. NPDC005003 (assembly GCF_053600695.1). NCBI lineage: Bacteria > Bacillati > Actinomycetota > Actinomycetes > Pseudonocardiales > Pseudonocardiaceae > Amycolatopsis > Amycolatopsis sp. NPDC005003. The sequence goes on along the minus strand of NZ_JBSGAI010000016.1, from coordinate 20,707 downwards.
CCGACGGCGGGCCGCACCTCGGCGCCCTCGGCCGCCATGGCCAGCACGGCCTGCGGCACGTCGGGGTCGGTCACCACGACCTCGGCCTTGGCGAGCAGTTCCTGGGCACGGACCGTGAGCAGGCCGGCGTCGCCGGGGCCGGAGCCCACGAACGCTACGCGCCCGGTGGTCTTTCGCGCGGGGGTCATCTGTGCGTTTCTCCTCTTGCGGCGGCCGTGCCCGATCGCCTGGCCGCAGGTCTCCTACGTCTTGAAAGCGCTCGCGAGAGCGCTACTGAGCGGGGCCGGAGAGTGCTCCGGCGCCCAGGTCCAGCAGCTCGGCGGCCAGGTCCTTGCCCAGCTGGGCGGCCTGGTCCTTGTCGGCCAGTGCGATGGCCCGGACCATGTCCACCGCACCGTTCTCGCCTTCCGCGGCGGCGGTGCCGCGCAGCGAGATCCGTTCCACGACCTTGCCCTCGGCGTCGAGATCTTCGACGATCTCGGCGAGCGCACCCACCGGCGCGCTGCACCCCGCCTCGAGCGCGGCCAGCAGGGAACGCTCGGCCGTCACCGCGGCCCGCGTGCCCTCGTCGTCCAAAGTGGACCGGAGCAGCTGCTCGAGGTCCACGTCGGCGGCCCGGCACTCCACCGCCAGCGCACCCTGCGCGGGTGCGGGCAGCATCTGGATCGGGTCGAGGGTCTCGGTGATCGCCTCGGCCCGGCCGATCCTGGCCAGTCCGGCACGCGCGAGCACCACGGCATCGAGCTCGCCGTCGGACACCTTGCGCATGCGGGTGTCGATATTGCCGCGAATCGGCACGATTTCCAAACCGAGGCCCAGCGCGCGCAGCTGCGCGGTGCGCCGCGGGGAGCCCGTGCCCACTTTCGAGCCGGGCAGCAGCTCACCCAGCGTCAGCCCGTCGCGCGCGACGAGCGCGTCCCGCGGGTCCTCGCGCGGCGGCACGGCGGCCAGCGTGATGCCCGGTTCGGGGGCGGTCGGCAGGTCCTTGTACGAGTGGACGATGACGTCGACCTCGTTGCGCAGCAACGCTTCCCGCAACGCCGATGTGAAGACGCCGACCCCGATCGTGGGAATCGGCGCGGAGGACTGGTCACCGGGCGTGGTCACCTTGACGATCTCGACCTCGGCGCCGGTGGCCCGCAGGGCGTCGGCGACGGTCCCGGTCTGGGCGAGCGCGAGCTTCGAACCGCGCGTACCCATGCGAATGACTCTGGTCACTGCTACTTCTTCTCTGGTGGGGGCTTCGGGCTCGCCACCGCGGCGGGCGCCTGCGGGTCGAGGCAGAACAGTTCTCGCAACGCGTTCGCGTAGTCGGTGTCGGCCGTCTCGGCGGCCAGCTGCTTGACCCGCACCGTCGGCGCGTGGAGCAGCTTGTCGACCACCCGGCGGACCGTGCGGCCGACCTCTTCGCGGACGGCGCCGTCCAGCTCGGGCAGGCGGTTGTCCAGCCGCAGCAGCTCGGCGTCGACGACCTCGGCCGCGCGGCGGCGCAGGGCGGTCACCGTCGGCGTCACCTCGGCGCTGCGCTGCCCGGCGAGGTAGTCGCGGACCTCGTCGAGGACGATCCCGGTCGCCTTGGCGGTCTGGCGCTCGGTGGTCGGCGTCCCGGCCTCGCGCATCCGGCGCTGGATGGTGGCCAGGTCGACCACCCGCACGTCCGCCAGCTCGCCGACCTCCGGGTCGACGTCCCGCGGCAGGCCGAGGTCGCAGACGACGAGGTCCCGGCCGCGCCGCGGCAGCACCTGGTCCGGTCCGAAGACGGCGTCCTGCGCGCCGGTGCAGCAGATCACGATGTCGGCGTTGCGAACGGCGTCGGCGACAGCGGACAGCGGGACCGCGCGGGCGGGCACGCCCTGCTCGGTGACGTTCGCGGCGAGCCGGCGGGCGCGGGCGTCGGTGCGGTTGGCCACGGTGATCTCGCCGATCCCGGCCTTGCGCAGCTGCGACGCGCTCAGCGCGCCCATCGAGCCGGCGCCGACGATGACGGCGTGCTTGCCGGCGACGTCCCCGGCCGCGGCGAGGGCTTCGGAGACGACCGACGCGCCGAGCTGGTCGAGCCCGGTCTCGGTGTGCACGCGCTTGCCGACGCGCAGCGTGGTCTGGATGAGTTCGTGCAGCGTGCGGCCGACGGTGCCGGCCTCGCGCGCGGTGGCGTAGGCGGACCGGATCTGGCCGAGGATCTGCGTCTCGCCGACGACCATGGAGTCCAGGCCCGAGGTGACCGAGAACAGGTGCTCGACGGCGGCACCGGCGTAGTGGACGTACAGGCTGTCGTAGAGCTCGGCGGGCGCCATCCCGGCCTGGCGGGCGAGCACCTCGGAGACGTCGTTGAGGCCGCCGTGGAAGGTCTCGACGACCGCGTAGACCTCGATCCGGTTGCAGGTCGAGACCAGCATGACCTCACTGACGTGCTCGGCCTGCTGCAGCTCGTCGAGCACCTTGCCGATCTCGGGGGCGGGCACCGCGACGCGTTCGAGCGTGCTCAGCTCCGCACTCCGATGCGAGAGACCGACCGCCAAGACGCTCATGCGCACACCTCGCTGACGCTCGGCGTAGCCTGAGCGGCAAGCGCTGTGTCGAATGATTCACTCGCAAGCTCGCTCATGAGCGCACCACCATTTCCCGTCCGCCGTCCGGACCCGAGCCGTTCCGCCTGCCGTTCCCATTCTCGGACGGGTGAACAGCGCCGGGTAATCCGGAATTGCCCTGATTGCCGGCGGCCGAGGCTTCACTGTCCGCGCGGCGGGCCACATGGAACGAGAGTATCTGCAGCTCGACGGCCAAATCCACTTTGCGGACCTCGATGTGAGCAGGAACCTGCAACACGACCGGAGCGAAGTTCAGGATGCACTGGACACCGCCCGCGACCAGCCGGTCACACACCGACTGCGCCGCGGTGGGCGGGGTGGCGATCACGCCGATGGAGATGCCGCGCTCGGCGCAGATCCGCGGGATGTCGTCCATGTGCGACACCGGGAGGCCGCCGACCGGCACGCCGATCAGGTCCGGGTCCAGGTCGAACAGCGCTTCGACCGGGAAGCCGCGCCCCGGGAAGCCGCCGTAGTTGGCCAGCGCGTGGCCCAGGTTGCCGATCCCGACCACGGCGACCTTGTGCTGCCGGGTCAGGCCGAGGATGCGCTCGATCTGGCTGACCAGGACGCCGACCTCGTAGCCGACGCCGCGGGTGCCGTAGGAGCCCAAGTAGGAGAGGTCTTTGCGCAATTTGGCGGAATTCACGCCGGCGGCCTGCGAGAGCTCTTCGCTCGAAACGGTCGTCGCGCCCTGTTCGGACATTCCGGACAGCACCCGGAGGTAGACGGCCAGCCGCGCGACGGCGGCCTCGGGGATGGACTTCGCCCGGACGGCCTCGGGGGCATCCCCGTTGCGACCGGGCTCACCGGCGGGGACCGCGGGCATTTCGGCGGTGGGGGCGTTGTCGGCGTCGGGGCCGGCCGGGCGGCGGGGCCGCCGGGGCGCCGGGCCCGGGGAGTCCGCCGCGTCGCGCCTCCCCCGCTGTGTCACCACGCCGTAGTTCTCCTGCCCGCTGTGCACGTCTGGCGGCCATCGCCATTCGGAACTGTGTCTTGACCCAGGACCCGGTGTCCGGTTCGATACCGGCCCGCCCCGGGCGATGGCCCTACGGTAGACCACTTGTGAACGCACGCACAAAGTCACTGGTCGGAGGCGGTTCCGCGGGCCACACGATCATGACGCGGCGTCAGAATCCTTGCCCGGCAGGCACTTCCGGTTTCGCGGCGGGCACCCGGTGATCGAAAGCCGCCCGGCGGCGCGGCCCGCGGGACGCGGCGAGCGGGCCACCAGCCGCGGTGAACGGCTCCGCCGGACCGATCGGCCGGCGGCTCAGCGGGCGTCGAGGGTGACCGAGTGCCAGCCGGTGGCGCCGTCCGGGACCGGGTCCGCGCGGTTCTCCGTCTGCGTGTAGCCGTCCTGATCGGTCGCCCGCACCGACGCCTGGTGCGTCCCCTTCGGCACGTCGAGTTCGATCCACCACATCCGCCAGGTGTCCTTGCTCACCTCGGCCGACAGGGTCGCCTCCCGCCACTCCCCCTGGTCCAGCCGGACCTCGACCTTCGCGATGCCCGTGTGCTGCGCCCACGCCGTGCCGGCCAGCCGGACCTTGCCCGCCGTGACGCCCGCGAACCCGCTCGGCGTGTCGATCCGGGATTCGGTCTTGATCGGCGCCTGCTCGGCCCAGCCGCGGCTCAGCCAGTACGCCTGCCGGGCGTCCCACCGGGTGAATTCGAGCGACTCGACCCACTTCGTCGCCGAGACGTACCCGTACAGGCCGGGGATGACGATCCGGGCCGGGAAGCCGTGCTCGACCGGCAGCGGCTCGCCGTTCATCCCGATCGCCAGCATCGCGCCGCGCGCCGGGTCGAGGGCGACGTTCGCCGGCGTGCCGCACGTCCAGCCGTCGGTGCTGGTGGCGAACATCTGCTCCGCACCCGCCTGGACCCCGGCCTCTTCCAGCAGGTCCACCAGGTCGACGCCGATCCAGGACGCGTTCGAGATCAGCGGCCCGCCGACCTCGTTGGACACGCAGGTCAGCGTCACCCGGCGTTCGACCAGCGGCCGGTTGCGGATGTCGGCGTAGGAGAAGGTCACCTGGCGGTCGACCATCCCGTGGATCTTCAGGCGCCAGTCCTCGGCGCGGATCTGCGGCACGACCAGGGCGGTGTCGATGCGGTAGAAGTCCGCGTTCGGCGTGAGGAACGGCGGCGAGCCGAGCTTCGCGAAGTCGGCGTCCGCGGGCAGCGGCGGCGCGGTGCGCGCGGGCACGAGCGGCCCGACGGCGGCCCGCGAGTTCTCGGCGTTCGAGCTGGTCCCCGCCACCTGGCCGACGACGGCCGCGATTCCCGACCCCGCGGCCACCCCGACGCCGGCCCGCAGGAACTTGCGGCGGTCGAAGCCCCGCTCGTCGACGACGTCGACCGGCAGCGCGATCCGGTGCAGGACGGTGAACACCGCCAGGCCGGCGACCAGGGCGGCGACCGGCGCGAGCAGCGAAACCTGCCCGAGGTCGCTGCGCGCGTACACGGCCGCGACGCCGGCGGCGCCGAGGACGAAGACGAGCACCTGACCGGCCCGGGGCGTCCGGCGCGAAAGCTGCCCGGCGAGCAGCGCGAACAGGACCAGCACCACGGCGAGCCCGATCTTGAGCACCGGCTTGTCCCAGGTGCCCAGCGTCCGCTCGGCCCACTTCACGATGGCCGTCGGACTGTGGTCGACGACGTAGTTCGCCACCGCGATGAACGGCGACGCCGTGTACCCGACGAAGCCCGCGACCAGGTGCCCGACGCCGAGGGCCGCGGCCAGCGCGAGGAGCCCGATGAGGGTCGCGACGGGCAGCGAAAGCCGCCGGGGTGCTTCGGGCGGCGCTTCCTGCAGAGTGCTCACGTCTCCATCTTCGGAGCGAGCGCGTGAAGCGGCTGCCCGATACCGCTTACGGACGTGTTACGGCTTCAGGCCAGCGCCCGGCGCAGCCGGTCCTCTTCGACGCGCCAGTACCCGTGCTCGGCGCCGTCGACCAGGATCACCGGGACGCGGTCGCCGTACTCGGCGCGCCACTCGGGGTCGGTGTCGACGTCCTCGGCCTTCCACGCGACGCCGAGCTCACCGCAGATCCGGGCGACGTCGGCCTCCGCGACCTCGCAGAGGTGGCAACCGTCCCGGCCCATCACCGTCACTTCGTGCGCCATGCCGTTCTTCCTACCGCAACCGCAGGCGGCGCAGCTTCCCGGTGGCCGAGTGCGGCAGCGACTCGGCGAATTCGACCAGGTGCGGCACCTTGTAGCCGGCCAGGTGGGCCGCGCAGTGGTCGACGACCTGCTGCTCGGACAGTGCCGCCCCGGCCGACGGCACGACGACCGCCTTGACCGCCTCGCCGCTGCGCTCGTCGACCACGCCGACGACCGCGGCCTCGGCCACCTCCGGCAGCTCGTCGATCACGGCCTCCACCTCGCGCGGGAAGACGTTGAAGCCGTTGACGATGATCAGGTCGTTGGCCCGGTCGACCAGGTGCAGGTCGCCGTCGGTGTCGAGGTAGCCGACGTCGCCGGTGCGGAACCAGCCCTCGCCGTCGGGTCCGTGGTCGCCGTCGGGCCAGTAGCCGGAGAAGAGGTTGGCGCCGCGGATCGACACCAGCCCGGTCTCGCCCTCGGCCTCGAAGACGTCGTCGACGTCGTCCGGGTCGAGCGGCACGGCCGGGTCGGTGCCGTCGCTGTCGACCAGCCGCAGCTCGACGCCGGGCAGCGGCCGCCCGACCGAGCCGGGCTTCGGGTAGCCGGTGACCAGCGTCGACGTCACCACCGGGGCGCATTCGGTGAGGCCGTAGCCCTCGTAGACGTCGAGGCCGGCGGCCTCCCGGATCGCGGTCAGCACCTTGGGGTGCAGCGGCGCGGCACCCGAGGTCATCCGCCGCACGGTGGCCAGTCCGCGGCGGAGCTCGTCGGCGCCGAACGCGGCGAACTCGCCGTACATCGTCGGGACGCCGGTGATCGAGGTGACGCGGTGCTCGGCGCAGTCGTCGAGCGTCCGCTGCGCCTCGAAGCGCTCGGAGAGCACCGCGGTCGCCCCGACCGCGGTCGCGTGCAGCAGGCCGGGCCCGAGGCCGTAGACGTGGAAGAGCGGGATGGTGATCAGCACGCGGTCGTCGTGGTCCAGGACGCCCTCGACCGCGCTGATCTGCTCGAGGTTCGCCAGCAGGGCGCGGTGCGACAGCATCACCCCGCGCGGCGGCCCGGTGGTGCCGGACGTGTACGAAATGACCGCGATGTCCTCCCCGGCCCGGCCGGCGTCGGCGAATTCACCCGGGTCACCCGCGGGTGTGAGGCCGATCACGCCGTCCGGGAGGTCCTCGTCCGGATCGCGTTGGACGACGACCTTCGCGCCACTGTGCTCCAGCAGCTTTTCGAGCTCCGGCGGCGGCACCTGCGGCGACAGCGGCACGACGATCGCGCCCGCGCGCAGCGCGCCGAAGAAGGCGACCACGAAGTCCAGTGACGTCGGCAGCCGCAGCCCGACCCGGTCGCCGGGCGCGACACCGGCGTCCGCCAACCGGCGGGCCTGGGCCTGGGCGGCCGCGTCGACCTCGCGGTAGTTCAGGCCGCGTCCGGTGCCGGTTTCGAGCACGGCCGGGTGCTCCGGCCACGTCGCCGCGGCCCGTGTGAGCAGCCCGCCGACCCCCGGCTGCGTCCCGTCTGGAGCACTCACCCGCGACCCGCCTCTCCTCGTCCCGCGCGAACCGTTGCAAGTCTGTCATCTGAAGCGACGTCATGGGTGCTGACCGCGGGCGTTCCCTCTGCGCAACCCCGGAACCACTACCTACTTAGCGGTAACAACACGTATGCTGCACTGCGTCGCGCCGGTGGAGTTGATCACCGCCGCGACCGGAGAGAGGGAGTCGCCGTGAGGAACTTGCCTGTCCACGAGGTCGTGGGGCATGCGAGCCGGCCGATCCCTGCTCGTCCGGGTTCCGGGGGTTGTGGGGGCACCGGGGATACCGTGGCCCGCTGGGTCGAAGCCACCGCCGGAGGTGCCACCCGATGACCGTCCCGACCGCCGTCAGCCGCGGGCCCGTCTTCATGTTCGCCGAGCGCGTCTTCGGCCGGACGTCCGCCGTGCCGCTGAGCAGGCAGGCGGCCGACGACGAGCGCGCCGAGGCGGCCAAGGCCGAGGCCTGGGACCTGGTGCGGGCCGCACAGGACGGCGACTCGTCCGCCTTCGGCCGGCTCTACGACCGCTACGTCGACGTCGTCTACCGCTACGTGCTGTTCCGGCTCGGCGACCGCGACCTCGCCGAGGACGTCACCAGCGAGACGTTCCTGCGCGCGCTGCGCCGCATCACGTCGGTGAGCTACCAGGGACGTGACGTCGGCGCCTGGTTCGTCACCATCGCCCGCAACCTCGTGCTCGACCACGTCAAGTCGAGCCGGTTCAAGCTCGAAGTGGTCACCGACGAGGTCACCGAGCCCGGTTCGGCGCCGTTCAGCGTCGGCGCGGCCGTCCAGGCGGGCCCCGAGCAGGAGGCGATCAGCCGCGCCACCCGGGCCGAGCTGCTGCGCTGCGTCGCGGAACTGGGCGATGACCAGCGCGAATGCATTGTCCTGCGGTTCCTCCAAGGCCTGTCCGTCGCCGAGACGGCCGAGATCATGAACCGCAACGAAGGCGCGATCAAGGCGCTCCAGCACCGCGCGGTGCGCCGATTGGGACAACTTCTGCCCACCGGATTGCGCTGAACCCGCGAACTTTTCCGGTCTTCGGCCGAAACCGGTAACCCTGGCGGCTTCTGGATCGTTACCCCACGCAGACCGGTGTGTGGACCGGCCGAGGCCCGGGATGGAGAGCAGCGCCGTGAGGTTTGCGCGTGAGCGAGCCGAGAGCGAGCGGTTCGCGCGTGCCCTGGAACCGTCGCCGGTGCGCCGCGACGGCGAGTTCGCCGACGAGCTCGCGATCGTCGGCGCCCTGCGCGACCTCGGCGCGGCCGGCGCCCCGGACCTGGAGACGCGGCAGCGGATCCGCGCGGAGATCGCGGGCCGCCTGGAGACGGCGGCGGCCACCGCTCCGGGTCGGAGGTGGCGGCCGCGGACCGCCGACCTGGTGGCCGCCGCGCTCTTCCTCTTCCTCGTCCTCTCGGGGCTCACGCTGGTGCTCTCACGCACCGCATTGCCCGGTGACCCGCTGTACGGCGTCAAGCGCGCCGGCGAGTCGACCGCGCTGGGCCTGACGTTCGGTGACCAGGAGAAGGCGCGCAAGCACCTCGAGTTCGCCACCAACCGGATCACCGAGCTCGGCGAGCTCGCCGCCGAGGGCGCGAACGCGTCCGACTACCGGACCGCGTACGACGACTTCGCCGCCGACCTGCGGGCCGGCGTCGCCCAGATGTCCACCGCGGCGACCAGCGACGGCGCCGGCACGCAGGCGCTGTCCGACGTCCGGCTGTGGGCGCGCAACCAGGCGGCGAGGCTGGCCGCGCAGCCGCTCCCGGCCGACGCGGCGCCGGTGTTCGGCGACGTCCGGGACCTGCTGGGCAAGGTCCAGGAGCGCACGAGCGGCCTGGTGGCGCGGATGAACTGCTACCAGATCACCACCGGCACCTCCGACGAGCTGGGTCCGCTCCCGGCGACCGGCGAGTGCACCCAGCGCCCGGCCCCGGCCGCCGGCGGCCAGCCGACGTCGGCGACGGCGTCGGTCGCGCCTTCGCCGTCGGACAGCACATCGCCGGCGGCGACGGGCACGCAGCTGCCGCCGTCCGACGCCGCCGCGACCCCGGGCCTCCCGGCCCCGACCGGCGGGGTGACGCCGCCCCCGGTGTTCGGCCAGCCGTCGACGACGTCCCGGCCGCCGGCGCCGACGACCACCACGTCCCCGCCGCCGCTGGTTTCGATCCCGCCGCTCCTGCCGGGTCTCCCGCCGATCATCATCGGCTGAGGTCCCGCCCACACCTGCGACGGCGCGGTGGGCGGCTCGCTACGCTGTGCGAAGGAGACGTGGAGGCGGTGTACGTGTCAGCTTGGCGTGGCAAGGACAAGAGTCAGGAGCTCGAACGGCTCGCCGAGCTGGCGGGCGAGGCGTCGGCCGAGGCCGCGCACGCCCTTTCCGAACCCCCTGCCCCGCCTGCGCCGCCGGACCTCACCGCGGCCGCGTTCTTCGACGTCGACAACACGATGATGATGGGCGCGTCGATCTTCTACTTCGCCCGCGGCCTGGCGGCCCGGAAGTTCTTCACGTCGGCGGATCTGGCCGGGTTCGTCTGGGGCCAGATCAAGTTCCGGCTCGGCGGCCGCGAGAACAAAGAGGACATCAAGACCCACCGCGAGCGCGCACTGTCCTTTGTGGCCGGCCGCACGGTGGCGGAGCTGACGTCGATCAGCGAAGAGATCTACGACGAGCTGATGGCGGACAAGATCTGGTCCGGCACCCGCGCGCTGGCCCAGATGCACCTGGACGCGGGCCAGCGGGTCTGGCTGGTGACGGCGACGCCGATCGAGCTGGCGGCGATCATTTCGCGCCGGCTCGGCCTCACCGGCGCGCTGGGCACGGTGGCGGAGACGCGCGACGGCGTGTACACCGGCCGCCTGGTGGGCGACCTGCTGCACGGCCGCGCGAAGGCCCACGCGGTGCGGGCGCTGGCCTCCCGCGAGGGGCTGAACCTCAAGCGCTGCACGGCGTACTCGGACTCGGCGAACGACATCCCGATGCTGTCGGCGGTGGGCACCGCGGTCGCGGTCAACCCGGACGGCGGGCTCCGGGACGTGGCCCGGGCGCGCGGCTGGGAGATCCGCGACTTCCGGACCGGCCGGAAGGCGGCGAAGATCGGCGTCCCTTCGGTACTGGGCGCCGGGGCACTGGCCGGCGCCGTGGCGGCCGGCATGGCCTACCGCCGCCGGTAGCGCCTGCGCTACCTCCTCTTCGGGTGCGCGTGGGAATGACCCGCCCGCCGCCGGCTGGTGTGCTTTTCCCATGGGAAAAGCAGCTTCGACGGAGGGCAGCGCGGTGGCGACCCGAGTGGACATCGAAGAGCGGACCGGTGGCGGGGGCGGGCTGCGGGACAGCCTTCGCAGACATCCGCTCACCTGGTTCTTCGTCCTGGCCAACCTGCTGAGCTGGGTCGCCTGGACGCCGTACATCCTGTCGGAGAACGGACTGGGCGTCCTCCACTTCCGGTTCCCGGAGCTGCTCGGCACCTCGCAGTTCGCCGGCGTCCTGCCGGGCGCCTACCTCGGCCCGATCGGCGCGGCGTTCCTCGTCACCGCGATCGCCGACGGGCGGACCGGCCTGCGCCGCTGGGCCGGGCGGCTGTTCAAGTTCCGGGTCCACTGGTTCTGGTACGTGGCCGTCGTGCTCAGCGTGCCCGCGCTGCTCACGCTCACCACGATGGCGTTGTCCGAGCAGAACCCCCTCGTCCCGGCCGTGGCGACGCTGGTGGCCTACCTGCCGGGCCTGGTGCTGCAGATGCTCACGACCGGGCTCGCGGAAGAGCCCGGCTGGCGGGACTTCGCCCTGCCCCGCCTCCAGCAGCGCTACGGGCCGCTCGGCGGCACGCTGATCCTCGGCCCGCTCTGGGGTTTGTGGCACCTGCCGCTGTTCTTCAGCCAGTGGGGTGGCTGGCCGGACGTCACCTGGCTGACGCCGATCGAGTTCGTCGCCACCTGCGTCACCTTCAGCATCATCATGACCTGGGTGTTCAACCGCACCGGCCAGAGCCTGCCGCTCGCCATGCTGCTGCACACCAGCGTCAACAACTTCTTCTCGCTCGCCTGGTCGGAGATGTTCCCGTCGCTGTCGGTCCGGGACACGACCCACGCGTTCCTGCTCGCCTCGGCCGCGGTGTCGCTGGTCCTGCTCGTCGCGACCCGGGGACGGCTGGGCTACCGGCCCAAAGCCCACGGGCTCGAAGCCTGACCCCGCAGGTAGTGCAGCACCGCGGTGACCCGCCGGTCCACCCGGTCGGTGGGGGCGAGGTCGAGCTTGGCGAAGATGTTGCGGATGTGCTTGTGCACGGCGCCGTCGGTGACGACGAGCCGTTCGGCGATCGCGCCGTTGCCCAGGCCTTCGGCCATGAGTCCCAGCACTTCGCGCTCGCGCGCGCTGAGCCGCTCGAGCCGGTCGTCCGGACGGCTGCGCGTCAGCAGCTGGGCGACGACCTCCGGGTCGATCGCGGTGCCGCCGTCCGCGACCCGCTGCAGGGCCTCGAGGAACTCCTCCACCCGGCCGACCCGCTCCTTGAGCAGGTAGCCGAGGCCGGCGCCACCGCCGGTGAACAGTTCGGTGGCGAACGCCTGCTCGACGTGCGCGGACAGCACGAGCACCGCGAGCCCGGGCCGCCGGCGGCGAGCCTCGACGGCCGCGACGATCCCTTCGTCGGTGTGCGTCGGCGGCATGCGGACGTCCACAATGGCCAGATCCGGCCCGTGTTCGTCCACCGCCGCCAGGAAGTCCTCGGCGTTGGCCACCGCCGCTCGGACGTCGACGCCCTCGGCGCGCAGCAGCATCGCGACCCCCTCACGCAGCAGCGGGTCGTCCTCGGCGATCACGATCCGCACGGCAGGCTCACCCTCAGGGTCGTCGGTCCGCCGGGCGGGCTGGTCAACGCGAAGGTCCCGTCGTGGGCCTCGACGCGGCGCCGGATGCCGGTCAGCCCGGACCCGGAGTTCGCGTCCGCCCCGCCGCGGCCGTCGTCGGTGACCTCCACGTGCACCCGGTCCGGCTCGTCGCGGAGCCGGACCGTCGCGGCGCTCGCCCCGCTGTGCCTGGTGACGTTCGTGAGCGCCTCGGCGACGACGAAGTAGGCCGTCACCTGGACCGAGACGGCGGGACTGCCGGCGAGGTCGGCGTCGATCCGGCAGGTCACCGGGCAGTCGGCGGCCAGCGCGGTGAGCGCGTCGGGAAGGCTGCGTTCGGTCAGCACCGGCGGGAGGATACTGCGCACCACTCCGCGTAGTTCCGCGAGCGCCTGCTCGCCGGCGTCCTGGGCGCGCCCGAGGATCTCGTCCGCCGCGGCGGGATCCCGCGCCAGCGCCCGCCTCGCGGCACCCAGCAGCACGTTCACCGCGACCAGCCGGTTCTGCGTCCCGTCGTGCAGCGACCGTTCGATCCGCCGCAGTTCGACGGCGTGGGCGTCCAGCGCCGCCGCGCGCGTGGCGGTCAGCTCGGCGATGCGCAGCGCGAGGTCGGTCCCGCGGGCGGGCGCCAGCAGCCGCAGTCCCGGCCACTCCTGCAACCGGGCCAGCAGCGGCATGACCAGCACCGAGACGACCAGCGTCGCGACGCCGAACAGGCAGACCAGAAAGGCGTCACCCCAGTCCGTCGCCGTGAAGAACCGCTGGGCCGTGGTGGCGTCGTCGGGCGCGACGAACCACCACCACACCGGGAACGACGCGTCGTGCATGACGTCGACGGCCAGGGTCAGGGCGGTCAGGCCGAGGAGCAGCCCCAAGGTGCTGTGGCAGACGAGCCAGCCCAGTTCGCGCCGGACGGAGTCCTGGGCGAGGGCGGCACGCACCTCCCGCGGCACCGGTGCCGGGCGGAGCACCTCCAGTCGCGTCCGCTCCCGGTCGGCGACCGTGCGCACCAGGCGCAGGGCGGCGGGCACCAGCAGGATGCCGACGCCGGCCAGGCAGAGCACGGCCGTCCCGAGCACCCACAGCGAGGCAGCGACCGCCAGCACGGCGGTGCCCATGCCCACGACGAGCCGCTCCAGCGCGTCCAGCGCCGCACGGGCGCGGACTACCGGGTGCCACGGCCGGGCGTCCTCGGTGGCCATCCCGGAGAGGATAGAGCACCTGCCCCGGCCGGGTGGACACAGCTCAGCCGCGGAAGACCGACTTCCGCTGCGAAAGCCGCTGGTACAGCGTCTGCTGGATCGACTCCCGGACCTGGTCGGTCAGCTGGAACACCAGCATCGGGTCGTCGACCGCGTCCGGGCCGTAGGAGTCCGTCGCGATCGGCGCACCGAACTCGATGCTCCACTTGGTCGGCAGCGGCACCGCGCCCAGCAGGCCGAAGTGCGGGAAGAACGGCGTCACCGGGAAGTACGGCAGCCCGAGCATCCGCGCCAGCACCTTGATGTCGCCGAGCTTCGGGTAGATCTCCTCGGCGCCGATCACCGACACCGGGATGATCGGCACGCCCGCCTTCAGCGCGGCCGAAACGAACCCGCCGCGGCCGAAGCGCTGCAGCTTGTAGCGCGAAGCGAACGGCTTGCCGACGCCCTTGAAGCCCTCCGGCCACACCCCGACCAGCTCGCCCTTGCGCAGCAGGCGCTCGGCGTCCGCGTGACAGGCCAGCGTCTGGCCGGACTTGCGGGCGAACGACCCGACCAGCGGCACCTGGAACACCAGGTCCGCGCCGAGCCCGCGCAGGTGCCGGCCGCCGGTCTCGTCGTGGACCGCCACCGCCGTCATCAGGGAGTCGAGCGGGATCGTGCCCGAGTGGTTCGACACCAGCAGCGCGCCGCCGGCCGCCGGGAGGTTCTCGACGCCGTACGTGTCGACGCGGAACCACTTCTTGTACAGCGCGCGCAGCGGCGGCAGGAACACCGCCTCGGTCAGCTCGGCGTCGAAACCGAACTCGTCCACGGTGTAGTCGCCGGTCAGCCGGTCGCGGATGAAGCCGAGCGCCGAACGCGCGGCGGCCGACAGTGACTCTTCCGACCGGGGCGCTTGCGGTGCCGGCTGGTCGGCACCGCCGGGGAAGGCGACGACCGGCGCCTGCTCCTGTTCACGGAGGTCGCGCTCGGCCTCCACGGCTTCCGGCTTCTCCCGGCCCGGTCCGTGCAGGGGGATGACCTGCGCCTCGGCACCGCCCACCGTTCCCGCCTCGCTTCCGAAGTCGTCCAAGTCCTGCGGTCTGCCTGTAACAACCGGAGCTTCGCTCCGGGCCGGGGGCTTCGCCACCCGGACCCCTGAAAAGCCCTTTATCGGCTCTGCCCCGTCGCGGCGGCGACGAGCACCTTGCCGGCCAGGCCGGCCAGCTTGCCGCCGTCGAGCACCGGGCGGAGCCCGCGTCCGACGATGTAGTCGTCGAACGCCTCACGCGTGGTCCACCGCGGGGTGTACCCGAACTCCTGCTTCAGCTTGGCGATGTCGACGACCCGGCCGAAGTTCAGCAGCCGGACCTGGTCGGCGGAGAAGTCCACGACGCGGGCGCCCCGCAGGACCTTGCCGACCGACGGCACCACGCTCCGCGGCATCGGCAGCTCGACCCGGCCGGCCCGCCGGATCGCCTGCGAGAGGGTGAGTACCCCCTCCGCGCCGACGTTGAACACGCCGGGCTTGTCGTTCAGGGTCGCCCGTTCCAGCACCGACAACGCGTCCGAGGAGTGCAGCAGCTGGATGCGCGCGTCGTAGCCGAAGACCGTCGGCACCACCGGCAGCGCGAAGTAGCGCGCGAGGACGGTGTCGGTCTCGGGGCCGATGATGTTGGCGAAGCGGAACAGCGTGGTCGTGATGTCCGGGCGGCGGCGCACCAGGCCCCGCACGTACCCCTCCATCTCGACGGCGTCCTTGGCGTACCCGCTGGTCGACGTCGGGATGAGCTCGGAGTCCTCGGTGAACACCGCCTGCGAGCGGGCGCCGGCGCCGTAGACGGCCGCCGTCGACTTGACCACCAGCTTCCGCACCAGCGGGGAGCGCTGGCAGGCGGCCAGCAGCCGCATGGTGCCGATGACGTTGACTTCCTTGATCGCCGTGCGGCGGCCCGGGCCCGCCGGGTGCGCGGTGCAGGACGCGTGCACCACCGTGTCCACCTTGGCCGTGCTGATCACCTTGGCGATCAACGGGTTCCTGATATCCGCGCGGACGAACTCCGCGTGGCCCATGCGCTGCAGGACCGCCTTGTCCGGCGGGACCGTGTCGACACCGATGACCCGTTCGAAGTCGGGGTTGTTGCCCAGCCGGGCGAGCAGTTTCCCGCCCAGTTCCCCGGCGACCCCGGTGACGAGCACGATGTTCGACGGCATGCGACTCCCTGCGGCGTAGGGCATGTGGGGGGTGGACGGTCACCCGAGGCGCGCGAACCTGCACTCACTGGAAGCATCGCGCGGACGCCCTTGAGATGTTACCGCTCTTCAGTGGTAGCTCCGGCCCGTCTCACGTGCTATTAACGCCGGTTTCCCCGGAAAGCGACGAACGCCTCACTCGACCGGGCGAAAACTGCCCACCACATGGACGTGGCCCGTCCAGAGACTGGACGGGCCACGGTCACGCTCAGCAGGCTTACTTGCCGGCCTTACGACGCTGGACGCGCGTACGGCGAAGCAGCTTGCGGTGCTTCTTCTTCGACATGCGCTTGCGGCGCTTCTTGATCACAGAGCCCATGGGCGCTCCTTAGTTAGACGTCGGTCACGCTGCCCGGCGCAGCGTCCAACGGGTGGAGCGCACAGGCACGAGCGGTTTTCCAGGTTACCCGTCACCCGTGACGGGCCGGTCGGCGGGCACGTCGTAGCGCTGCGCGCCGCTGGCCACGGCGTGCCCGGAGACCGGCTCAACCCACGTCGTAGTAGGCACCCTGCAGGTACTCGTGCACTGCTTTCTCCGGCACCCGGAAGGACTTGCCGACCCTGACGGCGGGCAGCTCACCCGAGTGCACGAGACGGTAGACGGTCATCTTGGAGACCCGCATCAGCGTGGCGACCTCGGCGACCGTCAGGAACTGGACCTGCCCGACGGCGGGCAAATCCTCCTTCTTGTTCGGCGACATGTTTACCGCGTCCTTCGACACGTGTCGCGCCACGAGGCTTCCCCACCTGTGGTATCGACACGCACGTGCTCTATCGAGAGTAGCGGGACTGGTGGGACTAATGCGACGCCTGTCACCGAGATGGGCCCCTACCAGCGCTAACGCACAAGCACCCGCGCGTGCAAGACCCCGGGAATCGTCCTTTCCGGGGAAATCGGGCGCCCGGGAGTCAGCTCTCGTGGGCCTTGCCGAGCTCCACGGAACGGTCCTTCGCGGCCTCGATAGCGGCCAGCAACGCGGCGCGGACGCCGTGCTTCTCGAGTTCGCGGATGGCGTTGATGGTCGTCCCGGCCGGCGAGGTCACGGCCTCGCGCAGCAGCACGGGGTGCTCGTCGGATTCGGCGAGCATCTTCGCCGCCCCGACGGCCGACTGGATGATCAGCTGCCCGGCCAGCGCCCGCGGCAGGCCCAGCAGGATCCCGGCGTCGATCATGGCCTCGACCAGGTAGAAGAAGTAGGCGGGCCCGGACCCGGACAGCGCGGTGACGGCGTCCTGCTGGGCCTCGGGCACCTCCACGACCTGCCCGACGTGCGAAAGCAGGTCCCGCACCACGGCGAGGTGCTCGGCGGTCGCGTACCGGCCCGCGGAGATGGCGCTCATGGCCTCGTTGACCAGCATCGGCGTGTTCGGCATGACCCGGACGACCGGCACACCCTCGGCGAGCCGCCGTTCGTACAGCGAGGTGGGCAGCCCGGCACAGAGTGAAACAACGAGTGACGACGGCCCGAGCAGCGGCGCGAGCTCGTCGAGAACGGGCTCGATGTCCTGCGGCTTGACGGCGACCACCAGGATGTCGGCCTGCTTGGCGGCTTCCTCCACCTCGACGCCGCGGATGCCGTAGCGGCCGGTCAGCTCTTCGACGCGCGCCGGGTACCGCTCGGTGAAGACGAGGTCGCCGGCGTCGTGGCCGCCGTGCAGCAGCCCCGAGAGCAACGCCTCACCGATCTTGCCCGCACCCAGCACCGCGATGACCGTCATGGGCCAAGCGTGCCAAACCCCGCCGGGCGCCGCGGTGCCGGGGCGACGGAGACCGTGATGCCCCGCCGATCACGCGTGATGCCGCTTCAAGCACGCGTGATGCCCCTCCGAGCACACCCGGCCCGTGCTCAGCCGCCCGGAGCCGGGGCCAGGCCGAGCTGACGGGCCTGGCACACGAGCCGCCCCTGCGCGTCCACCACCGTGGCGTCGGAGTCGAACCACGACTCGTGCACCGAACGAGACTCGACCACCACGCGCAGCCAGCCCGGTGCCGGGCGCGTCCGCAGCAACGCCGTCAGCTGGACCGTCGGCGCCCAGCCGATGCGCCCGAGGTTCATCACCACCGGCGGGTTCACGTCGGAGGCGAGCAGCGAAAAGTACGGGTCGGCCAGGCTGTGCCGCGGCCGGACCCACAGCCGCACCCGGGGCGGCTCGCCGGTGCGCCCGGTGAGGAACCCCGCGGTCGCCGGATCCAGCCGGACCTCGCAGCCCTTGGCCAGGTTGAACGGCCCCTCGGTGCTCTCGGCCATCGCCGGCGCGCCGGGCGGCGGCTCGGCGGGCATCGACGGCACGTCGGTCCACTCCGGGCGGCGCATCGGCAGCCGGCCCGTCGTCACCCTGGCCTCGACGCAGCTGCGGCCGCGCTGCTCCAGCCGGACCTCGACCACCGTCGCGCGGCGGCCGACCTTGCGGACGTCCGTGCGCAGCAGCACCGGGCCGAGCGCGGGCGCGTGCAGGAACTCCGCGCTGACGACCAGCGGCTCCGCGTGCGGCTCACCGCGCTCGTGCAGGGCGGCGATCGCCGCCCTCGCCAGCAGGGCGAGCAGGAAACCCCCGTGCGGGTGCGAGCCGATGGCCCATTCCGCACGCAGCACCGCGGTGAAGGTGCCGTCCCCCAGCGACCGCGCCGCACTCGCCGTGTCGAAGGACACGGCGGTGCCGTCCATTCCGCTCACGAACGGTCCGCGCCATTTCGGGAATCCGGGGAGGTGACGAGCAATGAGAGCGACGGGTTCACGGACCGAACTTTACGGGTTCAACCGGCGGAAATGCACTGGGGCGTGGATATGCCCGCCGCCCGTTATTGCCCGAGGTGGAACCGCGCGAACAACAAGGCCTCGGCCAGGTCGCGGACGCGCGTGCCCGCGGTGACGGCGTGCCGGGTGTTGATCTCCAGCACGATCTGACCGGCGAAACCGTTGCTGACCAGCTTCTCGAGCAGTTCGGCGCAGGGCTGGCCACCGCGTCCGGGTACCAGGTGTTCGTCCTTCGGGACGCCGGTGCCATCGGCCAGATGGACGTGCGAGAGGCCGTCGCCCATCCGCTGCGCCAGCGCCAGCGCGTCCATCTCGGCTGCCGCTGTGTGGGACAGGTCGAGCGTGTAGTGCCGGAACCCGACGTCCGTCGGATCGATCGACGGCCGGAACGCGGACACGCGCGAATTCTTGGAACCACCGGGCGGGCGGACCTTGAACATGTTTTCGACGGCGATTTCCACGCCGCTCGACTCCTCCAGTTCGTCGACCAGATCGCCGAACGCATCCCCGTACCGGCGCTGCCAGCGGAACGGCGGGTGCACCACCACCGTGCGCGCGCCGAGCTCGAGCGCGGCGTCCACCGACATCCGCAGCCGGACGGCCGGGTCGGGCGACCAGATCCGCTGGGTGATCAGCAGCGACGGCGAGTGCACCGACAGCACGGGCACGCCGGTGCGCCGCGACCACCGCCGCAGCGCGGTGACGTCCTGGCTGACCGGGTCGGCCCAGACCATCACCTCGACGCCGTCGTAGCCGAGCTCGGCGGCCAGCTCGAAGGCCGTGCCCGCCCTGAGGGGCCACACCGACGCCGTGCTGAGTCCGACGGGGATCGGCTGCTCGTCTGTCACGCGCGCCATCCTGCCTCGTCACCCCGCGTGGGCGGCGCCGCCGGGCCGCCAACGCGACGCGCGTCACCGCGCGCGCGTCAGCGGCCGACGAGCAGCAGCGCCGCCGGCGACACCGTCACCACCAGGCCCACCAGCACCGCCAGCACCGTGGTCTGCAGGTCTTCGGCGCGGCGGATCTTCCGCACGATCCAGACCAGCGCGACGACCACCAGCAGCGCGGCGACCAGCGCGGCGGCCGGGATGTTCACCCAGAGCCAGTTGAAGCCGAGCCAGACGGCGGCCCCGCCGACGACGCCCATCGCGAGCTGGCCGGCCAGTGCCAGCCACTGCTTGCCGGGCGAAGCCGCGGGCTCCGGCTCCGCGACCGGCTCGGGCGCGTCGTCGTACTCGTCGTCTTCGTAGCCTTCGCCCTGCTCGTAGCCGTAGTCGTCCTGCTCGAAGTCCGGGCCGTCCGCCGGGTAGTCGTCGGCGAACTCGCGCTCGTAGGGCGCCAGGTCGTCCGGGATCGGCGCCCGCGAGGCCCGGTCGCCGGGCGCGAACGGCATCGGCGGCGGGTACGCGCCCGTCGGCGGGCCCGCGTCGTAGGCGGCCTGGTAGCCGCTGCTCTCCGGGGCGAAGCCGTCGGGCTCGAAGTCGTCCTCGGGGTAGCCGTCGTCCGGGGCGTCGGTGGGCACCGCCGGCATGACGCCGATCTCGGTGTCCTCCATCTGCTCCTTCTGCCGCCGCTTGCGCCAGTTCGCCAGGCCCGCGGGCGAGGACGGTTCCGGCGGCTCGGGCTTCTTGCCCTTCGGCGGCACGGGCGGGCCGGGCAGCTCGTCGTCCGGGACCGCCGAGAACTGCTCGGTGTGGTCCTCGCGCTTCGGCTCCGGGCGGCGCGCCGGGGCGCGGCGCGGCCGGCCGGGCGCGGCGGGCGGGGTCGCGAACGACCCGCTGGCCATCGGGCCCGGCGGGACGTCGATGTCGGCGTCCGGGGTGCCGTTGAGGCCGTCGAGCCGGGCCGAGAGTGGGCCGCCGGGCGGCGGCGGGGGCGTCGGCAGCTGCTGCGACGGCTGCGGCGGCGGCACCGGCAACTGCTGGGACGGCTGCGGCGGGCCGGGGCGGCGCCGGACCGGCGGGACGGCCGCGCGGGTCTCCTCGGCCGCCGGCGGCACCGGCAGCTGCTGCGACGGCTGCGGCGGCGGCACCGGCAGCTGCTGGGAGGGCTGCGGCGGCGGCACGGGCAGTTGCTGCGACGGCGGGGGCGGCGGCTGGCGGCGCGGCGCGGCGCGCGGCGGCACCGGCAGCTGCGCGGACTCCTGCGGGCGCGCGAACTGGCCCGAATCCTGCGGCGGCCGGGCGAACTTGCCGGACTCCTGCGGGGCCGGGCGGGCGTACTGGCCGGACTCGGCACCGCCGGGGGCGGGCCGCGCCGGGGGCGGCGGCACCGGCCGGGGCAGCGGCTGGGAGTCCTGCGGGACCGCACGGGGCGCGGGCGGCGGCGGGGACGGCGGCTCGGCGGGACAACTGGCTGCCGGTGTACGGCGCGCCGCGCGTGATCGACGGCGCGGCCAACGGCTACCTCTACGACCAGGTCAGCGGCACGG
>NZ_JBSGAI010000015.1:0-200943 GCF_053600695.1 Amycolatopsis sp. NPDC005003 | reverse complement strand
TACACACCCCAACCCACCCCCCCACCCCAACCCCCCACCCGTCGCCCCGCGCCGGGCCCCTGGTTTTGCTCTTCCTCCCTAATACCAACGAATTACCACTCACGACGGGCCGCGGTGGACGGGTCAGCTGCAGGCGGCGCGAAGGGCGTCGAGCTTCTTGACGTTGCGCTGCACCCACCCGGCGACGACGCCGGCGTCCTCGATGCGTTCCTTCTGCACCTGGACGTACGAGTCGGCCATGCCGAGCAGCGCGTTCTTGACGTCCTGGTCCTGGACGTCACCCGCGAGCTCGCGCAGCCGCCGCTCCTTGTCCTCGGCGCGTGCCTTGAACCTGGCCGGGTCGACCAGCGGGTTCAGGTCGGCGAGCCCGAGTGCCTCGGTGCACGCCGCGACCTTGTCCGCTGTCCGGCTCCCCTGGTCGACCGCGTTGCCGACCTCGGCGCACCCGCCCAGCAGCAGTACAGCTCCGGCCAGCAACGCGGCGATCGTTCCACCCCTCGTCATGGCGCCAAAGTACCGTCAGCCCTTGACGCAGACCACCTGCTTGAGGTGCGCCACGACCTCGACCAGGTCCGTCTGCGCGCGAATCACCGTTTCGATGTCCTTGTACGCCGCCGGGATCTCGTCGACCACGCCGGAGTCCTTGCGGCATTCGACGCCGGCCGTCTGCGCCGCCAGGTCGTCCGCGGTGAAGAGCTTCTTCGCCTTGTTCCGCGACATCCGGCGGCCGGCGCCGTGCGAGGCCGACTGGAAGGACGACTCGTTGCCGAGCCCGCGGACGATGTACGAACCGGTCCCCATGCTGCCCGGGATGATCCCGAGGTCCCCCGAGCCCGCCCGGATCGCCCCCTTCCGGGTGACGAGCAGCTCGACGCCGTCGTAGGTCTCCTCGGCCACGTAGTTGTGGTGGCAGGAGATCGCGTCGTCGAAAGCGACCTGCGGGAGCTCGTCGCGCACCGCCTGCTTCACCAGCGCGACCATCGTGGCCCGGTTGCGCGCCGCGTAGTCCTGCGCCCAGAACAGGTCACGCCGGTAGGCCTGCATCTCCGGCGTGCCCGCGACGAACACCGCGAGGTCCGGGTCGGGCAGGTCGGCGTTGTGCGGGAGCTTGCGCGCGACGGCCATGTGCCGCTCGGCCAGCTCCTTGCCGATGTTGCGCGAACCCGAGTGCAGCATCAGCCAGACCCGGCCCTCGTCGGCGCCACCCTGCTCGAGGCAGACCTCGATGAAGTGGTTCCCGCCGCCGAGGCTCCCGATCTGCCGCGCGGCCCGCTCGTGCAGGTCCTGGACGCCCGTGTGCAGCTCGCCGAACTGCTTCCAGAACGCGTCCCAGCCGCCGACGCCGTGCACCTTCGCCGGGTTCACCGGCGTCTTGTGCAGCCCGAAGCCGACCGGGACGGCGCTTTCGATCCGGCGGCGCAGCTTCCCGAGGTCGTCGGGCAGGTCGGCGGCGGTCAGCGACGTCCGTACGGCGCTCATCCCGCACCCGATGTCGACCCCGACGGCGGCCGGCGAGACGGCGTCGCGCATGGCGATGACGCTGCCGACGGTGGCGCCCTTGCCGTAGTGGACGTCGGGCATCACGGCGACGCCGTGCACCCACGGCAGGTTCGCGACGTTGTGCAGCTGCCGCATGGCCTGGTCTTCGACCGACGCGGGATCCGCCCACATCCGGATCGGGACGCGGGCCCCCTCGACAGCGGTGTACATGGTTTCCTCCCCTTGAAAGCGTTTGGCGGTGCCCAGGATCCCCCGGGCACCGCCAAACGAAAAGCGATTATTCAGCTGTCCACTGTGGTCTACAGCTGCTGGGCCACCAGCTCCGCGATCTGCACGGCGTTGAGCGCCGCGCCCTTGCGCAGGTTGTCGTTCGAGATGAACAGCGCCAGCCCGCGCCCGCCCTCGACGCCCTGGTCGACGCGGATGCGGCCGACGTAGCTCGGGTCGTTGCCCGCCGCCTGGAGCGGGGTCGGGACCTCCGACAGCTCGACACCCGCCGCGTGGGTCAGCAGTTCCGTCGCGCGCTCCACCGACAGCGGCCGCTCGAACTCCGCGTTCACCGAGATCGAGTGCCCCGAGAACACCGGCACGCGCACGCACGTGCACGAGACGCCGAGGCCCGGGATGCTCAGGATCTTGCGGCTCTCGTTGCGGAACTTCTTCTCCTCGTCCGTCTCCAGCTCGCCGTCGTCCACAATGGACCCGGCCATCGGGAGGACGTTGAACGCGATCGGGCGGACGTACTTCTCCGGCTTCGGGAACTCGATCGCCGCCCCGTCGTGGGTCAGCAGCGAAGCGTGCTCGGCGGCCGCCTTCACCTGGCCCGCGAGCTCGTCGACGCCGGCCAGCCCGCTGCCGGACACCGCCTGGTAGGTCGACGCCACGAGCCGGACCAGCCCGGCCTCGTCGTGCAGCGGCTTCAGCACCGGCATTGCGGCCATGGTGGTGCAGTTGGGGTTCGCGATGATCCCCTTGCGCGCTTCCTTGATCGCCTCGGGGTTGACCTCGCTGACCACCAGCGGCACGTCCGGGTCCATCCGGAACGCCGAGGAGTTGTCGATCACCGTGGCCCCGGCCGCGGCGAACCGCGGCGCCTGCGCCTTCGACGTCGAGCCGCCCGCGGAGAACAGCGCGATGTCCAAACCGGACAGGTCGGCCGTCGACGCGTCCTCGACCGTGATTTCGGTGTCACGCCAGGGGAGCTTCGACCCCGCCGAGCGCGCCGAAGCGAAGTAGCGCAGCTCGGCGACCGGGAACTCCCGCTCCGCCAGCAGCTTGCGCATCACCGCACCGACCTGGCCGGTCGCGCCGACCACCCCGACCCGCAGCCCGTCCGCCATCAGCGACCACTCCCCGCGTAGACGACGGCTTCTTCGTCGCCGCCGAGTTCGAACGCCTCGTGGATCGCGCGCACGGCGTCGTCGAGCTGCGCGTCCCGGATCAGCACCGAGATGCGGATCTCCGAGGTGTTGATGATTTCGATGTTGACGCCGGCCTCGGCCAGCGCTTCGCAGAACGTCGCCGTGACACCCGGGTGCGAGCGCATCCCGGCGCCGACGAGCGACACCTTGCCGACGTGGTCGTCGTAGAGGACCGACTCGAAGCCGATCTCCGCCTTGACCTTCTCGAGTTCCTTGACGGCCTTGGCGCCGTTGGCCTTCGACAGCGTGAACGTGATGTCGGTGCGGCCGGAGACGGTGCTGGAGACGTTCTGCAGCACCATGTCGATGTCGATCTCGGCGTCGGCGATCACGCGGAAGATCCGGGCCGCGGCACCGGTGTGGTCCGGCACCCCGGTCACCGTGATCTTGGCTTCGGAGCGGTCGTGCGCCACACCGGTGATCAGGGCTTGTTCCACGGGGATCTCCTCGATAGAACCGGTCACCGTCGTGCCCGGCTTGTCGCTGTAGGAAGAACGGACTCGGATGGGGACGCCGTAGCGGCGCGCGTACTCGACCGACCGCAGGTGCAGGATCTTCGACCCGCTCGCGGCGAGCTCGAGCATCTCTTCGTAGGTGACCGTGTCGAGCTTGCGCGCGTCCGGCACCACCCGCGGGTCGGCCGTGTACACACCGTCCACATCGGAGTAGATCTCGCAGACGTCGGCGTTCAGCGCGGCGGCCAGCGCGACGGCGGTGGTGTCCGAGCCGCCGCGGCCCAGCGTGGTGATGTCCTTGGTGTCCTGCGCGACGCCCTGGAAGCCGGCGACCAGCGCGATGTAGCCCTGGTCGAGGGCCTCGGTGACGCGGCTCGGGGTGACGTCGATGATGCGCGCGTTGCCGTGCACCGACGTCGTGACGACGCCGGCCTGCGAACCGGTGAACGACCACGCCTCGGCGCCCTGGGCCGCGATCGCCATCGCGACCAGCGAGTTCGAGATGCGCTCACCGGCGGTGAGCAGCATGTCCATCTCCCGCTCCGGCGGCGCCGGGTTCACCTGCTGCGCCAGGTCGAGCAGCTCGTCGGTGGTGTCACCCATCGCCGAGCAGACGACGACGACGTCGTTGCCCGCCTTCTTCGTCGCGACGATCCGCTCCGCCACGCGCTTGATCCGGTCGGCACTTTCCAGCGACGATCCGCCGTACTTCTGGACCACGAGGGCCACGCCCGAACCTCCTCGCGGGCCGGGCGGCTCCCTGGTGGGCACCGAGGAGCCCCCGCGTCCCATGATTTGACCAGGAGCCTACCGGGGCTTCGGCGGCCCGCCACCCTCTTGACGTGGGGCTCACTCGTCCCGCGGGTGTCGTGGAAGTAAATCTTCCGCAACACCAACGAAATGCGCGGAGCCCTTCCTCCCGAGTGATGCAGCGCACTCCTGGGTACGGTGAAGAACGTGCGGAAACCAGCTGTGACGAGTGTCCCGATCGCAACCCTGATGGCGGAACGGTGGAGCCCGCGGGCCTACGACGAGTCAGCCGTCGTCACCCACGAGCAGGTACGCGCGCTGCTCGAAGCGGCCCGCTGGGCGCCGTCGTTCGGCAACACCCAGCCGGCCCGCTACCTGGTGGGCGTCCGCGGCACGCCGTCGTTCGACGCGATCCTCTCGACGCTCAACTCGGGCAACCAGGCCTGGGCACACCGGGCGAGCCTGCTGCTGATCGGCGTCATGGTGACGACCAACGAGAAGGGGGATGTCCCCTATGCGGAGTACGGGCTCGGGCTGGCGTCGGAGAACCTCGTGCTGCAGGCGGTCGAGCTGGGCTTGATCGCGCACCAGATGGCGGGGTTCTCACCGGACGCCGCGCGGGCGGCGTTCTCGCTGCCGGAGGACGCCGTCGCGAAGGTCGCGATCGCCGTCGGGAAGCCGGCGGCACCGGAGGTCCTGGAGGAGGACTGGCGGATCGAACGGGAGAAGGCGGACCGGGCCCGGCTGCCGCTCGAGGAGTTCGCCTTCACCGGCCAGTGGGGCAAGCCGGCGCTATGACGCCCCGCCGACACGGCGGATGACCTTGGCGACGATCCCGGACACGACCATCCAGAAGATGGCCGCGATGCCGTAGTTGACCAGCACGCGCAGCTTTTCGTCACTCGGCGTGAACAGGTCGCTGAAGCCGAGCGCGAGGCTGTCCGCCCAGGACTTCACGAACGACACGATGCCGTTGTCCGGGTTGGCCGAGCCGACCGTGAAGATCACGTGGATCACCAGGAACGCGGCGAAGACCAAGCCGACCCAGCGGACGATCGACGCCACCACCGAGGCCACCTTGCCCCCGGTCCGGCGCCAGTCGACGGCGGCGCGGCGGGAGACGCGGGTCTCCTCCGACGACTCTGCGTGCTCACCCATGCCCGCAGTTTCGCATGGGACCAGGCTGATTGCTACCCGCAGGTAACCATCCGGGTCACAGTTCCATCGCGGCCCGGCTTTCCTCACGCAGTGTTCCGTGGTTATGGTGGGGCCGTGGCGCGTGCTCTCCTGCTTCGCTGCCGCGACGGGGCCTGACCGGACCGGCTCCCCGTCGCGGGGCTTCGTGGTGCCGGTCGCACCCGTCGAGCTGGAGACACCCCAAATCCCATGAGCAAGATCCGCAAACCTTCGCGTCCCGCGCCCGCCGGCCAGCCCGCCTGGAACACCCAGCGCGGCACGTCCATGCCGGTGCACCGCTACCGCCCCTGGTACGACCTGGTCGAGAACATCGACCTGCCCGACCGCACCTGGCCCGAGAAGCGCATCGAGCGCGCGCCGCTGTGGTGCGCCGTCGACCTGCGTGACGGCAACCAGGCCCTGATCGACCCGATGTCGCCGGCGCGCAAGCGCAAGTTCTTCGACCTGCTGGTCCGCATGGGCTACAAGGAGATCGAGGTCGGCTTCCCGGCGGCGTCGCAGACGGACTTCGACTTCGTCCGCGAGATCATCGAAGACCACGCGATCCCGGACGACGTCAGCATCCAGGTGCTGACCCAGTGCCGTCCCGAGCTGATCGAGCGGACCTTCCAGTCGCTCGAAGGGGCGCCGCGCGCGATCGTGCACATCTACAACTCGACGTCGATCCTGCAGCGCCGCGTGGTCTTCCGCGAGGAGCGCGAAGGCATCAAGAAGATCGCGACGCAGGCCGCGGAAATGGTCGTCGAGCTGGCCGCCAAGCAGCCCGACACCGACTTCCGGTTCCAGTACTCGCCGGAGTCCTACACCGGCACCGAGCTGTCCTACGCGCTCGAGGTCTGCAACGCCGTCACCGAGATCTGGCAGCCGACGCCGGAGAAGCCGGTGATCCTGAACCTGCCGGCTACCGTCGAGATGGCGACGCCGAACGTCTACGCCGACTCGATCGAGTGGATGAGCCGGAACCTGGCCCGCCGCGACTCGGTGATCCTGTCGCTGCACCCGCACAACGACCGCGGCACCGGCATCGCCGCCGCCGAGCTGGGCTACCAGGCCGGCGCGGACCGGATCGAGGGCTGCCTGTTCGGCAACGGCGAGCGCACCGGCAACGTCGACCTGGTCGCGCTGGGCATGAACCTCTACAGCCAGGGCATCGACCCGCAGATCGACTTCTCCGACATGGACGAGATCAAGCGGACGGTCGAGTACTGCAACCAGCTGCCGGTGGGCGAGCGCTCGCCGTGGGGCGGCGACCTGGTGTTCACCGCGTTCTCGGGCAGTCACCAGGACGCGATCAACAAGGGCCTCGACGCGCTGAAGGACGCCGCGGACAAGGCGGGCGTACCGGTCGACGAGTTCCCGTGGGAGGTCCCGTACCTGCCGATCGACCCGAAGGACGTCGGCCGCACGTACGAGGCCGTGATCCGGGTGAACTCGCAGTCCGGCAAGGGCGGCGTCGCCTACATCATGAAGGCCGAGCACCAGCTCGACCTGCCGCGCCGGCTGCAGATCGAGTTCTCGAAGGTCATCCAGCGCTACACCGACTCCGAGGGCGGCGAGGTCGACCCGACGACGATGTACAACGCCTTCGCGGCCGAGTACCTGGAGCTGAAGACGCCGCTGGAGCTGGTCCGCCAGCACGTCCGCGACAACGGCGACGGCGAGTACGACATCACCGCGACGGTCCGCGTGGAGGGTGACGAGCACGAGATCACCGGCCGCGGCAATGGCCCGATCGCGGCGTTCTTCGACGCGCTGTCGACGGTCGGCTACGACCTGCGCCTGCTGGACTACAACGAGCACACGCTCTCCCCGGGCGACGACGCGCGCGCAGCGTCGTACATCGAGTGCGCGATCTCGGACCGGGTGTTCTGGGGCATCGGCATCGACCCGTCGATCGTCACGGCGTCGCTGCGCGCGGTCGTCTCGGCGGTGAACCGCGCCAACCGGTGAGGGCGGAGCGGCTGGTCGCGTTGTTGTTCACGCTGCAACGGCGCCGCAGCGCGACCGCCGCCGAACTCGCTTCCGAACTGGGCGTTTCGGAACGGACGATGCACCGCGACCTGGCGGCCCTGCGTGAAGCGGGCGTTCCGCTGTGGACGGAGCCGGGCCGCCACGGCGGCTTCCGCCTGGTCGACGGCTGGCGCTCCGGGCTCGACGGGCTGACGGCGCGCGAGGCCGTGGCGCTGTTCGCGCTGGGGGTGCCGTCGGCGCTCGCGGGCCTCGGCCTGGACACGGCGAGCAGCGCGGCGCGGGCGAAAGTGGCCGCGGGGATGCCTGCGGAGCTGCGGGAACACGCGGCCTTGGTGGCCGGGCGGTTCCACCTGGACGCGCCGGGCTGGTTCGGCTCGCCGGACGAGCCGCCGTCCCTGGCGGCGGTGGCGCAGGCGGTGTGGTCGCAGCGGCGGGTCTCGGTCACCTACCGGCGCCGGGACAAGGTGGCTTCACGGGAGCTCGAGCCGCTGGGGCTCGTGCTGAAGGCGGGCGTCTGGTACCTGGTGGCCCGGGTGGTCCCGGATGGCGCGCTGCGGACGTACCGGGTGTCGCGGATCCTCTCGGCGGACCGGCTCGACGAGGCGTTCGAGCGGCCGCCGGACTTCGACCTGGCACGCTGGTGGCGGTCGTCGTCAGCGGCGTTCGAGCAGGTGGCGCGGCCGGTGCGGGTCCGGGCGCGGTTGGACCGGACAGCCGTGCGGGAGCTGCGGCGGGTTTTCGGCGGGGAGCACCTCGCGGACACGGTGGTTTCACTGGGGACGCCGGGTGCGGACGGCTGGGCCGAGGCCGAGCTCGCGCTGGAAGACGGCGAGATCGGCCTCGGTCAGCTGGTCGCGTTGAGTCCCGGGGTGGAGGTGCTGGACCCGCCCGGGCTGCGGGCGGCGCTGGCCGCGATCGGCGCGGAACTGGCCGCCCGCAACGCTCAGCGGTAGCCGGTGGTGTCCGCGGGCTTTCCCCGGTCGGCCACCTCCGTCATGTACCGCCACCCGTCCGGCCGGCTGCCGTCGACGTCGTCCACGCCGTACTCCTTCGCCAGCTGCCCGCTGTTCACCGTCTGCCCGGTCCACCGGTGCCGGTCCGGGTCCGCGGCCAGCGCCGCCACCGTCCGCCCGCAGAACGTCGGCGTCTCCGAGATCGCGAAGTGGGGGACGCGCTCGCACGCGTCACGCCAGTTCTCCTCCGTCACCCCGTAGGCCTCCAGCATCGCCTCGGACCGCAGGTACCCCGGCGTGAAGGCCACCGCGGTCGCGCCGTGCGCGGCCAGCTCGGCGGCCTCGCCGATCGCCAGCAGGTGCGCCGACGCCTTCGCGACGTAGAACGGCAGCGAAGTGCCTTCGCGGTACTTCGCGTTGTACTCCGCCGTGCCATCGGTCAGCTCGACGACCAGCCCGCCCGGCTGCTCGATCAGCAGCGGGAACAGGAAGTGGCTGGTGATCAGGTGTGCGTCGATGCCGAGGCGGATCATCCGCAGCCCCGCCTCGAGGTCGTGCTCCCACACCGGCTTGCCCCAGCCGAGGTGCTGGTCACCGCCCCAGAGGCCGTCGACCAGGACGTCGAGGCGGTCGATCCGCTTGGCCAGCGCCTCGACCTCGGCCGGCACCAGGTGGTCGACGCGGATCGCTTCCGCCTGGCCACCCGCCTTCTCGACCAGCTCGGCCGTCTCCTCGATCGTCTCCGGACGGTCCACTTCGGACCGTCCGGCGCGGGTCGTCCGGCCGGTCACGTACACGAAGGCGCCCGCGCGGCCGAGTTCGACGGCGATCGCCCGGCTCGCGCCGCGCGTGCCGCCCGCCACCAGTGCGACTTTTCCGGAAAGTGCGTTCATGGGCCCAGCGTCCGGGCGAACCATGACAACTCCTGGCATGGTTTCGGCGCGAATCTGTGGCCGAGCTGTCGGGTTGCTGTGAGTCCCCGGTGATCGGGAGTACCCGGCCCCGAGCGGGCGGTTAATGGAGGTGTGGACGGATCGACGGCGGGACTGCTGGTGCTGTTCGTCGTCGCGCTCGTGCCGCTGCTGCCCACCGAGGTGACCATCCTCGGCATGGGCGTCGAAGCGGCGCAGGGCGGGACGTCGCTGGCGCTGGTGATCGCCGTGGCGAGTGCCGGGTGCCTGGCGTCCGACCAGGCGCTCTACGCCCTCGGCCGGTTCGGTGGCCGGGCGGCGCTGGACCGGCTGAGCCGGCGGCGGAAGTTCGCCGCCGGCCTCGGCTGGCTCGACGGGCGGCTGCAGCGCCACCCCCGGCCGGTGCTGGTGGCCGCCCGCTGGCTGCCGTCGGGTGGGACGCTGGGCGCCCTCCTCGCCGGATCGCTCCGGTGGCCGATGGCGGAGTTCTTCGCCGCTTCGGCCGTCGGCGTCACACTCTGGACGTCGTACGTGGCCTTCCTCGGCTACGCCGGCGGCCGGATCGTCACCGAACCCGGGATCAGCCTGCTGCTCTCCCTCGGCGTGGCCCTGATCCTGGGTTCGGTGCTCACCTACGGCGTGAAGCGGTCGGCTAGAGCGCTTTGAGGATGTCCGCCGGTTCGGTCCGCGTGACGAAATCCGGGTGGACGTCGATGAACCGGATCACCCGGTCGCGGCCGACCACGACGACGGCCGGGTGGACCAGCTCCCAGCTCCCGTTGACCTCCTCGAGGTCCGTACCCAGCGTCTTCATCGCCTCGCGCACGACGTCGGAAACCGGGTAGCTCAACCCGAGGCTCCGCCCCACGGTGCTGCCCACGTCCGAAAGCACGGGAAACGCCAGGTCGGGCACCGGCCCATCGGGCTTCTGCGGGCTGATCGCGGCGAGGGTCGCGCCGCGCTTCTCCAGCTCGGGCAGCAGTTCCTGCTGGTAGGTGCGCAGGGTCAGGTTGCAGTACGGGCACCACTGGCCGCGGTAGAACACGAGCACCGCGGCCCCGCCGGCCACGAGCTCGGCCAAGCCCGTCGGCACGCCGTCGGCCCCCGGCAGCGTGAAGTCCTCGATCTTGTCGCCCACCTCGGCGAAGTCCGTCGCGGCACGGCGCCGGTCCGCGTCGAGGATTTCGGCGAGCTCCGGCGGCAGGGCACCCCGGAGGGTGTCGTTCAGCCCGGTCAGGGCGGCTTCGAGCGTCATGGATCCCCCTAGCTGGTTGTACTGATCGGTACAGTGAGCCGAACTGTACTATTCAGTACATGGAGGCGCAAGCAGCTTCGACCCCGCGCGGCAAGCGAACCCGCGACGCGATCGTCGACGCCGCGGCCGCGCTGATGTACGTCGACGGCGTCGCGGGCACGAGCGTCGACAAGGTGCTCGCCGCGAGCGGGGCCGGGAAATCGCAGATGTACCACTACTTCAAGAACAAGGAACAGCTGGTCGGAGCCGTGATCGACCGGTACCTCGAGCAGATCCTCGGCAACCAGCCGGCGATCTTCACGCTCGCCGCCTGGGCCGACCTCGAAACGTGGAAAGAGCAGCTGCTGGACGTCCACCGCCGCGCGGGCGGCCCGATCGCCTGTCCGCTGGGCAACCTCGCGGGCGAGGTGGGCGACAACCCGAAGCTCGCGCCGCTGGTCGACCGGGCCTACCGGGCGTGGGAGTCCCACCTGGAGCGTGGGCTGAGCACGTTGCAGGACAAGGGAGAACTCGACCCGGACGCCGACCCGGCGCGGCTGGCGCAGGCGGCGATGACGTCCGTCCAAGGTGGACTGCTGCTGGCCCACATCCGGCACGACCTCACGGCACTGGAGGACGCGCTCGGCATCGCGCTGGCCTACCTGCGCGGCTTCAAGCGGTGAGCTGGGCGATCTCCGCGCGCAGTTCGTCGATCACCTTGGCCACGGCCGGGCGCTGCCGCGCACCGGTGCGGCACACCGCCTCCACCAGCCGGGCCGCGCGGATCCCGGCGAGCGGCCGCCCGACCAGCCCGCTCCCGCGGCGGGTGTCCATCGTGTACCGCGGCAACAGCGCGATGCCGTGGCCGGCCGCGACCAGCCGCTCGGTGATCCTGAAGTCGTTGATCCGCTGGACGACGACCGGCCGCACGCCGGTGCGGACGGTCAGCGAGCGCAGCACGTCGTCCACCGGGAAGCCGTGGTCGACGCCGATCCAGCGTTCGTCCGCCAGCTCGGCCAGCTCGACCCGGCGCCGGCTCGCCAGTCGGTGCCCGGCCGGCAGCGCGACGTCGAGCGGTTCGCGCAGCAGCGGCACCACCTCGAGGCGGCCGGAGTCGAACTCCGGCGCGTGCTCGTCGCGGTGCGCCACGACGATGTCGTAGTCCGCGACCAGGCCGGGCACCTCCGGCGGCGTCATGTCGACGTCCCGGACGTCCACCTCCAGGCCGTCGTACCCGGCGACGCGCGAGAGCAGCCCCGGCAGCAGCATCAGCCCGGCCGACTGGAAGATCGCGATCCGCACCCGCCCGCGCGGCGCGCTGCGGTAGGTGTCCAGTTCGGACTCCGCGCGTTCGAGCGCGGCGAGCACCTCGTCGGCGCGGGCGACCAGCGCCCGGCCCGCGTCGGTCAGCCGCAGGCCCCGGCCCGCCGGCTCGGTGAGCGGCAGGCCGACCTCGCCCTGCAGCGCGCGCAGCTGCTGCGAGACGGCGGACGGCGTGCAGTGCAGGGCCCGCGCGGCCGCCGTCACGCTCCCGCGGTCGGCGAACTCCCGCAGCGTGCGCAGCCGGCCCAGATCCACGCCGCCACTGTACTTGAAGCACTGCTACAAGGTCCCTGCAGATATTCTCGCTGGTCCTTCACGGTCGTCGTTGACACAGTGGGGGTATGCCCGCTCGTGACCGTTTGCTCGCCGTGCTCGTCGCCGTCCTCTGGGGCCTCAACTTCCTGGCCATCCACGCCACGCTCGGCCAGTTCCCGCCGGTGTTCGCGGGTGCGCTGCGGTTCGCCGTGATCGCCGTCCCGACGATCCTGTTCGTGCCGTGGCCGAAGGTGAAGGTGCGGCACCTGCTCGGCTACGGGCTGGGCTTCGGCACCGGGCAGTTCGCGTTCCTGTTCATCGCGATGGACACCGGGATGCCGACCGGGCTCGCGTCGCTGGTGCTGCAGGCTTCGGCGCCGTTCACGGTGCTGCTCGGCGCGGTGTTCCTGCGCGAACGCGTCACCCCGCACCAGCTGGCCGGCATCGCGCTGGCGGTGGCCGGGATGGCCGCGATCGCGTGGCAGCGGTCCGGGCACGCGGCGCTGCTGCCGATGGTCCTGACCCTGCTGGCCGCGCTGAGCTGGGCGTTCGGCAACCTGAGCACGCGCAAGGCCGAGCCGGACAACCCGCTGCACTTCACGCTGTGGATGTCGGTGGTGCCGCCGCTGCCGATGTTCGCGCTTTCGCTGGTCATGGAGGGCCCGGCCGCGCAGTGGCGCTCGCTGGCGACGCTCGGGACGCCGACCGGGCTGACCGCGCTGGGCGGGCTGGCCTACGTGGTGCTGATCGGCACGGTCGTCGGATCGGGCCTGTGGACCACGTTGATGCGCCGCAACCCGGCCGGCGTGGTGTCGCCGTTCTCGCTGCTGGTGCCGGTGGTCGGGCTGACGGCGTCGTTCGTGTTCCTGGGCGAGCGGCCGACCTGGCTGGAGGTGGGCGCCGCCGTGGTCGTGATCGCGGGAGTGCTGCTGGGCTCGCTCCGGCTCGCGCCCAAGCGGGAACTGGTCGCCGTTTAGGCGGCCGTCTCTTCCTGCTTTTCCTCTTCCACGGGTTCCACGGGGTGGCGGCCGAGGCGCTTCTTCATGACGAAGAAGACGACGACGCCGATGACGATCGCGGCGACCAGGCCGAACTTGGAGAACCGGCCGAGCCACTCCTCGGCGACCACGCCGAGGTAGTAGACGGCCGCGGTGGTGCCGCCGGCCCAGACGATGCCGCCGGCCGCGTTCGCCAGCAGGAACTTCGGGTAGTGCATGCGCAGCGACCCGGCGAGCGGGCCGGCGAGGATCCGCAGGAAAGCGATGAACCGGCCGAGGAAGACGGCCCACACACCGCGTTTGTTGAAGATCCGTTCGGCGTTGGCGAGGTGCGCCGGGCCGAAATGCTTCGGGAATTTCCGGCCGGCCCAGGCGAACAGCCGTTGCCCACCGGTTTTCCCGATGAAGTAGCCGATGCTGTCGCCGATGATGGCGCCCGCACTGGCCAGAACACCGATCCAAAGCGGACTCAGGTTGCTGTGCTGCGACGCCAACAGGGCGGCGCTGACCAGCACGATCTCGCCGGGCAGCGGAATCCCGAGGCTTTCGATCATGATCACCGCACCGACGATCAGGTACACCGAAAGCGGCGGGATCGCCTCCAGCCATTGGTCGATGTGCACAGCCCGTACCCCCTGGTACCTACGTCCGGATCGGTGTTCGCTTTCCGAAGGGTACCGGGGGCGATGCGCGCGGGGCGGCATCCTCAGGTATTGCCCGGGGTACGACTTTGGTCGGGGTCCAGCCGCGCTCAGCGCCGACCAGCCCACTTTCAGCTGCCTGGCAGGCCCAAGCCTGCTGTCGGCCAAAGCCTCCGCGACCACCCACTCCACCGCTGACCGAAGCGCCTGCCACCACCCACTCTGCCGCTGGCCGAAGCTCCCGCCACCACCCACTCCGCCGCCGGCCGAAGCCCCCGCCACCACCCACTCCACCACCGGCCAAAGCGCCCGCGACCACCGGCCGGCCGCCAGCCAAAGCACCCGGCGAGCACCCTCCCACCGCCGGCCAGATCACCCAACCGAGCACACCCCCCTGCCGAACCGATACGCAGCCGCCTCAGCGGCCGTCACGCCGGGTCAAGGCACGCTTTCCCGCCTTGACGCGGCGTGACGGCCGTTGAACAATCCGGCGTTCGGGTCGGTGAAAAGGACATCACCCGTGCCTGGCGAGGCATCACCCGTGTCTGAAGAGGCATCACGCGTGCTTGGAGAGGCATCACGCGTGACCAGCGAGGCATCAGCCATGCCAACCGGAGTTGTCCACAGCCTTCACCCCCATGTGGACAACTCCGGTGGATAACCGCCGATCGGCCGGTTCTGACGGGGGTGCCCGATAAACTGGACTTGGGCACGCCCCCCGGGAGGGTGGGGAGCTGCCAGGGCTGTCTGGGCGCCGCCGGGCGGAACTCTGCAGGAGGCGGGAGGCAGGAGGCAGGAGGCGAACGTGAAGTACGTGGTCCTGATCTACGGCAACCCCGAGTCCCGCGCGGCCTGGGAGGGGATGAGCGACGAACAGCGAGCCGCCGGGTTGGCCTGCTACCAGCAGCTCAACGATGATCTCGATGCCTCCGGCGAGCGGATCGTCTCCGAACGGCTCGCCTACCCCGAAGTGACCAGACAGGTGGGCGGCACCGACGGCCCGTTCGCCGAGGCCAAGGAGTTCCTCGCCGGCTTCTACCTGCTCGACTGCGAGAGCGAAGATCGCGCCCTCGAGATCGCCGCGAGGGTTCCGGAGGCGTCCTTCGGGAAGGTCGAGGTGCGGCCGGTGATGGGGCTGCACGGGCCGGAGCTGTGACCGAAGTCGAGCTCCTGCTCCGCGAGCTCGCGCCGCAGGTCCTCGCCGCGCTGGTGCGGCGGTACGGCGGGTTCGGCACCTGCGAGGACGCCGTCCAGGAGGCGCTGCTGGCCGCCTCGCAGCAGTGGCCGGCCGAGGGGATCCCGGATCACCCGAAGGGGTGGCTGATCACCACCGCGTCCCGGCGGCGCATCGAGCAGTGGCGCAGCGAGACCGCGCGGCGACGGCGTGAGGAAACCGTCGTCCAGCACGAGCCGCCCGGCCAGGAGCCGGTCAGCGGGGTCGACGACACCCTGACCCTGCTGTTGCTCTGCTGTCACCCGGCGCTGCCGCGGCCGTCGCAGGTCGCGCTCACCCTGCGGGCCGTCGGTGGGCTGACCACCGCCGAGATCGCGCGGGCCTTCCTCGTCCCCGAGGCCACGATCGGCCAGCGCATCAGCCGCGCGAAACAGAAGCTGAAAGGCGAACGGCTCACGAACGACCAGCGCCCCGAGCGGCTGGCCGCGGTGCTGCAGGTGCTGTACCTGATCTTCACCGAGGGCCACACGGCCAGCTCGGGTGACGCGCTGAGCCGCGTCGAGCTGACGACCGAGGCGATCCGGCTGGTCCGGCAGCTGCGGGCAGAACTCCCGGACGACGGCGAGGTCGCCGGGCTGCTCGCGCTCATGCTGCTGACCGAGGCCCGGCGCCCGGCCCGCGTCGACGCGACCGGGGCCCTCGTCCCGCTGGCCGAGCAGGACCGGACCCGCTGGAACCGGGCGTTCATCGGCGAAGGCGTCGCACTGATCACCACGGCGCTCGCGACCACTCCCGTCGGCCCGTACCAGCTGCAGGCGGCGATCGCCGCGGTCCACGACGAGGCCGCGAGCAGCGAAGACACCGACTGGGCCCAGATCCTCACGCTGTACGACCTGCTGCGGGTCGTGGCACCCGGGCCGATGGTGACGCTGAACCGCGTGGTGGCGTTCGCCCAGGTCCACGGCCCCGGAAAAGGGCTGGCGGAGCTGGCGGAAGCGGAAAAGCACCTCGCGCGGCACCACCGGGTCGACGCCATCCGCGCGCACCTGCTCGAAAAAGCCGGTGACCGGGACGGTGCCCGCGAGGCGTACCTGGCCGCCTCCCGGCGCACGTTGAGCCTGCCGGAACAGGCGTACCTGCAGTCGCGGGCCGCCCGGCTGGCGACATGAGAACGGCCGGCCGGGACAACGCCCGGCCGGCCGTACCACAGCCTCAGAGGATCTCGGCGGAGGTGCCGATGTCCGGCGGGCCCAGATCGGGGTTGAGCGCCCCGGTCAGTTCCACCAGCTCCGGCTCCACCTCGTGCGGCTGGATGCGCCCGTCGCGGATGTCCTCCGCGTAGTGGCACGCCACCCGGTGCCCGCCGCCGACTTCGCGCAGCTGCGGGCGGTCGGTGTCGCACAGGCTCGCCTGCCGCCACGGGCACCGCGTGTGGAAGCGGCAGCCCGATGGCGGGTTCGCCGGCGAGGGCAGGTCACCGGCGAGCAGGATCTGCTCGCGGGTGTCCTCGACCTGCGGGTCCGGCACCGGGATGGCCGAAAGCAGCGCCCGCGTGTACGGGTGCAGCGGATCCCGGTACAGCGAGTCCGCGTCGGTCTCCTCCACCAGCGCGCCCAGGTACATCACGCCGATGCGGTCGGAGATGTGCCGCACCACGGCGAGGTCGTGGGCGATCACGACGTACGTCAGCCCGAGCTGGGCCTGCAGGTCCTCCAGCAGGTTCACCACCTGGGCCTGCACCGAAACGTCCAATGCGGACACCGGCTCGTCGGCGACGATCAGGTCCGGCTCCACGGCCAGCGCCCGCGCGATGCCGATGCGCTGGCGCTGCCCGCCCGAAAACTCGTGCGGGTACTTGCGCAGCGCCGTCTCCGGCAGGCCGACCGCCGACAGCAGCCAACGGAGTCGCTGCTGTGTCGATTCCTTGTCCTTGTCGAGGCCGTGCGCGTGCATGCCCTCGAGCAGGATGGACTCGACCGACTGGCGCGGGTCCAAACTGGACATCGGGTCCTGGAAGATCATCTGCATCCGGCGCCGCGCCTTCCGCAGTTCCTCGCCCTTGAGCTGGGCGACGTCGGTGCCGTCGAACTTCACGGAACCGGCGGTCGGCTCGTTGAGCCGCAGGATCGCCCGGCCCAAAGTGGACTTGCCGCAGCCGGATTCGCCCACCAGGCCGTAGGTTTCGCCACGGCGGATGGCGAGGTCGACACCGTCGACCGCGTACACGTGCCCGACCGTCCGGTCGATCACGATGCCGCGCTTGATCGGGAAGTGCACCTTGAGGTCGGTGACCTCGAGCAGCACGTCACCAGCAGGACGGGTCATCGGGTTCCTCCTCCCGCGGCGACCGCGGGCCGCACGGGGTTGTGACAGCGCAGCAGCCCGGCCCGGTCGGGCACCAGCTGCGGCTGGACCTCGCGGCAGACCGGCAGCGCGTTGGGGCACCGTGGCGCGAACGCGCACCCGTGGTCCCACGGGATGTTGTCGGCCACCGAACCCCGGATGGGGATCAGCTTCTCGCCGCGGCCCGCGTCCAGGCGCGGGATCGAGGCGAGCAGGCCGTGCGTGTACGGGTGCCGCGGCTCGGCGAAGAGCTGGTGGCGCTGCGCGCGCTCGACGATCTTGCCGCCGTAGAGCACGTTGACCTCGTCGCAGAGCCCGGCGACGACGCCGAGGTCGTGCGTGATCATGATCAGCGCGGTGCCGGTGTCCTGCACCAGTTCCCGCAGCAGCGCCAGGATCTGCGCCTGGATGGTGACGTCCAGCGCGGTCGTCGGCTCGTCGGCGATGAGCAGCCGCGGACGGCACGCCAGCGCGATCGCGATCAGCGCGCGCTGCCGCATCCCGCCGGAAAGCTGGTGCGGGTACTCGGAAAGCCGGCGCGACGGGTCCGGGATGCCGACCTTGTCGAGCAGGTCCACCGCTTCGACGGACGCCGCCTTGCGCGACATCCCGCGGTGGCGCTCCAGCACCTCGGTGATCTGCAGCCCGATCGGGATGACCGGGTTCAGCGAGGACAGCGGGTCCTGGAACACCATGCCGAGGTCCCGGCCGCGGCGGTCGCGCATGTCCTTGTCGGACAGCTTGAGCAGGTCGGTGCCCTCGAAGCGCACCGAGCCGCTGACCTTGTTGCCGCGCTTGGCCAGCAGCCGCATGATCGCCAGCGACGTCACGGACTTGCCGCAGCCGGACTCGCCGACCAGGCCGACCGTCTGGCCCGGCTCGACGTCGAAGCTGACGTTGTCCACCGCGGTGAACGATTGCTCGCCACGGCGGACGAACTGGACCGTGAGATCACGGACCTCAAGGAGTGCCACGGGGAATCACCGCCTGTTCTTCGGGTCGAGGGCTTCGCGGAGGGACTCGCCGAGCAGCGTGAACCCGAGCGCGACGACGATGATCGCGATCGCCGGGTAGTACGCGAGCTCGGGCCGGACGTCGAGGAACTGCCGGGCACCCTTGCTCAGCATGATGCCCCACTCCGCCCGGTTCGGGTCCGGGTCGCCCAGGCCGAGGAACGACAGCGCCGCGGCCTCCAGGATGGCGGTCGCCAGGGTCAGCGTCGCCTGCACGATGACCGGGCCGAGCGAGTTCGGCAGCATGTGCCGGAACACGATCGCGCCGCGCTTCACGCCCAGCGACGTCGCCGCGAGGACGTGGTCGCTGCCGCGCTGCACCAGCATCGAACCGCGCAGCAGCCGCGCGAAGATCGGCACCCCCACCAGCGAGACGGCGAGGATCACCGTCCACTGGCTGGGCTTGGCGAACAGCGCCGCCACCGAGATCGCCAGCAGCAGCGACGGCACCGACAGCATGACGTCGACCAGTCGCATGAGGACGGTGTCGACCCAGCCGCCGAACGCGCCGGCGAGCCCGCCGATGACGATGCCGAGGAGCACGCCGATCACCGTGGCCAGCACACCGACGAGGAGGGTGTTCTGCGCGCCGACGATCAGCCGCGACAGCTCGTCGCGGCCGAAGTCGTCCACGCCGAGCGGGAAACCGGGCTGGCTGCCCGGGATGATCCCCTGGCCGAGGGCGACCTTGTCCTGCAGGTAGCGCTCGAACGGGTCCTTGGGCGCGATCAGCGGCGCGAACACCGCCAGCAGCACGAACAGGCCGGTGATCACGCCACCGGTGATGGCGACCGGGCTGCGCAGCATCCGCCGCAGGGCTTCGCGGCCGAGGCTGTTCCCGCTCGCCGCGGCGAGCTTGTCGATCGGCTCTTTCTTCTTGTTCAGCAGAGTGTTCATCGCACACGCACCCTCGGGTCGATGATCCCGTACGAGACGTCGACCAGCATGTTCACCAGCACGTACACCAGGGCGCCGAAGAGCAGCAGCGCCTGCAGCCGGGGGTAGTCACGCCGTTCGATGCCTTCGGCCAGCAGGAATCCGAGGCCGCGGAAGTTGAACACCCGCTCGGTCAGCACCGCGCCGCCGAGCAGCGCGCCGGTCTGCAGGCCGATGGTGGTGACCACCGGGAGCAGCCCGTTGCGCAGCACGTGCCGCCGGCGGACGACGGGCTGTGTGAGGCCCTTGGAGTTGGCCGTGCGGATGAAGTCCTCGTTGAGCACTTCGAGCACCGACGCGCGGGTGATCCGGGTGATCACCGCGAGCGGGATGGTGGCGAGCGCGAACGCCGGGAGGATCAGGTGCCTGATCGCGTCCCAGACCGCGTCCCACTCGCTGGTCATGATGCCGTCGAGGATGGCGAAGTTGGTGATGGCGGTGGCGTCCAGACCGGCTGTCTGCCGTCCCTGCGACGGCAGGCCGAGCGGCCCGGCGAGCAGGTCCTGCATCATGTAGCCGAGGAAGAACACCGGCACCGCGACGCCGATCAGCGTCAGCACGATGATCACGTTGTCGGCGACGCCACCGCGGTAGCGGGCCGAAAGGTAGCCGGCCGGGATGCCGATGGCCACCGCGATGATCATCGCGGTGATGCCCAGCTCGATGGTGGCCGGCAGGAAGGTGCCGATCTCCGACATCACCGGCTGGGTGGAGACCAGCGAGGCACCGAAGTCACCGGTGACCGCGCGGCCGAGGAACTTGAAGTACTGGATGATGACCGGCTGGTCGAGACCCAGTACGCGGTTGAGGTCGGCGATCTTCGCCGGCGTGGCCTTGTCGCCGAGGAGGGCGGCCGCGGGCCCTCCGGGCAGCGACCGTAGCCAGGCGAAGACCAGGATGGACAGGATGAGCAGCGTCGGGATCGCTTGTAGCAGCCGACGCACGAGAAAACGGAGCACTTGCAGTCCTTAGGTGGCAGCCCGCTGAGTACGGAACATGGGGTGGGCGCGGTAGCACCCACCCCATGCCTCGCAAAGTGGAACCGTCAGTTGACAGTCACGGTGTTGAACCGCTCGTCGGTCAGCGGGCTGGCGACCAGGCCCTTGACCTTCGGGCCGACCACGATGGCGGGCGGGCCGTAGGAAATCGGGATGGCGGGCAGGTAGTCCATGATCTGCTTGTTGACTTCCTGGTACGCCTTGGCGTGCGCGTCGCCGGCGGGCGAAGCGTCCGCGTTGGCCAGCGCCTGGAACAGCTGCGGGTTGTCGAACCCGAACTCCGGCTTCTTGCGGCCGAAGAAGGTACCGATGAAGTTCCCGGCGTCGTTGTAGTCACCGGTCCAGCCGAGCAGGTGGAGGTCCTGGTAGCCGAACTTCTGGACGTCGTCCTTGTAGCCGCCGTTCCACGGCTTGGCGACGGCCTCGATCTTGATGCCGATGGCCTTCAGGTCCTCCGAGATCGAGGTGAAGACGTCCGCCGGGTTCGGCATGTACGGCCGGGTGACCTCGGTCGGGTAGTAGAACTTCAGCGTGAGGTTCGTCGCCCCGGCCTCCTGCAGCAGCTGCTTGGCCTGCTGCTGGTTGAACGGGTACTTGGTGACGTCGTCGGTGTAGCCGGCGATCGTCTTGGGCACGAACTCGGTGGCCACCTCGGAGCCCTCGGGCAGCTTGCTCTTCACGAACTGCTCGCGGTTGATGCCGTAGGCCAGCGCCTTGCGGACGCGGGGGTCCTTCAGCTTCTCGCCGGCCGGGCCCGACTGGTTGATGCCCAGGTAGAGCACGTTGAACGGCGGGCGCACCAGCACCTGCTCGCCCTCGTTGCGCAGCAGGCCGTAGTCGGCGGGCGCCGGGTAGTCGTAACCCTGGATGTCACCGGCCTTCAGCGCCTGCTTGCGGGCGTTCTCGTCCGGGATCACCTTGAAGATCAGCTTGTCGAGCTTGGCCGTCTGGGTCGGGCTGGTGTCGTTCTTGGACATGACGATCTCGCCCTTGCCCTGGTCCCAGCTGTCGAACTTGAACGGCGCGGTGCCGACCGGGTGCTTGTTCGCGTACTCGCTGTAGGTGAACGAGTCGCCGGACTGGGTGACCTGGTCCGCGTTGTACTGCTTGAGCGCGGTCGGGCTCTGCATCGCGAACGACGGCAGGGTGAAGGCCGCCGGGAACGCGCCCTTCGCCTTGTTCAGGTTCACGACGGCGGTCGCCGGGTCCTTGGCTTCGCAGCTCTTGTAGACCGGGTCGCTGTAGTCGTCGCTCTCGTTCTTGGCGAAGCCGCCGAAGACGTCGGCGTAGTAGATCATCTGGCTCTGGGCGGCGGCGCCCTTCATGTTGTACCAGCGGTCGAAGTTGAAGCAGACCGCGGCCGCGTCGAAGGGGGTGCCGTCGGAGAACTTCACGCCCTGCTTGAGGGAGAAGGTCCAGGTCTTGCCGTCGTTGCTGGGCTCCCACTTCTCGGCCAGGGAGGGCTCGAGGTCGGCGGTGCCCGGCTTGTTCTGGATCAGCGTGTCGAAGATCTGCCGCGTGATCCGGAAGGTCTCGCCCTCGTCGTTGAAGATCGGGTCGAACAACTTCGGGTTGCCGGCCGTGCCGAAGATCATGGTGCCCCCGGAACCACCCCCTGCGCCCTCGTCACGCTTGGATTCCGCACAGGCGGACAGCGAAACCGCGAGCGCGCCGGCGAGCCCGATCAGGGCCACGCGGCGTGTTCGGGTCAGCCGCAATTGCTGCATCTGGCACCCCTTGGGAGATGTTTCGGGTTCAAAGTCACCGTCCGGTCGGTCAGGAACTCGACGGACGATCGGTGTGCTCGCCGACACTAGCGTCAACTCGGCTCGCACTTAAGCACGTGAGGTTACGATCGCGCTACGTGGACGTCGATTTGACCGCAATGTGTCCGTAAATCACGACAGAATGTGACCATTTGGGGGCTCTGGCTGCGCCCAGTGCCTGATCCCTGACACAGATGGCGGTACCGACATTGGTCCACTCGTGTATCCGACTACGGTCCGCTTGATCGATCCGGAGTGGGTCGGACACGCTGCGTGAGCACCCCGTCCCCTACGAAAGTCGGGTCCCGGCGGCCGCGGCGGTGCCGTCGACGGCGAACCAGCCGCGCTCGAACCGTTGCCAGCGGCCCAGTTCGGCCCGTGCGGCCTCGCCGTCCCTGGCGACGGTTCTGGCCAGCCGGGCGTCCTCCGGGCCGCCACCGAGCCAGCAGAGGTGCGAAAGCAGGGTTCTTACCGAAGTGCGGCCGCTGGAAACGCCCTCCAGCACGAGAACCTCCGGCACGTCCA
Organism: Amycolatopsis sp. NPDC005003; assembly: GCF_053600695.1. Lineage (NCBI taxonomy): Bacteria > Bacillati > Actinomycetota > Actinomycetes > Pseudonocardiales > Pseudonocardiaceae > Amycolatopsis > Amycolatopsis sp. NPDC005003. The sequence continues at coordinate 178,579 of NZ_JBSGAI010000015.1, read as the reverse complement.
CCCGGACGAGCTCACCCGGCCGGGGCGTCCCGGTGGTCCAGTCCATGCGGCGATAGGCGCCGGGCCGGCCGTCCGCCAGGGGCCGCAGGACGCCGTCGACGAGCTGTGGCCACCACGAAACCGGGTCGTCCCACGTCGCGAAGGCGTCCGTGCTCACCAGGACCGCGCGGCACCCGCGGGCGGTCAGCTCGGCGACGACCCGGGCGGCCAGGGTGGACTTGCCGGCACCGGACGGGCCGTCGATGGCCAGCACGCGCACAGGGCCCAGCCGCGCCGGGGCGGCGAGCAGGGCTCCGACCAGGACGTCACTTGCTGACGCGCTCGACCTCCGGGAGCCCTTTGACGTCGTCGGGCGCCGTCGTCCTCGCCTCCAGCTCGGCGATCCGGCTCGCCAGCTCCCGCCGGGTGTCTTCGAGTTCGCAGCGCAGCAACGCGATCTCCTCGACCGAGGTGCGCACCTCTTCCTCGAGGTGCCCGGTCTCGGTGGACAGGTGCAGCGACACGAGCGCCAGCACGACGCCGGCGAGGAGGAAGACGAAGTTCGACGGCGTTTCCACCCCGGTCAGCCGGGCCAGGAACTGCGCGGCCGCCGGGACCACGGCCAGCACCACGACGCCGATGGCGACGACCAGCCACACGCCCGCGTACTTCTCCCGCAGCTTGCGGCGCCGCATCATCTCGATGACGACGAAGAGCACCAAGCACGCGATGACGATGCTGAGGATGCGCCAACCCTGCATTCCCAAGCTCCTTAAGCCGAGTCCGAGGAGTCGACCGCGGGGCGGCGGCGGACCAGCGCGAGCAGCAGCGCGAGCCCGGCGCGGCCCAGGTAGACGGCCGACTTGACGGGCGAGTGGCTGGGCGTGCCGCCCGCGCGCTCGCGCATGATGACCGGGATCTCCTTGATGGTCAGCTCGGCCCGGATGGCCATGACCAGCGATTCGACCGTGTCGCCGAGGTACTCGGCCGGGTAGTAGCCGGCGAACAGCCGGATCGCGCGCGGCCCCATCGCCTTGAAGCCCGACGTGACGTCGGTGAGCCGGGTCTTCGCCAGCCGCGAGAACACGATCGACAGCGCGACCATGGCGTACTTGCGCGGCCCGCTGGCCTTGTAGGCGCCCTTGCCGGCGAACCGGGAGCCGATCACGATGTCCGCGTCGGCCAGGCCGCGCAGCAGCGCGTCGAGCTCGTCCGGGTCGTGCTGGCCGTCGGCGTCCACCTGCACGACGACGTCGTACCCGCGGGCGGCGGCGTAGCGGAAGCCGGTGCGCATGGCGCCGCCGACCCCGAGGTTCACGGCGAGCCGGGCCACCTCGGCGCCCGCGGCGCGGGCCAGTTTCGCGGTGTCGTCCACCGAGCCGTCGTCGACGACCAGCAGGTCACCCTCCGGGAGGGCGCGCTTCACCTGTTCGATGACCGACGCGACGCTCGCCGACTCGTTGAGGGCGGGCATCACGATGAGCACGCGGCGGCTGGTCACCGATGTCGCAGGCACGGGGATCACATTACCAATCCGGCCGAAAGCAGGCGGACACGGTCGGGAGTCAACCCGCTCACCGCAAGCCTGTTCCGCCGTGACTGCCGGTCGGATTGGTAATAGTCGGCGCAGTAGCTCTTCACCGGCCCTCACCCGCTGCGGACCCGGCCTCGACGACGTCCTGCTGGCCCGCGATCTCGTAGATCGAGGCACCGGCGTTGGCATAGACCAGCCTGAACCCCGGAGCGGTGTCCAGGTTCAGCAGGCCGGCGTCGTTCGGCACGTCGGGAATGGCGTTGCCCTTGCCGACGAAGGCGTAGCGGACCTTGAGCTCCCGAAGGATCTTCCGGGCCTTGGGGTCGGTTTCCAGCCGGTTCGCGTGCGCGCTGACGTAGCCGATGTCGCTGGCGGGCTCGGCGCCGTAGTAGTTCCACTGGGTCGGCTTCACGCCCTGCAGCGCGTACATCCAGACCGACCCGTCGAAGCGGTCGTTCAAGACGCGCTCACCGGGGACGGTGTGCTCGGCCAGCCAGGCGAACGCCGTCTCCTCGTCCGCGCTCACCGCGGGGAAGCCGCGGTAACCGATGTTCACGTGGACGGAGTTGATGCCCACGTACGCGCGGCTGAACCCGCCGATGGCCGCGGCGAGCAGCACCACGCCGGCCAGGACGGGCACGGCCGGGTGCAGCTTCGGCAGCCGGGGCCGGACCTTCGCCGCGAACCACGCCGTCGCGGTGTGGACGAACTCGCCGAAGCCCACGGCGCCGGCCAGCGGCAGCAGCGCCGCGATCCGGTAGTTGTCGTTGTAGAACGGCCCGGTCAGCAGGTGGATCAGGCCGGTCTCCATGGAGACCGTCGCCGCGTACAAGCCGCCGAGGACGACGTAGGCGCCGACCAGCCAGACCGCCCGCCGGTGCCGGGCCAGCAGGAAGATCCCGGCGATGGCGGGCAGGCCGATCCACCACTGCGGGAAGTCCGCCATCGGCGAGAACGTGACCGCCTGTCCCACCGCGCCGGTCACGGTCGCCGCGTTGCCCCAGATCGCGGACGTGACACCGCCGGCGTTGTAGAGCGACGGCAGCACCTGGGGCAGGCCGAGCCCGGCGGCGAGCACCGCGGCCGCCACCAGCGACGGCCAGGCGCGCCGCCAGTCGATCGGCTCGAACCGGAAGAGCACCGCGGCCAGGATCAGGACGCAGTAGACGACGAGGACGAACACGACGCTGGTGTGCAGGGCCGCCAGGCCGCCGACGCCGACCCCGACGGCCAGCGGCCCGGTGGCCCCGCCCGGCTCGAGCAGCAGCCGGACCACCGCGAGCATGGCCGGGACCAGGGCGACCCCGGCGGCGTACGGCCAGACCGGGCCGTGCCAGAACAGGTCGTAGGGGAACGCGGTGAAGCAGGCGGAAGCGGTCGCGGCCGCGGCGGCCGTCACCGGCGGCAGCCGCCACGCGCGGCACATCGCGGCCACGCCGAGCGGCACCGCGAAGGTGACGGCGATCGACGCGAAGTTCAGCAGCGGCATCACGGTCAGCCCGCCCTTGCCGAAGAGCACGGCGAGCAGCGCGTGGTAGGTGTCGGGGTAGAAGTAGTGCGTCTCGTCCGGCAGGTTCGCGATGGTGCCGATGGTCGACGGGCGCGCATCACCGCGTTCGGCGATCCAGCGGACGAGGTTCGCGTGGAACGCGGCGTCCCAGTTCTGGTTGACCGTGCCCGGCGTGGGCACGCCACGCAGGACGGTGAGCGCGCCGACCGCCATCCCGGCGGCGACGCCGAGCGCCGTCAGGGCGTGCGCGCGCCAGGACCACCGCGGCCGCTCGGGTGCGGCCGCCTCGGTGTCCGGACGGCGCCGCCGGGTGAACCGGGCCACGGCCCAGGTGACCGCGAAGCCGGCGGCCGAGACCACGAGCGTCCACAGTGCCACGGAGAGCGCCGTCCACCGGATGCCCGTCGCGCCGAGCAGCGGGATGGCGAGGGCCACGACGCCGAACGTGAGGACCGGCGCCGCCGCGCCCAGCGTCCAGCCGCGCAGGCCGATCGCCGCCCCGAAAACGGCACCTGGCAGCCAGAATGCGGCCAGAACGAGCAGAAACCCCATTGTCCCTTCCCATTTCCGCCGTGATCCGTGCCGCTACCTCGAGGCACACTTCCGGACGGCGGCGGCCACGCTACCGTGCACGTCAGCTCGCTGGTCACCCGCATCCTGGGCACACCGCGGCCACCCATAGACTCCGGACGTTGACGGCTTTGTTGATCGGAGAAGGCATGCTGTCCGAAGCTGTCCGGCTGGCCGTGGGAATCCTGGTGGTATTGCTCCCCGGATTCTTGATTCTGCTGGTCACCGGCGTACGCGAACGGTTGTGGCTCGCCGGGCTCTCGGCACCGTTGACGACCGGGTTCGTCCTGCTGGTGTCCCTTTTCACGGGTGTCACCGGACTCCGTTTCGGGCTGTTGACGACGATCGTCGCGCTCGTGGCCGTCCTGCTCGTGCTCGGCGGCGGGCGGTGGCTGCTCCGCCGCCGGCGCCCCGCCCCGGAGCCGGCCGGGCCCGCCGAGGACCCGCGGCTGCGCACGCTGACCGGCCGCGCCGGGGCGGCGGCCCAGGTGCTGGGCGCGCTGATCGCCGTCGCCGGGGTCGGCCTCGGCATCCGCGTGTGGCACAAGGGGCTCGGGTCGTGGCAGACGCCGACCCAGGAGCACGACACCGTCACGCACGCCGTGCTGACCGCCTTCACGCACTTCACCGGCAAGGCCGCGCCGTGGCAGATCCTGCCGATCGACGTCGTGCACGACACCAACGTCCAGTTCTACCCGCCCGGCTTCACCGACCTCTGCGCGCTGCTCACCGACATCTTCGGCGACACGATGCTGTCGCTGAACCTGGTGACCGTCGCGTTCATGGTGGTCGTGCTGCCGCTGTCGGTGGCCGCCTTCACCGCGGCGGTCCTGCGGCACGGCCGGCTCGGCCGCGGCTGGGTCGAGCTCGCCGCCGGCGTCGCCGCGCTGGTCTCCGTGCAGCTGTACCGCCCCGGCATCGCCTTCGCCCACGACGGCGGTGTCCTGCCGAACGCGGCCGCGATGGCGCTCATGCCCGGGCTCGTCGCCGTGATGCTGGTGATCGGCAAGCGCAACTGGGGCCGCGCGGTGCTGGTCGGCGTCGCCGCCGCCGGCGCGTTCAACCTGCACCCGAGCGCGCTGACCTCGGTCGCGCTGACGACGGTCGCGGCCATGGCCGGGCTGTTGTTCACCAAGGCGGGCCGGCTCGCCTTCGTCCGCGCGCTGCTGCCGCTGGTGCTGACCGGCGTGGTCGCCGTCGTCCTCATCGTCCCGGACGTGCTGGCGCTCCTGCGGCTCGGCGGCGGAACGGTGGTCGACGCACCGGCCAACATCCCGGGCTCGCCGCTGGGCGAGTCGTTCAAGCTCCTCGCCCGGCTGCCCTACGGCGGCTACTTCGACCCGAGCGGGATGATGGGCCAGCTGGTGCTCGGCCTGTTGGGCCTCGCGGGCGTCGTCGTCGCGCTGCTTTCGCGGCGCGCGTGGCCGCTGCTGACGGCCTGGCTGTTCTGGGCCGCGGTGATGGTGAGCTTCCACTTTTCGCCGAACTCCGGCTTCGGCGCGACGATCGGCCGGTACTACTACCGCGTCGCCAACCGCCTCGACACCCACGTCTACCTGCTGATCCCGCCGCTGGCGGGGGTCCTGTTCGCGGCGCTGGGGCTGTTCGTCGTCGCGCTGAAGGCCCGCAACCCGGTCCCGGCGCGGCTCCGGCCGGCGGTGGCCTTCGGGCTGATCGTGGTGCTGCTCGGCGTGCTGACGGTGACGACGTTCCGCGGCTACATGAACACCGGCGCGCTGTCGCTGAGCCAGCGCTACGCGACCCCGCAGTTCGTGCGCTACAACGCGGCCGACGACGCGGCGGCGAAGTGGCTGCACGAGAACGCGGCCCCGGGCGAGGCGATCCTCAACAACGCGAACGACGGCTCGACGCTGCTGTACGTCGACTACGACCTGCCGATCCTCAACATCGTCCCGGACGGCCACAGCCCGATCGAAGACAACATCACCCTGCTGGCGAAGTTCAACGACTTCCCCGAAGACCCCCAGGTGCAGAACATCCTGCGGGCGAAGAACGTCCGCTGGGTGTACGTGGACTCGTCGGCCCCGACGGTCGGCACCGACGGCCACCACTGGACGGGCCAGCCGACCTTCAGCCTGGCGCCGGGGTTGAGCGGCCTGACCGGGCTCCCGGGCCTGACGAAGGCGTTCAGCTCGGGCACGGTCAGCGTCTACCGGCTGGACCTGCCACAGACCCCGCCGCGGGGCTGACTTCAGGCGGTTTCCGGGCCGGCCTCGACCGGCTCGGGTGCCCGCCGCAGGACGAAGGCGAGCACCACGGCCAAGCCCAGCGTCGGCGCCACCGCCAGCGCGACCACCGCGCGGAACACCGTGTCGCCCGGCAGGAACAGCAGCACCAGCGACGCCGTGCCGGTGACCACCGCCCAGGTCGCCAGCACGAGCTTCGCCTGGGTGCGGGCCACCAGCACCGCGGTGAGCAGCTGCATCGGCACCAGCAGCACCGACGACCACACGAGCCCGGCCACCGACCAGCCGTCGATGTCGTACTTCGGCCCGCTGACGAACCGGACCGCCCACGGGCCGAGCCACAGGCCCACCAGTGCCCCCAGCGCGGCCAGTGCCAGCGACGCCGCCGCCCCGAGGGCGAGCACGCGGCGCAGCCGGTGGCGGCCCTCCGGCGTCACCGAGAGCCGGACGACGAACGGCACCGCCAGCGACTGCACCGGCCCGATCAGGGTCAGCGGCAGCCGCGCGATGACCAGCGCCGCGAACAGCGAGCCGACGCGGTCGCCGTCACCGCCCGGGGCCAGCAGGCCGACCAGGGCCGGGTAGCCGGTGATGACCGCCGCCGTCAGGGCCGCGCCGGCCAGGAGCATGCCCATCCGCCGGGACGTCACGCCCCAGCCGTCGCCGTCCACGTGGACGTCGAGCAGCTGCCGGGCCGGGCGCGCGAACAGCAGCCAGGCGAACGAGCCTGCCGCGACCGCGATGGCCAGCGAGACGACGTTGTAGGCGACCGAGACGAACAGGACGCCCAGGATGAGCGCCCGCACGGCCGGTTCGGCGACCACGAGCAGCGAGAAGGCCTTCACCTTGTGCTGCCCGATGAGGAGCCCGCGCGTGCCGAACTGGCACGCGAACGCGACGCCGCCGGCCAGCACGATCGCCGCCAGCGACCACTCGCCGTGGAACAGCTTGTCGTTGACCGGCGGGATCAGCAGCGCGAGCGAGAACGCGGCCGCGACGACCACGCCGACCGCGACCGCCCGCAGCGCCGGGCGACCAGCCTTGCCACCGCCGAGCGCGGCCACCGCCGACTGGCGCGAAAGCTCTTGCTCAAGCGGCGACAGCGTGCTGCCGAGGCCCATGACCAGGCCCCAGAAGGTGACGAAGACCGCGTACTCCGTCGGCGGCAGCAGCCGCTGGCAGGCGACGGTGAGCAGGTAGCCGAGGCCGATGGACACGAGCAGCGAGCCACCGAGGCTGCCCGCGGTCGTGCGCCCGCTGCGCGCGGCGGCCGGGGTGTCCACTTCGGTGCTCATCGACGGCGGAGCCGGGCGCGCCCGGCCATGGCCAGTCCACGCAGGACACCGGCGCCGAAGCCGCCGGCGAACACCGGCAGCAGCTTGGTGACCGCGCGGGCCTCCGGGCCGGTGGCCCCGCACTTCTTGACGACCTCGCCCGCCGCGACCGCGCCGAGGATCCCGGCGGCCAGCGTCGTCTTCGGCTTCTTCGCGGCGAAGACCAGGCCGGCGACGCCGGCCGCGAGCACGCCGAACAGGGCGTTGCGGGCCGGGCCGGGCGAGGCGATGTAGGAGTCCACGTAGGTCGTGCCGCGGAAGTAGGCCTGCTGCGCGAACTTCTTGAACGAATCGCGCCCGTGGTAGGTGGCCGACAGCTCCGGGGCCAGCCAGATCCGCTCGCGCTCGGCGATCCAGCGCAGCATGCGCGTGTCGTCGCTGGCGAAGCGGAGGTCTTCGAACAGCGACGCGAACGCCGTCACCGAGCCCTCAAGGAGGCCGCGGCGGGCGCAGAAGAACGTCGTGCCCTTCGGGTAGACGTCGAACTCCTCGATGCCGTACGACATCAGCCGCGGATTCGCGCAGTATTTGCGCCACGGCACCTTGACCAGACCGGCCAGGAAACCCGCGTACGGGTTGTGCTCGGAGGCGACGTTGATGTGCCCGTTCCAGACCGCGCGCTCGGGGTGTTCGACGAGCTGGTCGCGCAGGAAGGGCAGGGTGTGCTCGTCGACGACGACCCGGCTGTCGAGCAGCGCGACCCACTCGCCGGACGACTTGGCGATGCCCGCCCGCCGGGCTTCGAACCGGCCGGCGTTGGCCTGGCTCAGCACCGTGATGCCGTGGCGTTCGCGCAGGTCGTCGAGCCGGGACGGGGTCGCGTCCGTGCTGCCGTCGTCGACCACGACGACCTCGATCGGCCAGCTCGCGGCCGACGCCGAGGCGAGCAGCGCGCCGACACTGCGTTCGATCCAGTCCTGCTCGTTGTAGACCGGGATCACGACGCTGAGCGAGGGGAGGAGCGGGTTCGCACTCACCGTGCCGAGGCTACCCGGCAGCTCCCGTGGCAGGTCGGCCAGTATCCTTACGCCACCGCACCCGACCAGAAATGGGCTTCACGGTGATTTCCTTCATTCTCGGCACCACCGCGGAACTGATCAAGATCGCCCCGGTGTACCACGGAATCCGCGAGCGCGGGATGCGGCCGAAGATCTGGTTCACCGCCCAGCACGTCGACGAGGTCGCGGACGTGCTCGCGGACCTGAACATGCCGGCGCCCGACGTCTGGCTGGTGCCGGAGGACAAGGCCCACAACCTCGAGTCGCCGGCGCAGGTGCCGGGCTGGGCCGCGCAGGTGCTGCGCACCGCGTGGAGCCGCCGCCACGAGCTGCGCGCCGCGCTGACCGAAGACGGCCGCCCGCCGCTGGTGCTGGTGCACGGCGACACGTTCACCACGCCGTACGGCTCGCTGATCGGCAAGCGGATCCTCAAGTCCCGCGTCGGGCACGTCGAGGCGGGCGCACGGTCGGGCAGCATCCTTTCGCCGCTGCCGGAGGAGCTGAACCGCAAGATCGCGGCGAAGATCGTCGACATCCACTTCGCGCCGAGCATCCGCGAGGTGAACAACCTGCGCAACGCCCGCGGCGTGGTCGTCGACACCGAGGCGAACACGGCGATCGACGCGATGCGGCTGGCCATCAACGGGCCGCTGGACGTGCCGAACCTGCCGGAGAAGTTCGGCCTGGCCACGCTGCACCGCTTCGAGCTCGTCTCGCGCCCGGACAAGTACCGCGAGGCGCTGGAGATCCTGCGCGAGCAGAGCCGCAAGATGCCGATCCTGTACATGGCCGGCGCGCCGGAGCGCGAGAAGATCCGCTCGCTGGGCATCGGGAACATCTTCGACGACCAGTTCATCGTCCAGCCGAAGATGCGGTACCTGAAGTTCCTGCCGCTGGTGGCCCGCGCCGAGTACGTCGTCACCGATTCGGGTGGTCTTTCGGCGGAGTGCTACTACCTCGGCCTGCCGTGCGCGGTGCACCGCGAGCGCACGGAGACGCCCCAGCACCTCGGCGAGACGGTGGTGCTGACCGAGATGCGCGGCGACAAGCTGCAGAACTTCCTCGACACGTACCAGAACCGGCGTGGCGAGTCCTGGATGGACAAGTTCCACCCGTCCGAGATCATCGTGGACACCCTGGCGCAGCTCGGCTACTGCTGAGTGTCTTGAACGACTCATTCAGGTCTTCCAGGGTCCTGAATGAGTCGTTCAAGACGGGATGGCTCGGTTCAGAGCGCCCGGCGGCCCGAGAGCGCGCGGCCGAGGGTCAGCTCGTCCGCGAACTCCAGGTCACCGCCCATCGGCAGGCCCGACGCCAGCCGCGTCACGCTCAGGCCCGGGAAGTCCCGCAACATGCGGACCAGGTACGTCGCCGTCGCCTCGCCCTCCGTGTTGGGGTCCGTGGCGATGATGATCTCCTTGATGTCCGCCTCGCCGATGCGCTTGAGCAGCTCGCGCATCCGCAGCTGCTCCGGGCCGATGCCCGACAGCGGGTCGAGCGCGCCGCCCAGGACGTGGTAGCGGCCCTTGAACTCGCGCGTGCGCTCGACCGCCAGGACGTCCTTCGGCTCCTCGACCACGCAGATGACCGTGAGGTCGCGGCGCTCGTCGCGGCAGATGCGGCACTTCGGCTGTTCGGAGACGTTGCCGCAGATCTCGCAGAACTGCACGCCCTCCTTGACCTTGCCGAGCACGTCCTGCAGCCGCGCGATGTCGGCCGGGTCGGTGGCCAGCAGGTGGAACGCGATCCGCTGGGCGCTCTTCGGCCCGACCCCCGGCAAGCGCCCGAGCTCGTCGATCAGGTCCTGGACGACACCTTCGTACAAGTTCGTCAGCCGCCGAAGCCGAGGCTGCCGAGGTCCGGCATGCCGCCACCGCCGCCGAGCCCGCCGGCCAGCGGGCCGAGCTTCTGCTCGGTGAGCTTCTGCGCGCTCGCCGACGCGTCGCGGACCGCCGCGACGATGAGGTCGGACAGCGTCTCGGCGTCGTCCGGGTCGACCACCTTCGGATCGATCTGCAGGCTCTTCAGCTGGCTGTCACCGGAGACGGTCGCGGTGACCAGTCCGCCGCCGGCCGTGCCGGTGACCTCGGTGTTGGCCAGCTCTTCCTGGGCCTCGACGAGCTTCTGCTGCATCTGCTGCGCCTGCTGCATCAGCTGGGAAAGGTCGAAGCCGCCGCCGGGTTGGGCCATGATCGCACTCGGTCCTCTCTGCACGCCTGTGTCCCCACCAGGGTAGTCGCGCCACGCGAGGTGCCGGGCTGTGGCACCGTGGTCGCCGTGCGACGCGCGACTGCTCCCCTGCTGCTGGCCGGTGCCCTCCTGCTCACCGGCTGCTCCGACGACGCTCCGGCGGCTGCGCCGCCGCCCGCCCCGGTGATCACCACCGCGTCTTCCTCGCCTTCCGCTTCGCCGTCTTCGCCGTCTTCGCCATCGCCTTCGTCGGTTGCGCCCTCGTCGCCTTCGTCGGTCGCGCCGCCGCCGTCATCGGCGGGGAAGGTGGTCGTGCTGGACCCCGGGCACAACGGCGGGAACGCCGCCCACCCGGCGGAGATCAACCGCCAGGTGCCGGCCGGGCGCGGGCAGACCAAGCCGTGCAACACGACCGGGACCGCGACCAACGCGGGCTACCCCGAGCACGCGTTCACCTTCGACGTGGCCCAGCGGGTCGGGAAGGCGTTGGCGGACAAGGGAATCCGCGTCGTGTACACGCGGCAGGACGACACCGGGGTCGGCCCCTGCGTCGATCGCCGCGCGGCGATCGGCAACGAGGCGAACGCGGACGCGGTGGTCTCCATCCACGCCGACGGCTCGGAAGCGGCCGGGGCGAACGGCTTCCACGTCGCGTATTCGTCACCACCGCTGAACGCGGCACAGGGAGCACCTTCGACGCGCCTGGCGCAAACGCTGCGCGACAGGATGCGCACGAGCGGTTTCAGCGCGGCGAACTACATCGGCGCGGACGGCTTGTCGGCCCGCGCGGACCTGGCCGGCCTCAACCTCTCGACGCGCCCGGCCGCCCTGGTGGAGTGCGGCAACATGCGCAACGCCACGGAGGCGGCCCGGATGACGAGCCCGGACGGCCGTCAGCAGTACGCCACCGCCATCGCGGCCGCGATCGAGGCCTACCTCGCCTCCTGACTCCGCCGTGTCGTCCATCCAGGCACACGTGTCGTCCCTCTGATCACGCGTGTCGGCCATTCCCGCACGCTGACCGGGTGCCGGAGCGGCGAAACCGCGCGCCCGAAGGGGCGGCTCCCGTGCCCGAAGGGTCGCCCCGCGTACCTGAAAGGTCGGCTCGCGTACCTGAAGGGTCGGCTCGCGTACCTGAAGGGTCGCCCCGCGTACCTGAAAGGTCGGCTCGCGTACCTGAAGGGTCGCCCCGTACCGGAGCGGCGAACCCGCGCGCCCGAAGGCGCGGCCCGCATACCGAAGCGGCGAACTCGCGTGCCCGAAGGGTCGGCTCGCGTGCCTGGAGGTCGGCGGGTGAGCCGACTGTCCGGGTACGCGGACCGACTGTTCGGGGACGCGGACCGACCCTCTGGGTGCGCCGGCCGGCCGTCGGGTGGGGCGGGTCAGTCGAGGGGGCGGGCGCCGAGGTGCTCGGAGAGGAGCTTGCGGGCCAGCTCGTCCGGGTCCTTGTCCGGTGGGGGCGGGGGCGGCGGGGGTGCCGGGCTGGCGTCCTCGTTGTAGAGGTCCTCGTCGTCCTCGTCGGAGGGTTCCGGGGGCAGCGGGATGTCCGGCTCGGTCGTCGTGACCTTGGGCCGCGCCGGGGGCGGCGGGGCCGCGGGGCGGGCCGGCGCCGGTTCGGCTGCGGGCGGCGCCGCCGTCGCCGACTGGCGGGTGAACGACCGCTCCGGCGCCGGGGCCGCCTGCTGCGGACGGGCGGCGGGCGCGGCCGGGGCGTTGCCGTGGACGCAGCGGACCTGCCAGTCGCCGCCCAGGACGTCGGACAGGGCGCCGGCGATCTTGCGGGCGTTGTCCTGGTCGGAGAGGCGGCGCGCCAGGGGTTCGGACTTGTGGGTCAGCGTCACGGCGTGGCCCTCGACGCTCGCCACGGTGGCCTGCGTCAGCATCGCCTCGAGGCTGCGGCCGCCGGTGAACTTGCGCAACGCGGTCATCAGCTGCGGCCAGATGTTCCGGATCCCGGCGGCATCCAGCTCGCCCGCGGCGGACGGCGCCGCGGACGCGCCGCCATCGGAAGACGCGGAGGCGCTTGCGGCCGCCGGAGCGGGCGTACCGCCGCCGGGCGGGCGCACCGCACCCCAGCCGCCGTCGCCGGACTGGGCTCCGGCCGGTGTGCCGCCATCCGGAGCTTGTGCCGCTGCCGCCGGGGCAGCGCCCGTACGCGCGGCGCCCCCACCATCGCCGGGCTGGGCCGAAGCGGCACCTGCGCCGCCACCCGGCTGGGCCGAAGCAGCACCTGCACCACCCGGCTGGGCCAATCCAGCGGCCGCGCCTGCGCCACCACCCGGCTGGGCCGACCCAGCAGCCGCGCCTGCGCCGTCACCCAGCTGGGCAGGAGCTGCGCCCGCACGCGCGAAGCCCCCACCAGCAGGAGCAGCCGCACCCGCGCCACCGGCCGGCTGAGCCGAAGCGGCAGCCGCGCCTCCGCCGTCACCCGGCTGGGTCGCCGCGGCCGAGCCGCCCGGTGCTCCCCAACCACCGCTCGCCGGCTCGGGCGGGCGGGCGGGCGGCTCCGGCACCGGTGCCGGGCCTGCCGCGGCCGCGCGCTGCGAAGGCCGGGAAAACTCGCGTTCCGGCGCCGCGCGCACCGGTGGCTCCACGCCGCCCTCGGCCGGGGCTCCGCCGCCACCCGCCACCGTCGCCCGGCGCTCCAAGCGCTCGATCCGGGCCAGCAGCGCCTTTTCCGCGTCCGTCACCGACGGCAGCAGCATCCGCGCGCACAGCAGCTCGAGCACGAGCCGGGGCGAGGTCGCGCCGCGCATCTCCAGGAGTCCATTGTGGACGATGTCGGCGTAGCGGGAGAGGGTGGCGAGGCCGATCCGCTCGGCCTGCGCGACCATCCGCGTCAGCTCCTCCTCCGGCGCGGACACCAGCCCGCCCGCGGACTCCGGCACCGCGCGCAGCAGCACCAGGTCGCGCAGCCGGTCGAGCAGGTCGGTCGCGAACCGGCGCGGGTCGTGGCCGGCTTCGGTGAGCTTCTCGACCGTGCCGAACACCGTTGCCGCGTCCTCGGTCGAGAGCGCGTCCACCATGTCGTCGATCAGCGCGACGTCGGTGACGCCCAGCAGCGCGACCGCCCGCGAGTACGAAACGCCTTCCGGCCCCGCCCCGGCGAGCAGCTGGTCGAGCACCGACTGCGTGTCGCGCGCCGACCCGCCACCCGCGCGGATGACCAGCGGGTACACCGCCGGCTCGACCTCGACGCCCTCGGCCGCGATGTTGCGCTCCAGCAGGCTGCGCATCGAGCTCGGCGGGATCAGCCGGAACGGGTAGTGGTGCGTGCGCGAGCGGATGGTGGTGAGCACCTTGTCCGGCTCGGTCGTCGCGAAGATGAAGATGACGTGCTCTGGCGGCTCTTCCACGATCTTCAGCAGGGCGTTGAAGCCCTGCGTGGTGACCATGTGCGCCTCGTCGATGATGAACACCCGGTAGCGCGACTCGGCCGGCGCGTAGAACGCCTTGTCGCGCAGCTCGCGGGCGTCGTCGACACCACCGTGGCTGGCCGCGTCGAGCTCCGTGACGTCGACGCTGCCCGGGCCTTCGGGCGCGAGCGCGCGACACGAGTTGCACTCGCCGCACGGGTCCGGCGTCGGGCCCTTGGCGCAGTTCAGCGAGCGCGCCATGATGCGCGCGCTGGACGTCTTGCCGCAGCCGCGCGGGCCCGAGAAGAGGTAGGCGTGGTTGATCCGCCCGGCGGACAACGCCGTGCGGAGGGGTTCGGTCACATGCTCCTGACCGACGACCTCGGCGAAGGTCGCCGGACGGTACTTGCGGTACAGCGCGAGAGCCACCTCGCGAGACTACCGGGCACCACCGACAACCTTCGCCGTGCGGTCAGGAGACCAGCGCCGCCGCTTCGGCGACCAGACCGTTCACCTTGGTGACGTGCGCCGCCGTGAACGCGTCACGCGCCCGCGCCTTCGGCAGCTCGACGTCCAGGTAGTGCTGCAGGCCCGAGTCCGGTCCGTCGAGAACGCCCTGCGCGACGGCGTTCACCTCGGGGCCCTCCGACAGCGTCTGGACCACCTTGATCCGCACGTCGGTCCGGCGGGCGAGGTACTGGCCGGTGGCCAGGAACGCGCGGACGTCGGCGACCGTGCCGTCGAGCGCCTTCTGGGCCTCCCGCTTCGTCACCCGGCCACCGGCCGCCATGATCTGGTTGACCTCGACGCGGTCGTCGGTGTCCCGGCCCGGGTAGTCACCGGTGCGCAGCAGCGCGGCGACACCGGCGTACGGGCCGGCGAGCGCGTCACGAGCCGCCTGGCGCAGGCCCGGGCGGGCGTTCGGATCCGCCGCGATCGCCGAGACGGCGGCGCGGTCGTCGGACTCCTGCGCGACGGCGAGACCGCTGCGCACGAACGTGACGACGTCGTCGTCCGAGCCGCTCAGCGCGGCACGGGCGGCGTTCTTGACCGCGGCACCGCCGTTGCGCAGCAGGTAGACGGACGCCTTGCGGCCGTTCGGCACGGTCAGCGCCGGGTCGGCCGCGTCGGCGAGCAGCTTGTCGTTGTCCGTCTTGGCCTGCGCGGCACGAGCGGCGGCCTCACTGGCCTGCTGCTGCGCGGCCGCCTCGGCAGCCGCCGCGTCCCGGCCGGCCTGCTGGTTCTGGCCCTGCTGGACGACGAGCCGGTCGGCGTTCGCCTTCCGCGCGTCCGCGGCGAGCTGCGCGGCCTTGTCCGCGGCGAGCTTCACGTCCTGGGGCCGGTTTCCGGCCGCGGCCGCCTTGGCCGCGTCGAGCTGCTCCTGGACCGCGGTGACTTCGGCGTCGTAGTTCGCGGCGACCTGCCGCCACAGCGACAGGAAGTTCCGGACGTCCTCGGGCGTGCCGTCGAGCGCCGTCTGGGCGGCTGCGTTGACCTCCGGGCCGCCGGCGGCCATGGCCTGGCCGGTCGCGATCCGGTCGTCGATGTCCTTCGCCTGCTGCAGGCCGGTCTCCAAGAAGGCCCGCACGTCCTCGGGGGTGCCGTTGTCGAGCACCTCCGCGCCCCGTTCGTTGACGACCCGGCCGCCGACGTCCATGGCCTGGCTGACAGCGATCCGGTCGTCCGCGCTCCGGGCCAGCGGCAGGCCGTTCGCCAGGTATTCGCGGATGTCTTCCTGGGTACCGCTGAGCGCCCGCTGGGCGGTGCGCTTGGTGATCGGGCCGCCGTTGGTGAGGGCCTGGGTGACGAGGACCCGCTCGTCGTCGTTCTGCGCCTGCCGGCGGCCGGTGGCCAGGAAGGCGGCCAGGTCGGCCGGCGAGCCCAGCAACGCCGCTTGGGCGGCCCGCGCCACGCCGGGACCGCCGGTCTCCAGCAGCGAAACGGCCTGCGCCCGGTCGGGCAGTTCGTCCGCGGCCGCGGGTGTCGCGAAGATCCCGGCGGCGAGCGCGGCGGCAACGATTACTGCGTTTGCACGCAAGTGAAACCCCCTCGATCGATGATCGTCCGTTCCCATATCGCCCGAGGTGTCGGAATGTTTCCGATAACCTCGGATTTCGTGAGCCGAACGCGGAAGACCGGTCCGCAGGCCGGGCGGTACCCGGTGCGGTTCGGCACGGCGGAGCTGGTCCGCGACGCCGACCGCGGCAACGCCTGGCTGGTGTCGGTGGACGGCGTCGCGCAGTCGTACGTCGACCTCGACGACCCCGCGCACCTGGAGTTCGACTACGTCCGCCGGTTCGGGGACGTGGTGGACCGGCTGCCACCGGGCCCGCTGGACGCGCTCCACGTCGGCGGGGCGGCGTGCACGCTGCCGCGGTACGTCGCGGCGGCGCGGCCGGGCTCGCGGCAGCTGGTGTTCGACGCCGACGGCGAGCTGGTGGAGCTGGTCCGCGCGCAGCTGGGGCTGCGGGTGCCGGGCCTGCGCGTCCGGGTGACGGACGGCCGCGAAGGCCTCGCGACGCGCCGGGACGATTCGGCGGACCTCGTGGTGGTCGACGCGTTCGAGCGGGCCACGCTGGCCGGCGGCCTGGCGACGCTGGAGGCGACGACGGCGATCGCGGGCATCCTGCGCGCCCCCGGGGTCTACCTGGCGAACATCACGGACGGGTCGGGCCTGCCGTTCGCCCGCCGGTTCCTGGCGACGCTGCTCGAGGTGTTCCCGGAGGTGCTGCTGCTGGCGGACCCGGGAGTGCTGCGCGGCCGCCGGTTCGGCAACCTGGTGCTGGCGGCCTCGGCAACCGCGCTCCCGACGGCGGAGATAGCCCGCCGAACGGCCTCGGCGGCCTTCCCGGCGCGCTGCTTGCACGGCGCCGAGCTGCGGAAACTGGCGGGGAGAGCGGCCCCGATCACGGACGCGGACGCCCCTCCACCCCCGAAGCCGCCTGACGACGTGCTGGGGCTGTTCTGAGGCATAAGGGGACCCCGCGCACCCGCCAGAGCCTGCTTATCCTTGCTGCCTTCCGGCCCTGGGGAGGTTCACAGGGTGGACGCCGCGCGGGGTCCGTGGATCAGTGTAGCCGCCGAGAACTCTCGGTGGCCCACAGGGCCCCGGTCAGGCGCCCGCGCCCGCCTGGGCCCGCGCCCGCTTGAACGTGTTGTGCAGCACCGCCAGCAGCGCGTCCCGCACCGAAAGCTTCTGCCGCGCGTCGAACGTGATCAGCGGGACGTCCTCGCTCACCGCGAGTGCCCAGCGCACGTCCTCGAGGTTGTGGCCCAGTGATCCGTCGAACATGTTCACCGCCACCACGAACGGCAGGCCCGCGTTCTCGAAGTAGTCGACGGCCGGGTAGCAGTCGTCCATGCGGCGGGTGTCCACGATCACCAGCGCGCCCAGTGCGCCGTGGACCAGGTCCTGCCACATGAAGCCGAAGCGGTCCTGGCCCGGCGTGCCGAACAGGTACAGCTTGACCTCGTCGTCGATCGTGATGCAGCCGAAGTCCAGTGCCACCGTCGTCGTGGTCTTGGCCGGGACGTGTCCCGTGCTGTCCACCTGGGCCGCGACCGAGGTGATCGCCGCCTCGGTCGTGAGGGGCTTGATCTCCGAGATGGACGACACCGCCGTCGTCTTGCCGACGCCGAAGCCGCCCGCGATGACGATCTTGACCGGGGCCGGCGGCCGGGCGCCCGGTTCAGTGAATGGCTTCGAGTCCACGAATGACCCTTTCGATCATGCCGAGGTCGTGCTTGTTGTGGGTGCCCGGGCGCCGGACGACGACGTAACCCAGCTCGGCGAGGTCGGCCACCAGCACCCTGGCCACCCCGATGTGGAGGCCGAGCATGGCGGCCACCTCGGCGACCGACATCGTGTTCCGGCAGAGGGAAACGATTTCCTGGCGTTCGAACGTGAGCTTCGGGTGCGACGCTGCACCGAGGCGGGACGTCATGACCTGCGCCTCGATCTCGAGGCTCTGGTCGACCGGCTGGGCGCGCCCCGAGGTCATCAGGTACGGCCGCAGCAGCGAAGGCTCCTCGGTCATCACTCCCCCTAGCTGCCGACGGTGTTCTTAAGCTCCTCGATGAGCCCGGGCGTAAGAACTTCAGTGGCGCGGTTGGCGAACATCGCCATCTCGTAGGCGATCGTGCCGAGGCTGGCCTGCTTGTTGGCCAGCACACCCAGCGAGCAGCCGATGCTGATCGTGCAGACGAGCAGGTAGCCGTGCTCGAGCTCGATGATCACCTTGTCCGGCGAGCCGAGCGGGTGGCTTTCGGAGACGCCGTGGGCGAGGCCGAGCATGGCGGAGGAGATCGCGGCGAGACGGTCGGCGTTGGAGCGCTCGAGCTCCGTCGACATCGCGATCAGCAGGCCGTCGGCCGAGACCGCGATGGCGGCTATCGCGCCCGCGGTGTGCTGCGCGAAGCGGCTCACCAGCCAGTTGAAGTTCTGGGCTTCAACACTGACGCCAGGTGCGGGGATGCTCATTTCCTGCTCTCTTCTCCTCGTTCCATCACACGACCGGCGACCACACCTTGGGGCGGGCTGTCTGCCGTAACGTCCTCCGCCTTCGCGAGGCCGGCGGAGAACGCGTCGAACGCCGCTCGTTCGGCCGCCGGGTCCCGCTTGGTGCGGTTGACGACGGCGCGGGCGAGCGGCCGCCCCGCGGACTGCTTGCGCAGGCCCGGGGCGAGCTGGGCACCGGGGACACGGCGCATCAGGCCGTCGCGCGACTGCGCGGCGGCCGTGAACGGGGCCGTGGGCACCGGTGAGGCGCCAACGGGGGCGCGGACCGGGAGAGGTGACACGGGTTCGGTCACGACGGTGGGCGGCGCGGGCGGCAGGTCGGCCGTCAGCGCGCTGACCTCGGCGGCCTTCGGGAAGGCGGCGGTGGCCGGCGGGCCGGCTTCGGCGGCCTTCGCGAAGGCACTGGCGAAGCCGTCCATCGCGGCCTTGGTCGCTTCCGGGTCGTGCCGCGGCTTGGTGTCGGCCGACGACGCGGACGTGCCTGGGCTGGGCAGCTGGGCGCCGCGGACCCGCCGGCGCAGACCGCCGCGGGACTCCTCCGACGACGACGCCGATTCCGGCTCCGGCACCGCCGCGGCCGCCGCCTCCGGCTCTTCGGCGGGCTTGGCGTCGGGCTCGGCGTCCGGCCACACCGGTTCCAGTTCGCGGAACCAGCGGAAGCCGTTGCCGTGGCCGAGCAGCGCCGGGATCGCCGGCGCCGGCAGTTCGGCGGGCCGGTCGGGTTCGAAAGCCGGCGGCCGGAAGGCGTCCACAGTGGACGAAGGGGGCAGGGGGGCCGGCGCGGCGTGCCGCGGCGACGACGCGATCGGCGGCGCGGCCTGTGCCGGGATCACCGGCGCCGGCTCGGACTTCGGCCGCAGCTCGGTGCGGTGGGTGAACAGCGACGCCGGGATTTTCAGCCGCGCGGTCACGCCGCCGGTGGTCGGCGTCGCCAGCAGCTCGACGCCCAGCTCGTGGCGCCGCGCCAGGCGGCCGACCACGAACAGGCCGAGCACACTGGTCGGCGCGAGCTCCAGCCGTTCGCGCTCGACGAGCCGCTGGTTTTCTTCGGCCAGCTTCTCCGCGGTCATGCCGATGCCGTGGTCGACGATGCTCACCAGGCAGGCGCCGTCGGCGAGCTGCATGGTGTCCACCTCGACCATCGAGCCCGGTGGCGAGAACGACGTCGCGTTCTCCAGCAGCTCGGCGAAGACGAGCACCAGGTCGGCGCCGAGGGCCGACGACAGCAGGATGTCGGCGACGACCCCGAGCTTGACGCGCTGGTAGTCCTCGATCTCGGCGAGCGCCGAGCGCAGCGCCGTGGACAGCTCGATCGGGCCGGCGATCCGGGTTTCGTCACGGGTGCCGGACACCACGAGCAGGTTGTCGGCGTTCCGGCGCAGGCGGGTGGAGAGGTGGTCGAGCCGGTAGAGGCTGGCCAGCAGCCGGGTGTCCTGCTCGTTGCGCTCGACCTCGTCGATCAGGGCGAGCTGGCGGCCGACGAGGTTCTGCGTGCGCTTCGCGACGTTCGCGAACATCAGGCTCGTGTTGCGCCGGGTGAGCGCCTGGCGTTCGACCAGCTCGGCCGCGGTGGTCTGGACCCGGTTGAACGCGGCGGCCAGCTTGCCCAGCTCGTCTTCGGAGACGACGTCGATGGTGGCCAGGCGCGGGACCTGCTCCTCGGCCTCTTCGGTGTCGGTCACGCGGACCAGCTCGGTGCCGGCGAGGTCGGCGACCGACGTCGCCGCGGTGGTCAGCTGGCGCAGCGGGCCGGCGATCGAGCGGGACACCGCGACGGCGAGGAAGGCGACCAGCAGGAACAGCGCGCCGGCGCCGAGGCCGACCGCCCAGGCCAGCTGCGTCGAGCTGTCGGCGCGCTCGGTCGCGGAGTCGGTGATCTCGTTGATCGCCCGCTCCTGCACGAGCCTCCGCTGGCCGGCGTGGGTGTCCCCGGCGGTGAGCACGTCCGCGACGTACTTCGTGGTGGCCGCCGCGTCGCGGGGCTTGTCGACCTCGGCGGCGAGTTCGTCGACGCGCCGCCCGGCGTCGCTCTGCTCGATCCGGACGACCTGGGCGGAGCGCTGGGCGTCGTCACCGTCGTCGCCCTGCTTGACGAACCGGTCGATGAAGATCGGCGCCTGCTGGGTCGCGTCGTCCAAAATGGACCGGCCGGCCTGCGGCGATACCGCGGTCACGATGAGGGCCATCGCGCGCAGCGAGTTCTCCTCGTTCGCCCGCAGCAGCGCGTCCAGCGCGGTCAGCTCTCGTGCGCCCTCGGCGTCACTGGTGAGCTGCGGGACCAGCCGCAGCGAGTCGATCACGGCGTCGATCACGGCGTTGTAGGTACGCGCGACGCTGTCGAGCGCGACACCGCGGCGGACGGCGTTCTGCCGCAGCTCGGCGAGCGAGCCGATCCGGGTCAGCGCCGCGGAAAGCTCGTCGGGCGCGTCGTCGCCCAGCGATCCGCGGACGTCCGCGACCGTCTGGTCGACCACCTTCTGCTGCTGGACCATCTGGTCGGGACTCGCCGACGGCGTCGCCACGAACGCGCCCGTCAGCAGCCGTTCGCGCTGCAGCTGCCACATCAGCCCGCCGAGCTGCTGGGCGTGCCGCGCCACGGCGGCCGACTGCCTCGCCGCACCGGCGCTGTTCGCCTGCGTCAGCACGAACGGCACCGACACCAGCACCACCGCGACCAGCGGGGGCAGGAGCAGCAGGTTCAGCTTGCCGCGAATCCCGAGCCGGGCGAGAAAACCGCCGCCGGCCTGTTTCGCGGTCGGCCTGCCGTGTCTCATCCCGCGACCTTCCCGTCTTCCGTTCTCACTCGACCGCGGCCACCCGGCTCACGTGGCCCCGGTGCTGCTCCCGGACCAGGTCCTCGATCCGGGCGCGCAGCGCGAGGAACCGCGGTTCGCGCTTCACCGCCAAGTCGCGCTCGGCGGGCAGCGCCACCTCGACGTCGGCGGCGATCCGGCCCGGGTCGGAGGCGAGCACCACCACCCGGCCGCCCAGGAACACCGCTTCCTCGACGTCGTGGGTGACCATCAGCACCGTGGTGCCGGTGTCGGCCCACACCTGGCGGATCAGCACCTGCATGTCCTCTTTGGTCTGGACGTCCAGGGCGCCGAAGGGTTCGTCCAGCAGCAGAACTTCCGGCTCGCACGCCAGCGCGCGGGCGATCGCGACGCGCTGCTTCTGGCCGCCGGAAAGCTGCCTCGGCAGCGACTTGCGCACGCCGTCGAGGCCGGTCTCGGCGAGGTACCAGTTCACCCGCTCGGCGCGCTCGGCCGGGTCGAGCGAGAGCAGTTCGAGCCCGAACGCGACGTTCTTCTCGACACTGCGCCAGGGGTAGAGCGCGCCGGCCTGGAAGACGAGCCCGCGGTCGGGCCCGGGCCCGGTCACCGGCACGCCGTCGAGCGCGATCTCGCCTTCGGTCGGCCGGCTGAGCCCGGCCACCAGCGAAAGCAGCGTCGACTTGCCCGAGCCGCTCGCGCCGACGACGCAGACGAACTCGCCGCGCAGCACTTCGAGGTCGACGCCGTCGAGGGCGCGCGTGACCTTGCCGCGGACGGTGTAGTCCTTGGCGACGTTCCGCAGTTCCAGCGTCATGCCGCCCACTTCCCGACCCGCGTGCGCAGCAGGCGCAGCAGGACGTCGATTCCGAGCCCGGCGATCCCGATGACCACGAGCACCGCGAAGATCTTGTCGGTCTGCAGGAACCGCTGCGCGCGGACGATCCGGTAGCCGAGGCCGGCCGAGGAGTTGATCAGCTCGGCGACGACCACGAAGTTCCACGCCGCGGCGGCGTTGACCCGGATCGCGTCGATCATGCCCGGCAGCGAGTGCGGCACGACGATCTTGCGCAGCACCTCGCCGCGGCGCGCGCCGAGTGTGTAGGAGACGTCGATGAGCGAGTTCGGCACGCCGCGGACGACGTCGGCGGTCATCAGTGTGTTGAAGAACACCGTGCCGATGAAGAGGATGGCGATCTTCGACGGCTCGCCGAGGCCGAGCCAGATGATCAGCAGCGGGATGAACGCGCTCGCCGGCAGGTAGCGCAGCAGCCCGATCAGCGGCTCGAAGAACGCCTGCCCGGCGGTGAAGGTGCCCATCAGGATGCCGAGCGGCACCGAGACGAGCACGGCGAGGCCGAAGCCCTCGAGCACCCGGAGGGTGGTCGTTCCGAGGTCGTCGAAGAGCTCACCGGTACCCGCCATGTCGGCGCCGGCTTTGAGGACCGCGACCGGGGACGGCAGGAACGTCGAGTCGACGGCCCCGCCGGCGCTCAGCGCGATCCACGCGAGCAGCGGGATCGCGAACGACAGCGACGCCAGTGTCCAGCGCGCCGCCGCGGAAATGGGGGTGCGCAGGGAGAACAGCGGCGAAGCGGACGGCTTCAGCCCGGCCCGGCGGGGCAGCGGCGACCAGTTCGGCCGTCCGCCGCCCGCCCGGCCTGCCTCCTGCTGTTCGGCGAGCCGCTGCTCCGCTTCCTGTGCCTCGGCGGCCTGCGCCTCGGCGGTGCTCGCCGGGGTGGTGCGCTGGGTGGGACCGGTCACTGGGGCGCGGCCTTCACGAACTGGTCTTCGAACAGGCCGTCGAGCGACGGCCGCTGCTGGGCGAGCCCGGTGCTGACGATGAAGTCGATGATCTTGTTCGCCTGGAAGTCGAGGTGCTGCGCGGTGACGCCCGGCGTGAACGCGTCGATGTTCTGCTGCCGCGTGAAGATCGTGGTGCCGGCGTCGTAGGTCTTGTAGTCCGCTTCGGACACGCCACCGCGCTTGGCCATGATCTTGACGGCCGCGTCCTTGTTGTTCTTGATCCAGGTCAGCGTCTCGAACCAGGTGTTGACCAGCGCCTGCACGTCCTTCGGGTGATCCTTGACCAGCTTCTGCGACGTGACGAGGTGGTCCGGGATGGCGCCGGGGAACTCCGCCGACGAGGAGATCGCGCGGCTGCCCGGGCGCTCCAGCGCCGTCGAGGTGAACGGCGCGAACGCGGCGACCGCGTCGACCTGGCCGCTCTTGAACGCGGCGGCCGCGGCGTCGGTCGGGAGGTTGACGAGCTGGATGTCCTTTTCGGTCAGGTTCGCCGACTGCAGCGCCAGCAGCAGCAGGTAGTGGTCGACCAGGCCCTGCTCGACGGCGACCTTCTTGCCCTTGAGGTCGGCGATGCTGGTGATCCCGTCCCGCGCGATGATCTTGTCGTTGCCGGTGGAGTTGTCGTTCACCAGCACGATCGACAGCTTGGCGCCGCCGGAGACCGACGACAGCGTGTCGTTGAGGGTCTGGCTGTTGGCGTCGATCGCCCCGCTGGAGAGGGCGTTGATGCTGTCGGTGTAGTTGTCGAAGTACTTGAGGTCGACGTTGACGCCGTTCTTGGCGAACAAGCCCTGTTCCTGCGCCACCTGCCAGGGGAACCAGCCCGGCCAGGCGCTGAACCCGATGGTGATCTTGCTTCCGCTGCCGGAGGCGGAGCTGTCGCTGCACCCCGAGAGCGCGGTGACCCCGGCCAGGGTCAGCAAAGTCAGGAGCACCGTCAGCAGACGGGGGCGAGGACGGGAAATCACAACGAACTCCAGGTTGCGGGGGAAGTGGAGTGGTGCGTACCGAAAGGGGGAATTGCGGCGCTCGGGGGCTACGGGTGGTGACGGTGCTGATAACGGGAAGGTCGATCGGTTCGAGCTGCGCTGCCGCGCACGGTCATCGCTGCTCACTTCCGCCGCACCTGATCGGGTCATCGTGAGAGAAGGCGGACAGGAGGCGCCTACTACCAGTGAAATCCCAGCACTCAGCGCACCGGATCAGCCACCCCTGTCCCTCTCCCGGCGGAGAGCCTAGCGACTAGCACAAGATCCCCACAACGTCCGCTCTTTACAGCCAAAAGAGTGACCTCTGCCTGGGTCAGACAGTGCTATAGGGGTCTTCCATGATCGTCTTGAAACGGGTTTCTGTCGGCCGCCCGGCCAAGATTGCGCCATGCGTGTGCACGGAGCACGTGCAAGCGCACGCGCCGAAGCGATTGGCCGTTACAACAACTTCGTTGCGTATCGATCTTGTGACGCACAGCGAAACAGTGGATCCGAACGGTCGTTTGGAATGACCCGGCCACGCTCCGGAAATTCGAACACCTGTCCGCATCCGCCGATACCGCACCGGTCCGGATTACGCCGAACGATTCTCGGACTGTTAACACGCTTGAAACAATTCAACCCCAGGCGCGGAATTTCGATCAAACGATAGATTTAGTCAGGTCGTAAACGGTCGTGCCGCCGACCGTGCGCGTGGCGAAGTTCTGCTCGACCCAGGCCTGGATCTCCCCGGCGGTCCCGCGGCCGCCGCCGAAGCCGCCGCGGCCACCGGCGACGTAGTAGTGGATGTCGCCGTCGGCGACGTACTGCCGGAACTGCTGCAGCGTCGGCGCCGGGTCGCTGCCGCTGAAGCCGCCGATCGCGAGCACCGGCCGTCCGCTCGCCAGCGCCAGGCCCGCCGACTGCATCGCGCCGCTCTGCGCCGCGGCCCACTTCGTCGTCGTGCCCTTCAGCAGGTCGATCAGCGCGCTGTCGGCCTCCCGCACCCCGAAGCCGCGCGGGCCGCCGAAGCCGCGTCCACTGGCGACGGCCGGGCCGGACGACGGCGTCCCGCCGGAATGCGCGGTCGCGGCCGTGGCCAGCGTGAAGGACGTCGTCCCGAGCAGCGCGCCGCAGAGGCCGACCACGGCCACGACCGGGCCGAGCCGCCGGACCCGGTCGGCGCCGAAGAGCAGCCCCGCGACCGCGGCGGCGCCGGAGACCAGGAGCGCGTAGCGGACCCACGGCTGCCACTCCGGCGTCCGGGCCAGGAGGACGAAGGCCCAGACCGCCGTCACCGCGAGCATCACGGCGAGCACCGCGCGCGCCGCGAAGTTCCCCCGGCCGCGCCAGAGCTCGCGCGCGGAGACCGCCGGCGTCGCGGCGATCCCCGGGGCCAGCGCGACCGTGTAGTACGGGTGGATGATGCCGCTCATGTAGCTGAACACCAGCGCCGAGACCACCAGCCAGCCGCCCCACAGCAGCAATGCCGCCCGCGTGCGGTCGGTGCGGGGCGCCCGGCGCGTGAACCACAGGCCGGCGACCAGCCCGATGACCGCGGCCGGCAGCAGCCACGACGCTTCGCCGCCGAACTCGCCGGAGAAGAGCCGCGTAAGGCCGGCCTGGCCGCCGAAGCCGCCCCGGCCGCCCGCGGGCAGCTCCACCCCGGCGGGCGGGGTGAACGTCCGGCCGCCCCCGCCTCCGCCGCGGCCTTCGCCGAAGATCCGGCCGAGGCCGTTGTAGCCGAAGGCCAGTTCGAGCACGGTGTTGTCGGTCGAGCCGCTGATGTAGGGCCGGTCCGCGACGGGCCAGAGTGCGACGGCCGCGATCCACCACCCGGCGGAGACGACCACCGCGCCGGCCGCGGCGCACAACTGGCCGATCCGGCGGCCGGGCGACGTCGGGGCCGCGACGGCGTAGACCAGCACGAACGCGGGCAGCACGAGGAAGGCCTGCAGCATCTTGTCGAGGAACCCGAACCCGATCGCGACCCCGGCGAGCACCAGCCACTTCGTGCTGGCGTGCTCCAGCGCCCGCACCACGCAGTAGCCGCCCGCGACGAGGAGCAGGACGAGGAAGGCATCGGGGTTGTCGTAGCGGAACATCAGCGCGGCGACCGGCGTCAGCGCGAGCCCGGCCCCGGCCAGCAACCCGGCACCGGGCCCCGAAAGCCGCCGCACGGCCAGGTAGAGCAGGCCGACGGACGCCACCCCGGCGAGCGCGTCCGGCACGAGCAGGCTCCAGCTGGAGAAACCGAAGAGCCGACCGGACAACCCCATGATCCACAGCGAAAACGGCGGTTTGTCGACGGTGACGACGTTGCCCGGATCGAGCGAGCCGAAGAACAGCGCCTTCCAGCTCCACGTCCCGGCCTGCACGGCCATCGCGTAGAAGTCGTTGCCCCAGCCGGTTTTCGCCAGGTCCCACAGGTAGAGCAGGCCGGTCCCGAGCAGCAGGGCGGCCACGGAAGGCTTGACCCACCGGGGTTCCCGGACGCGGGCGGGCGGCTGGGGCTGGGCGTGCGCGGGCGCCGTCAGCGTGGTCGTCATGACGGTCACCGTGTCGGCGGCGCATGTGGTGAACTTGTGGCGAAGCTGTGCGTCAGCTGTGCATCGGCCCCGGACGGGTGATCACCGCGGCGCCGGCGCCTCCGGGAACGTGATCTCGAACTCCGTCCGCCCTGGCCGGCTCTGCACCCCGACCCGGCCGCCGTGCGCGGCCACCACGGCCGCCACGATCGCCAGCCCCAGGCCCGTGCTCCCGGCCGCACGGGAGCGGGAATTGTCGCCGCGGGCGAAGCGCTCGAAGATGTCCGGGAGGATCTCCGGCGGGATTCCCGGGCCGTCGTCGGCGACCCGGAGCCGGACGATTCCGTCCGAAGTGGACAATGCGGTCGTCACCGTGGTGCCCGGTGGGGTGTGCGTGCGGGCGTTGGCGAGCACGTTGATCACCACCTGGTGCAGCTGGCCGGCGTCGCCGAGGACGCCGATCGGCTCGCCCGGGACGTCCATCAGCCACTTGTGGTCCGGGCCCGCCACGTGCGCGTCCGCGACCGCGTCGGCCACCAGCCGGCACAGGTCCACCCATTCGGGCACCACCGGCCGCCCGGAATCCAGGCGGGCGAGCAGCAGCAGGTCCTCCACCAGCGTCGTCATCCGGCGCGACTCGGACTCGACGCGGCTCATCGCGAACGCGACGTCCGGGGGCACCTGCTCACCGCCGCGGCGGGTCAGCTCGGCGTAGCCGCGGATCGCCGCCAGCGGGGTGCGCAGCTCGTGGCTGGCGTCCGCGACGAACTGGCGGACGCGGTTCTCGCTCGCGTGCCGGGCGGACAGCGCGTTCGCGACGTGCTGCAGCATCCGGTTCAGCGCCGAGCCGACCTTGCCCACCTCGGTGTTCGGGTCGGTGTCGGCCTCGGGGACGCGCTCGGACAGCGCGACCTCACCGCGGTCCAGCGGCAGCTCCGAGACGCGCGTCGCGGTCGCGGCCAGCCGGTCGAGCGGCTGCATCGTGCGCCGGATCGTCGCCGCGCCGACCGCGCCCGCCACCACGATCCCGGCGAGCGCGACGCCGCCGAGGATGAACCCGAGCTGCCAGAGCGTCTCGTTGACGTCCTTCAGCGGCAGGCCGATGACCGTCTTTTCCCCGCGGGGCGCCGTCGTCGAGACGACGCGGTACTCGCCGAGGTTGCCGCCGAGGTCGACGCTGCGCGGCTTCCCGTCCGACGGCATGCCCAGCAGCGTCAACGTCTGGTCCGTGGTGATGTGCCGGTACCCCGCCTTTCGCTTCGACGGCGTGTACACGCTGGAATCGAGGACGGCCGCCTGCGCCTTCGAGCCGATCTGGACCACGGCGAGCGTGCCGTCGCCCTGGCCGAGCACGCGCAGCGGATCCGGCGGCGGCGCTTCGCCGTAGGGCCATGGCGGCGGCCGTTCGCCGACGTGCGACGCGCGGTCGCTCGCCGCGGCCAGCCGCTTGTCCTGCTGGCCGACGAGGAACTCGCTCAGCGCGAACTCCGTCACCACGCCGACGACCACGCACACCAGGGCGAGCAGCGCGGCGAGCTGGACGATCAGCCGTCGTCGCAGCGACCACGGCCGGCGGGCGCGCTTCGGTTCAGCCTGCGGGCTTGAGGACATACCCGGCGCCCCGCATGGTGTGGATCATCGGCTCGCGGTCGGCGTCGATCTTCTTGCGCAGGTAGGAGATGTAGAGCTCGACGATGTTGGCCTGGCCGCCGAAGTCGTAGCTCCACACGCGGTCCAGGATCTGGGCCTTCGACAGCACCCGCTTCGGGTTGCGCATGAGGTAGCGCAGCAGCTCGAACTCGGTCGCGGTGAGCGGCACGAGGTCGCCGCCGCGGTGCACCTCGCGGCTGTCCTCGTCGAGGGTGAGGTCGCCGACGACCAGCGTCGACCCGCTCGCGCCGGTCACCCCGCCGGCCCGGCGCAGCAGCGCGCGCAGGCGCAGCGCCACCTCTTCGAGGCTGAACGGCTTGGTGACGTAGTCGTCGCCGCCCGCGGTGAGCCCGGCGATGCGGTCTTCGACCGCGTCCTTCGCCGTCAGGAACAGCACCGGCAGGTGCGGCGCCTCGGACCGCATCCGGCGCAGCACCTCCAGCCCGCTGAAGTCGGGGAGCATGACGTCGAGGACGACGGCGTCGGGGCGGAAGTCGCGCGCGATCCGGACGGCCTCGGTGCCGTCGCCCGCGCTGCGCACCTCCCAGCCCTCCATCCGCAGGGCCATCGACACGAGCTCGGCCAGCGTCGCCTCGTCGTCGACGACGAGGACCCGGACCGGGCTCCCGTCGGCGCGGCGCAGGTCGGCCTTGCCAGGGCCCGGTGACGTGGCGTTCATAGCGGTCATAGTGCCACCTTCCCGGCCCGGCGTCGGTGGTCGCTGTGTGATCGCTGTGCATTTGCTGTGAAGGTTCGCGCGATCGAGGCACAGCGCTAACTGACGTTCTGCACAGCGCACACACAGCCGCGGCGGCGAACCTGAGCTGGACCAGTGTGGGCCCCACCGGAGGACACGATGACGACCGAGCCGATGCCGAACACCCAGCCCGAGGGCGCCAACTGGGGCGACCCCGCCCCGGCCGCGCCGAAGAAGGGCTGGTCCGGCAAGAAGACGGCGATCGCGGCCGGCATCGCCGTGGTGATCGCGGCGGGCGGCGGCGCGGCGATCTGGGCGGGCACCAGCAGCGCCGACAACAACTCGGCCCAGGGCCCCGGCGGCTTCGGCGGCCCGGGCGGCCCCGGCGGCGGCCAGTTCCGCGGCCAAGGGCCGGGCGGTGGCTTCGGCGGCGGAATGGCGGCGTTGCGCGACGCCCTCCACGGCGACTTCGTGGTGTCGGACGGCAACGGCGGCTACACGACCGAACGCCTGCAGACGGGCGACGTGACCGAGCTGAGCGCGACGTCGGTGACGCTGACCAGCAAGGACGGCTACAAGCAGACGTACACGCTCGACTCGTCGACCCAGAAGACCGGCGACGTGAAGACGGGCGACACGAACGTGACGGTGGTGGCCAAGGTCGACGGCCAGGCCGCCACGGCGACCTCGCTGGGCAAGGGCTTCGAGCCGGGCCAGCGCCAGCCGGGCCAGCGCCGCGGCGGCAGCTACCCCGCCCGCCCGACGAACTGACCCGAGCGCCGTCCCCTCGAGCAGGGAACGCCCCGGTG
Source organism: Amycolatopsis sp. NPDC005003 (assembly GCF_053600695.1). NCBI lineage: Bacteria > Bacillati > Actinomycetota > Actinomycetes > Pseudonocardiales > Pseudonocardiaceae > Amycolatopsis > Amycolatopsis sp. NPDC005003. Next base: position 149,153 of record NZ_JBSGAI010000015.1, on the reverse strand, counting down.
CCGCGCACCCCCTCACGCCGCATCGGGGCGTTCTCGTTCCCCGGCCTCCGCCGGATCGCCCAGGAGGCCCCGCCACGAGTTCGTGCCGGCCGAGCGGTCCGCCTAAGCTGGGCCGATGAGGCAGTGGATCACCCTGGCGGTCGGAGTCGTGCTCGTGCTCGTCGGCGCCGTCTGGGTGCTGCAGGGCATCGGCGTCATCACCGGCAGCTTCATGACCGGGCAGAAGCTGTGGTTCCTCATCGGGCTCGCCGCGTTCCTGGCCGGCGTGGTGCTGGCCGCGGCCAACCTGAAGCGGCGGTGACGGCCGGGGGCTCCGCCACCCGGACCCCCCGAAAAGCGCGAACGACAACCGGGGCTCCGCCCCGGGCCGGGGGCTCCGCCACCCGGACCCCCCGAAAAGCGCAAATCTACTTCGTGAAGATCTCGAAGATCGGGTAGCCCGGCGCGATCTCGCGCAGCTTCTCGTCCGAGGCCTTGGCGTCGACGCCGTCGAAGAACACGCCGACCTCGAACTTCCAGCGCTTGAGGTAGGCGCGCAGGATGCCCGGCTTTTCGTCGTGGGCCAGCTCGCGGAAGGTGAACGTCTCGACGCGGCGCCCGACCCGCAGCGTGCCCTGGCCGGCCGCCCGCAGGTTGCGCACCCACTGCGTCTCGCCGCGCGGGGCGACGAGGTAGCGGACGCCGTCGACGGTCAGCAGGTTCACCGGCACCGAGCGGGGCTCGCCGCTCTTGCGGCCGACGACGGTCAGCACCCGGCTGCCCCAGACGCTCACGCCCAGGTTCGTCAGCTTCGCGACCACCTCGTTGAAGACGCTGGTGGACTTGCGGGGCTTGATGTAGCGGGTGTCGCTCATGGTGTCCTCCGAAGCTCGGGAGAGCAGTGCTCTCGGTTAAGAGCAGTGAACACCAGAGCGGTGCACGCCGTCAAGAGCAGTGCTCTCTATTTTGTGCACCGCTCCAGTCATGGCACACTGATCTCATGACCGCCACCCGCACCGCACGCGACCGTGCCCGCGCCGAACTGACCCAGGAGATCAAGGACGAAGCCCGCCGCCAGCTCGCCGAGGTCGGCGCACACGGGCTCTCGCTGCGCGCGGTGGCCCGGGAGCTGGGCATGGTGTCGTCCGCGATCTACCGGTACTTCCCGAGCCGCGACCGGCTGCTCACCGACCTGATCGTCGACGCCTACAACGCCATCGGCGAAGCGGCCGAGACCGCGGATCCGGGCACCGGCGACCTGCGCGACCGATGGCTGGCGATCTGGCAGGGCACCCGCGACTGGGCCCGCGCGCACCCCCACGAGTACGCGCTGATCTACGGCTCGCCGATCCCCGGGTACGCGGCGCCGCAGGACACCGTCGTGCCCGCCTCCCGCGTCGCGCTCGCCCTGGTCAAGGTCCTCACCCACACCGAGCTGCGGGCGGTCGACGGCGAAGTCCCGCCCGAGCTGCGCGCCCAGGCCGAGACGCTCACGAAGCTCCTCGGGATCATCGCGGGCCCCGAAACCGTGGCCCGGCTGCTCATGGCGTGGACCCAGCTGTTCGGCGCGATCAGCTTCGAGCTGTTCGGGCAGTACGTCGGCAGCGTCGACCCGGCCGACGCGTTCTTCGCCCACTCGGCGAGGCGGATGGCGGAGTTCGTCGGCCTCTAGGCTGAGCGGGAGTCCAACGGCGGAAGGCGGGCACGACGTGACGGGGTGGGCCGGGAAGGTCGGCAGGATCCGGGTGATCGGCACCGGGGTGATGGGCCGCGGGATCGTCCAGCTGGCCGCGACCGCGGGGGTGACCGTCGAGCTCGCGGACGTCCGGCGCGAAGCCGTCACCGAGGCGATCGAGTACGTCGGCGGGATGATCGACAAGCTCGCCGCCAAGGGCAAACTCACCGGTGACCCGCAGGCGGTGAAGGACCGGCTGGTCGCCGTGGCGGCCCCGGACGCGCCCGCGGACGGGGTCGACCTCGTGGTCGAAGCCGTCCGGGAGGACCTCGCGACGAAACGCGCCCTGTTCGCCGGCCTCGAGCGGGTCTGTCCACAGGAGACGGTCTTCGCGACGAACACGAGCTCGCTGTCGGTCACCGAGATCGCCGCCGAGCTGGCCGACCCCGGCCGGCTCGTCGGCCTGCACTTCTTCAACCCGGTGCCGCTGATGCGGCTGGTCGAGGTGGTCCCGGGCGCGCGCACGCACGACTGGCTCCCCGGCCAGGCGCTCGAGCTGGTCAAGAGCTGGGGCCACGAGCCGGTGCTGGCGAAGGACGCCCCCGGCTTCCTGGTCAACCACGCCGGCCGCGGCCTGAACACCGAGGCGCTGCAGATCCTCGCCGAGGCGCTGGCCGAGCCCGCCGACGTCGACCGCATCGCCCGGGACGTCCTCGGCCTCAAGCTCGGCCCGTTCGAGCTGCTCGACCTCACCGGCCTCGACGTCTCGCACGCTGTCCTGGAAAGCATCTGGAGCGGCTTCCACGGCGACCCGCGGCTGCGGCCGTCGTGGCTGACCCGCCCGCGCGTGGCCGCCGGGTTGTTCGGGCGCAAGAACGGCGAAGGCTTCTACTCCTACGCCGACGGCAAGCAGCAGGTCGCCGACGAGCCCGCCGCCCCGCCGAAGCCGTCGAGCCCGGTGTTCACCGCGGACGACCACCTCGCCCGCGCGCTGTCGTCGGCGGGCGTGCAGGTGGTGTCCGACGCCTACCCGGACGCGATCCTGCTCGTGCCGCTCTACGGCGAATCCACAGTGGACGCCGCGACCCGGGCCGGGCTGCCGCTGGACCGCGTCGCCGGCGTCGATCCGCTGGGCGGTTACGAACGCCGGCTGACGATGTCCGTCCACCCGGGACTCGACCCGGCGGCGGGCCGCGCCGCGTGGGGCGCGCTGGCCGCGACCGGCCGCCCGGTGACGGTCGTCCGCGACGGGCCCGCCCCGATCGCGCAGCGCCTGCTGGCGTCGATCGTCAACACGGCCTGCTTCATCGCGGGCCAGCACCTGGCCACCCCGCCGGACATCGACACGGCTGTCCGCCTCGGCCTCGGCTACCCGCGCGGCCCGCTGGCGTGGGGTGACCTCGTCGGCGGCGACGTGGTGCTGCGCATCCTGCACGGCCTCACCGCGGCCACCGGCGACCCCCGCTACCGGCCGAGCCCGTGGCTCACCGAGCGCGTCGCGCTCGGCCTGCCGTTGACGTCGGCCGGGACGACCCCGGCCGACCTGCGAACGTCCTGAGAGGACCTAACGGACGACCTGGACTTCGTCGCCCTTGTCCAGGGTGTTGAAGAACTTCAGCGACGCCGCGTTCGAGAGGTGCACGCAGCCGGCCGAGTACCTGCCGAGGCTGCCCTCGTGGAACGCGATGCCGCCGGGGGCGAAGAAGACCGAGTTCGGCATCGGCGCACCGTCGAACTCGGTGCTGAGGTGCATCTTTTCCTTGTACTGCACCTGAAAGGTGCCCACCGGAGTCGGCTCTTCCTTCTTGCCCGGCAACATCTTCACCGGGCCGTACACGATCTTGCCTTCGTCGAGCAGCCAAGCCTGCTTGCCCGAAAGGGACACACAGGCCTTCGCGGTGATCTTGCACGGAACCCCCGCCGCCATCACGGGCTTCGCCGGAGTCGTCTTGGCCGGCGCCGTCTTGGTCGTGGCCGGCGCGCTCTTGGTCGTGACCGGAGCCGAGGTCGTCTCCGGAGCCGGAGCCGACGGGGCGGACGTCGACGGGGGCGACGACGGCGTGCCGGCCGCCAGCCGGACGTCCGCCGTCCCGCCCGCCGAGCAGGCGGTCAGCACGGCCGCCGCCGCCAAAGTGGACAGAGCAGCCAGAACGCGCCGCACGCGCATGTGGTCCCCCAGAAGTTCGTGGTTCCTGCTTTCTGCCACCCAAGACGTGCGGTGGTGGCCGGAGGTTGATCGGGCGGGAAAAATCTTCGTGGCGGGTCACCAGCGGCGGTCCCGGGGCCCGGCGGAGCTGTAGGTGATGTAGCCGCCCTCGAAGTCGCTGCGCCACCCGCCGCCCGTCACGTACTCGTCCGACTTCGGGTAGTGCAGGTAGGAGTACTCCCAGCCGAGCGCCGCCCAGCGCTTCCGGATCTCGCCCTTCACCATGTGGGCGCCCGTGGCCCACGTGTAGTAGATCGAGCCGCCGGCGGTGAAGTGGTTGTACCGGCCGCGGCCGTCCGGCGTGCCGAGCTCGTCGGTCGTCGGGTACCCGAGACCGCGCTCGTAGTCGAGCGCCGCCCACTTCTTCCGGATCTCCCCGAAGACCGCGTGCGCACCCGTCGAATTCGTGTAGTAGATCGAGCCGACGGTGCCGTCCTTGACGAAGTGGTTGTACCGGGCCACCCCGTCCGGTGTCCCCAGCTCATCGGTCGTCGGGTAGCCGATCCCACGCTCGTAGTCCAGCGCCGCCCACCGCTTCCGGATCTCCCCGAAGATCACGTGCGCACCCGTCCACGGCGTGTAATAAATCGAACCCACCGTGCCGTCCTTGACGAAGTGGTTGTACCGAGCCGCCCCATCCGGCGTCCCCAGCTCGTCCGTCGTCGGATAGCCGATCCCACGCTCGTAGTCCAGCTCCGCCCACTTCCTCCGGATCTCCCCGAAGACCAGGTGCACGCCGGTCGCCGCCGTGTAGTAGATCGACCCCACGGTGCCGTTGATGAGGGTGTGGTTGTACTGGGCCGTTCCGTCCGGCGTCGTCAGCGTGTCGGACAACGGCGGGCCGAGGAAGACGTGCCCGTTGTAGGCGAGGTACTTGTCCAGCGCGGGGCCGGTGAGGTACCGGGTGCCGGTTTCGGCGCTCCAGTACATCCGGCCGTTCGCGTAGACCCGGTAGTGGACCGGACCGTCGGCGATCTCGCCTGTCGTCGGTGCGCCGAGTGTCGCCCGAACCGCCGCGTCGGCGTCGTAGCGCTGGTCGATCGGGGTCGTGTAGTTCGCGGTCAGCGTCAGGTCGGTCGTGCCGACCGTGACCACCCAGGTCGGGTCCGCCGGGCCGCCCTGCCAGCCGGAGAACTTCGAAGCGCCGTCGGTGGCCAGCGGCGCGGCCTCGACGTCGAAGGAAGCGCCTTCGGTGACCATGGCCGAACTGACCCCGCCCGCCACCGGGATGCTCAGCGCCGCGGGTTGCGTGCCGCGCAGGGTGATCCGGTGCTGCCGCGGCATCGCCGTGTACGTCTTGGCCGTGGAGACACCCGCGCTGTCGGTCACCGTCGCGGTGAACTCCATCCGGGAGTCCGGGTGCCCGGTGAACGCCTGCGAGAAGCTCGCCCCGGTCCCGCCGATGCCCGGGTGCGAGTGGCACGTCGCTTCGCTCGGGCAGTGGCGCACCGCCGTGGTCCAGGTGATCGGCAGGGCGCCGTCCTCGGCGTCGGTCGCGGTGGCGCGCACGGTGACCGGCTGGTTCACGGCGAACGTCGTGGCCCCGGGCGAAATCAGCGTGAGCACCGGCGTGCGGTTGCCGGGCGCGACCGCGATGGCGGTTTCGCCGGTGAGCCCGAGCGGGTCCTGGACCCGGAGCTTCGCGGTGAACGACGCGGTGCCCGCCGGGTAGGCGTGCGAAACCTTCGGCCCGGCGTCGGCGGCGGTGGTCCCGTCACCGAAGTCCCAGTCGTACCTGAGCTCGTCGTTGTCGTAGTCGACCGAAGCCGTGCCGTCGAACGACACCGTGCGGGTGTCCGGGTTCGTCGACGTCGTCGCGTTGGCCACCGGAGCGGTGTTGCCGCCGGGGTAGCTCAGGCGGCGGAGGTTGCCGGACAGGATGTCGGCGTAGACGATGTCGCCGTTCGGCGCCGCCGCGAACTTCACCGGGCCGCCGATGCCGGCGAAGACCGGCGGGTTTTCCGGGGCCTGGGTCAGCCTGCCCTGGTCGTCGTACCGCAGCGTCCAGATCCGGTTCGCCACGTAGTCGCCGAAGAAGTACGAGCCGCGGTAGGCCGCCGGGTAGCTGGTTCCACTGTAGACAATGCCGCCGGTGATGCTGTTGGCCGTCATCACCCCGTCGCCGTGCGGGAGCTCGTACAGCGGCGGCTGGTTCGGCACGCCGGCGCACCCGCCGAGCGCGCTGTAGCCCGGCGTCTGGTGGTTGCCCTCCCAGCACGGCCAGCCCTGGTTGGCGCCGCGCTGGACGACGTCGAGCTCTTCCCAGCCGCCCCAGCCGACGTCGCCGGCGACCGGCAGGCCGAGGCTCGGGTCGATGCTGAAGCGGAACGGGTTCCGGAACCCGCGCGCGAACACCTTGCTCGCGGTCGAGCCCGGGTCGGCCGCGTCGTAGTAGGGGTTGCCCGGCACACCCTGGCCGTCGGCGGTCAGGTGGAGGATCTTGCCGTAGGGCTGGTTGACGTCCTGGGCGCGCAGCGCGCCCGGGTCCGTCATCCGGTAGTCGCTGTCGTCGCCGACGGACAGCCACAGCGTCCCGTCCGCGGCGGCGAGGACGGTGTCGATGCCGTGGACGTTGAAGGTGCCCGGCGCTTCGAACACGGTCCGCTCACCGGTCAGGCCGGTCGGCGCGCCCGCCTCGTCGGCGGTCACGGTGAACCGCGACAGCCGCATGACGAAGCCGCCGGAGGTGTTGATCGACCGCGTCAGGTAGACGGCCCGCGAGGTGGCGTAGTCCGGCGCCACGGCCAGCCCGACGAGGCCGAGGTCCCCGTCGCTGTGCACCGGCAGCGTGGCGACGGTCCGGGCGGCACCGCTGACCGGCAGCCAGCGGACGCGGCCGCCCTTGCCGGTGGCCAGGACGGAGTTGTCCGGCAGGTATGCGAAGTCCGTCAGCTGGTACGGCCCCAGCCCGGAGTCGGTGTCCCGGAGCACGAACCCGGGCGGGAGGGTCGCCGCCGCGGCCACTCCCGTGGCGACAACGGGCAGCAACGCCCCGGTCAAGAGCGCCGTCAGCAGCAGGCGAAGCGTCCGCAAGGCCATTTGGCCCCCCTTCCCATGCGACCGTTTGTCGCAAGATCAGGGGGGGCCAGTTGCACCAACCGGGAATATTTGATCTTAATGTGACCTAAGCCACGTGACAGAGCGTAGTGACTTACGGGACGACCTGCACGACGTCACCGACGTGCAGCGTGTTGAAGAACTTGAGGGACGCGCCCGCCGACAGGTGGATGCAGCCGTGGGAGTACACCGAGAGGCTGCCCGTGTGGAAGGCGTCGCCGGGGTAGAAGAACACCGAGTTCGGCATCGGCGCGTTGTCGAACTGCTTCGACAGGTGCATCTTCTCCTTGGAGAGGACGTGGAACGTGCCGGTCGGGGTCTCGTAGCCCTTGCGGCCCGGCAGCATCGGCACCGGACCGTAGCTGACCTTGCCGCCCTCCAGCAGCCACGCCTTGTGCGCGGAGATGTCGACGCAGGCGGCGGTGCCCGGGGACGCGGCCGCCGCGGCGCACGGGACGCCCGGGTCCGGCGCGGGCGCCGGCGTCGGCTTCGGGGTCGGCTTGGGCTTCGGCTTGGCCGAGGTGGTGGTCGGCGCCGGCTTCGTGGACGCCGGGGTGGGCGTGGCCGACGACGTCGGGGTCGGCGACGCCGAGGTGGTGGTCGGCGCGGGCGTGGTGCTGGAGGTCGTCGGCGTCCCGCCGCCGGTGCCCGCGGCGACGGCTCCGCCGCCCACGTTCGAGCCGCCGGCCGAGCCCCCGCCGGAGCACGCGGCCAGCACGAACGCGGTGGCCAGTGCGGCCGCTCCCGCCAGAAGCCTCTTCACGATCCTTTACCCCCAGCTGTTCCGATCATCGCGTTTGGACACCGGTAAAGACGGCGTTCACCCGGTCGAGGTTCGTCGGCGAAGGTCACGATTTGGGTAGCTGCACCTCAACCCGGGGGTTGAGGCCGGAATCCACCCGGGTCCGGCCCGCAGACCGACGAATTCGCGCCGCGGGCCGCCGAAGCTGGGGAGACCTTTCGAACCCAGGGGAGCTCCGAAATGCCCGACGTCCTGCTCTACGCCGCCATCGCCGTCCTCGTCCTCTACCGGGTCGGCTACCGGCAGGTCCGCGGCACGCTGCTCAGCCTCAGGACGCTGGTCGTCATGCCGCTGCTGGTCACGGCGCTGGGCGGGTACCTGTCCCTGAAAGCGCTGCCCGGCGCGTCCGCGGCCGAGCTGGGCCTGCTCGCCGCCGACCTGGTGGTGCTGGCCGGGCTCGGCGTGCTGCGCAGCACCACGACCACGCTCACCGAGCGCGACGGCACGACGTTCCAGAAGGGCTCGGCCGCCACGATCTGGCTGTGGGTGCTGACGGTCGCGGTCCGGATCGCGGTGGTCGCGCTGGGTACCGCGCTCGGCGTCGCGGGCCCGCTGACCTCGGCGTCGATCGCGTTCACCCTCGGCGTCAGCATCGCGGTGCAGAACGCGACGACCTACCGGCGCATCCGGCGCCGGGGCCTGCCGCTGGCCGACCGGCGCCCGGCGGTCAGCCGCTGACGCGGCCCAGCATCCGGGCGTACATCCGGCCGGGACTGGGCACCGACGACGGCACCAGGAACCCCGGCAGCGGCGGCAGCCCGCCGACGAACCCGCCGAGCCGCTCGTAGAGCACGGCGGCGCCGGCCGGGCGGGCTTCCGGGTCCTTCGCCAGCATCGCGGCGAGCAGCGCGTTCAGCGGCTTCGGGACGCCGGTCACCGGCGGCGGCAGCTCCTTGACCTGCCGCTCGAACACCGCGTACGCGGTCGGCCCGTCGAAGAGCCGCCGCCCGGTGAGCATCTCGTGCAGCACGCACCCCAGCGCGTAGAGGTCGCTGCGCGGCTCGGCCCCGCCGCGCTGGATCTGCTCGGGCGCCATGTACGACGGCGTCCCCAGCAGCTGCCCGGCCCGCGTGAACTGCGCCGCGTCGGCTTCGCGGAGCACGGCCAGCCCGAAGTCCATCACCTTCACGCCGCCGTCCGGGCCGAGCATCAGGTTGGAGGGCTTGAGGTCGCGGTGGCAGACGGCGAGCGCGTGCGCGGCGGTCAGCACCGCGCACGCCTGCGCCGCGATCGCCGCGGCCCACGGCACCGGCAGCGGGCCGTGCTCGGCGAGCAGGTCGGCCACGGTCACGCCGTCGACGAACTGCATGACCTGGAACAACCGGTCGTCGTGGGTGCCGTAGTCGTACAGCGTCGGGACGCCGGGGTGGTCGAGCGTCGCCAGGATGCGGGCCTCGCGGGCGAAGCGGGCTTCCAGCTCTTCGTCGCGGCCCGGCAGCCTGAGCAGCTTGATCGCCACGCGGCGGCCCAGCCTGCGGTCGAACCCGCCGTGCACCGCGCCCATCCCGCCGCGGCCGAGCGGCAGTTCGTCGAGCTCGTAGCGGTCGGCGATCAGCATCCGTTCCCCTATCGGCCCGGCTGGAGCCGTCCTTCGACAAGTCCCGCGAAGCCTAGCCGGACCAGGTCGCGGCCGGTTTCCGCCGCCTGGCGCAGGACGTCGTCGAACTCGGCGAGCTTCTTGAAGACCCCGCCGTACTCCCGCTGGACGGCGATGGGCAGCCGCGGGATCCGCACGCGCCTGCCGTCGATCCGGGTGGACGCCGACGCGGCGGGCAGGTCCGCCGCGCGCAGGCAGCCGGCGAGGAAGTCCGCGTCCAGCCGCTCCGCGTCGACGCGGTACACGGTGAGCCCGGCGCCGACCGGCCGCGGCGGTCCACTGTGGACGTACGCGATGCCGGTCACCGACGCGACGACGTCGCCCGCTTCGGCCAGCGGGTGCTCGGCGTCCGCGCGCACCGGCGCGTACCTGACCTCGACCACACCGGCCTTGACCAGCTCGCCGACGGTGGTGAACGCCGGTTCGGCGTCCGCCGCTTCGAGCGGTGGCAGCTCCGGCGTCAGCTCGGCGAACCGGGTGCGCACGGCCTGGAAGGCCTGCCCGGGGTCCTCGTCCCTGGTGCGGCGGCGGGCCGGCGTGAGGTCGATGTCGTCGTCGAGCAGGTCGATGATCCGGACGCCGGATTCCGGGTGCCTGCCGAACTCCCGCCAGCTCTCCTCCACTGTGGACAGCTGGTCGCCCGCTTCGCCGAGCAGCACGGTGGACGCGGCGCGCTCGCCGGGCACCGGCCGCCGCAGCAGCCAGAGGTCGGGGCCGGCCGGGGCCAGGGTGACCACCGCGCGGACCGCGCCCGCGCGCAGCAGGTTGCCGCGGATGCGCTTGCCGCTGCGCCGCCCGGCCGCCGCGCCCGGCATCAGGATCGCCACCGTGCCACCGGGTTCGACGTGCGCGAGGCAGTGCTGCACCCAGGCGAGCTCCGGTTCGCCGCGCGGGGGCAGGCCGTACTCCCAGCGCTCGTCGCCGACCAGCTCGTCGTGTCCCCAGGCCCGTTCGTTGAACGGCGGGTCGCACAACACCGCTTCGGCGGTCCGGCCGGCGAAGGCGTCTTCACGCAGCGCGTCGACCGCGTGGACCTCGGCCTCGATGCCGCGCAACCGCAGGCGCAGCGCCGCGATCGACGCCGTCATCGGGTCGCTGTCCTGCGCCAGCACGGTTTTCGCGCCGCTGGCCAGCGCGAGCGCGCCGAAGCCGCACGCGGGGTCGAGGATCGTCGACACCGGTCCGGCGAGCCGGGCCATCAGCTCGGCGATCGGTTCCGGGGTGGCCGACAACCGCCGCGAATGCGCTTCGAAGTACCGGCGGCACAACAGTTCGAACGCTTCCACCGGGCCCGCCTGGTGCGTCATCTCGCTGAGCAGGGTGAGCAGCTCCGGGTCGTCGAGCGCGCTGTCGAAGGTGTCGAAGACGCCGGCCTGGAAGGCGAAGAAGCCGCCCGCGCGGCTGACGCGCTCGGCGAGGTCGAGGTCGTCGCCGAGGGCGCGCAGGCGCTGCCACGCGCGTTCGCCGGCGCTCAGCTCGAACTTCTTGCCGCGGGCGCGGAACCAGCCGGCGACGGCGGAGAGGCCGAACAGCGGGCTCGACGCCGTGCCACCGACCGGCTGCGGGAAGTCCGGGTAGCGGCGGCGCCAGTTGCTGACCGCGGCCCGCCCCACCCCGGCGAGCCGCGCGATGTCGGCCGCGCTGACCGTGGCGTCGTCGTCCATGGGAGGACTCTATCGGAGGATGCTCCATTCAGCCGAGACGCTTGTGAACTCAGTCAACCAATGCTTACATGGGAGGCATGACACACGATCGGTACGTCCTGCGGTACGCCGCCGGGTCGGACGTCGGGAAGCGTCGCCGGGTCAACGAGGACGCGGTGTACGCGAGTTCCCGCCTGCTCGCCGTCGCCGACGGCATCGGCGGCCAGCCGCACGGCGAGGTCGCCAGCGCGACGGCGGTCGACGTGCTGCGCGAGCTCGAGGTCGACCTGCGGCGGCTCGACCTGACGAACGTGGACCTGGCCGCCACCCTGGCCGGCGTGGTCAAGTCGATCGCCGACCGGCTGCACGAGGTGGCGTCGCAGGAGCCGACGACCGAAGGCATGGGCACCACGCTGACGGCCCTGCTGTTCGACGGCGTCGAGTTCGCGGCGGCCCACATCGGCGACTCCCGCGGCTACCTCCTGCGCGACGGCGGCCTGCGCCGGCTGACCCGCGACCACACCCTGGTCCAGGCCCTGGTGGAGGACGGCCGCGTGGCGGCGGAGGACGCCGAGTCCCACCCCCGCCGATCACTGCTGATGAAAGCGCTTCAGACGGCCGGCTCCGGCGACCCGGACATCTGGACGTTCAAGGCCAAGCCGGGCGACCGCTACCTGCTCTGTTCGGACGGCCTGAGCGGCCCGGTCTCCGAAGCGACCCTGCGCGACGTGCTGGACACCCCCGCGGAGCCCGACGCGGTGATCCCGGAGCTGATCCGCCTGGCCAACGAAGGCGGCGGCCCGGACAACATCACGTGCGTGGTCGCGGACGTCGTGCCCTGACCCACCTTCACGGGTGACGCGAGCCATCCGGTATCGTCTCCTGCGGAGGATTGGCCGAGCGGCCTAAGGCGCACGCTTGGAAAGCGTGTTGGGTTCACGCCCTCGCAGGTTCGAATCCTGTATCCTCCGCGCTTTCGGCAGGCGAACGCCGGGCAGCCTTCACGGGCCGCCCGGCGTTTTCCGTTTCGGGCTCCCGGCCTTTCGCCGAGGTGAGCGCTGCCCCCGCGCTCGCTAAACTGAGTGGCTCGGCTGAGGAGGCGAAGGCAGGGCGAGGGGGCCACTCGTGCACGATCATCCCGACCACCTGGACACGAGCCTGGGCGCGACGTTGAGCGCGATCGCCCGGACGCTGCAGGCGGAGCCCGACGTCGACTCCACACTGGCCGCGATCGTCAAGGCCGCGATCGACCACGTCGACGGCGCCGAGTTCGCCGGGATCTCCCTCGTGGAGCGCGGGCGGCCCATCCGCACCGTCGCCCCGACCAGTGACGTCGTCACGGCGATCGACGAGATCCAGTACCGCACCCAGCAGGGGCCGTGCCTGGACGCCATCGCCGAGCACCAGGTCTTCAGCACCGGCGACCTCGCCGCCGAAGGGCGGTGGGCGGCGTTCGCGGCCGCGGCCGGCGAGTTCGGCGTGCACTCGATGCTGTCGTACCGGCTGTTCGTCACCGACACCACCCTCGGCGCACTGAACCTCTACTCGCGAGCGCGCGACGCCTTCAGCCGCCAGACCCGGGAGGACGGCAGGCTGTTCGCCACGCACGCGGCCATCGCGCTGATCGGCGCCCAGACCGAAGCCCAGCTGAGCGCCGCGGTCGAGAGCCGCGACGTCATCGGCATGGCCAAGGGCATCCTCATGCAACGCCACGACGTCGACGCCGTCGCGGCCTTCCGGATGCTCGTCGAAGGCTCGCAGAACGCCAACATGAAGCTGCACCAGGTCGCCGCCTGGCTCGTCGAACACCGCCGGGACCTGTGATCGACGAGCTCGCGCGACCCACCGACGGTATGTCTCGGACACAGTTGCGCGGCACTTTCGGCCCACTCGAACATGAAATGCCTTCGATGCTGCGGATTTCTTCTCCTGCACGCGGAGTCACGAACAGGGCTGACCGAAGGCCGTTACTCCGGTCGCGCTAGTCTCACCAGCACCTCGCCCGCCCCTGTCGAGAAAGGCCAGTAGTGGCACGAAAACCGCTCTGACCTGGGGTAGCGCTGGCCAGCGACGTCAGGGTGCGGTACTGGTGCCGGGACGACCCCCGCACAGACCGTGATCGGCCCGGCCCCGGACGTTCCCACGTCCGGGGCCTTGCTGATTCCGGGCCCGCGATCACTCGGCAAAGTCTGATGATCACGCTGAGTCGCTGGATCTGTTTCAATGGAAACCGTCCCCGTACGACACCAGATTTCGAGGAGTAGAGGCCCGATGGCCGGAGTCGAAGAGATCCGCGCTGGCATCGCGCTCGCCAACGAGAAGGCGTCCGCGAGCATCGCCGCCCTGCAGCAGGCAGCGCAGTCTCTCGAAGAAGCCCAGCAGTCGCTCGCACAGGCGACGCAGGGGAGCAGCCAGCACGAAGTGAGCCAGGCGCACGGACTCCTGGCGGAAGCCCTGCAAGGCATCAACGGCTTGCAGAGCACCGTCCAAGCAAGCATTTCCTCCGCCGACTCCTACTCGGCGCGTCTCTAGCCGGATGACGCTCGCCGAACTCCACCAGCTGCTCACCGCTGCCGTGACCGGGCTCGCCGACGCGCGCGCCCACTCCGAACGGGCCACAAGCCTGCTCGGGGAAGCCCGGCAAGCTCTCGTGGATGCCCAGGCCAAGGCCGATCCCTGGCTTCCTTCGCAGTACGCACAGGCCGGCGAGGGGCTGGACCAGCTCCTCGTCCGCCTGCACACCGCCGAGGACCTGGTGAGCGGATACCGGTCGCGCCTGTAATCCTTCTTGGGGACACTTTTCTTGGGGACGCCGATGGCCAACAAGTCAGCCGAGCAACGCAACCGCGTCGAAACCGCACTCGACCGGGTCCGCCATCAGATCGGACTGGTGCTGGGCGCGGCGGCCGGGGCGCGCCAAGCCGCGGAAGCCGACCTCGCGAAGCTCCAGCTGGAGCAGGACATCGTCAAGGTCGGCATGAACCACGCCAGTGCCGAGCAGCAGAACGAGTGGGCGCGGCACCCCGCCGCCCACGAAGTGTTCGGCGCGCTCGGCAGCGTGCGAAGCGCTTTCTACACCGATTGGAGTCAAGGCCCCGCGACGCTGCGGGAGCTGGTCGCCCAGAACGCACCCGGGCCGGCCGGGCTGCCGCCGGGCGACTGGCTCGGCACGGTCGGGCACAACCCCGGCCTGACGTCGCCCGGGCTGTGGCGCGTCGGCTCGGCCACCGCCGCCGGCGGCGACGCGACCCGCACCTTCGACGTCGCCGTCCCGCTGCTCGACGAGTCGCACCTGGCGATCACCTCGGCACCGAAGACCCGGCCGGTGATCGACGGCATCGTGCAGAACCTGCTGGTGCGCGTGCTCTCGACGTTCGAGCCCGGCGCGGTGCGCGTGCACCTGTGGGACATCGGGCAGCTGACCGCGATCCTGCCCGACCTCTACCCCCTCAGCCACACCAGCGCGCTCTCGCTGTACGACCCGGGCCGGCTGGAAGACCTCCTCGACGAGCTGGCCGGCCACATCCGCCGCATCCACGCCAGCTGCATGTCCGCCGGGTTCACGTCGCTGCGCGAAATGCGGAGCAGCACCGGGCAGCGGGGCGAGCCGTACCGCATCGTCGTGCTCTACGGCAACGGCGAGACGCTCGAACCCGAGCGTGCCCGCGACCTCAAGCGCGTCGCGAGCGGCGCGCTGGCCGCCGGCATCTGCCTGATCATGATCGACGTGCCGACGGCGGTGAGCGCGCCGGTCGAGACGCTGAGCCTGGCCGACGACCGGCACGCGATCAGCAGCATGACCGGCACCGACCTGGTCGTCGACCTCGACCCCGCGATGCCGTCCGCCCAGGTGATCCGCGCCGTCGACAAGATCGCCAAGGCGCTGATCGCCAAGCAGGGCGGGCCGCGGTCGTTCGACGACCTCCTGCCGACGGAGCTGGGCCAGGAGAGTTCGGCGCGCGAACTGCGGGCGCCGGTCGGGTTCTTCGAGGGCGAGCCGGTCGAGGTCGTGATCGGCGACGCGAGCCCGCACGCCCTGATCGGCGGCCCGTCCGGTTCGGGCAAGACGAACTTCCTGTACGCGCTGCTCGGCAGCCTCGCCGCCCGGTACACCCCGGACGAGCTGGCGCTGTACCTGCTGGACTTCAAGGAAGGCGTTTCCTTCGCCGGCCTGGCGCCGGGCCGGAAGGACGCCAGCTGGCTGCCGCACGCGCGGCTCGTCGGCGTCAACGTCAACACCGACCGCGAGTTCGGCCTGGCCCTGCTGCGGTTCCTCGCCGACGAGCTGCGCCGCCGGTCCGCGGCCGCGAAGGAGCACGAGGTCACGAACCTCGCCGACCTGCGCGAAGCCGATCCGGGCGGACACTGGCCGCGGATCGTCGCGGTGATCGACGAGTTCCAGTACCTGTTCGCCGGCCGCGACCAGGTGACCGCGACGGCCACGCAGCTGCTGGAGGACATCGCCCGGCGCGGCCGGTCGCAGGGCATCCACCTGGTGCTGGCCAGCCAGGACGTCGCCGGCATCGAGGCGTTCTGGGGCAAGCCCGCCGTGTTCGAGCAGTGCACGCTGCGGATCGCGATGCCGAAGGCGCGGCGCGTGCTGGCCGAGACGAACAACGCGGCGGTGTCGGCGCCGAAATGGCACGCGGTGATCAACCACGACTCCGGGGTCGCGCACGGCAACCAGCTGGCCCACATCCCGGACGCGAGCAGCAAGAACGTGTTCGTCCGGCTGCAGCACCGGCTGTGGGAGGAGTACGCGGGCCACTTCCCGCGGCCGCGCCTGTTCGACGGCGCGCACCAGCCGGTCCTGGAACGGTTCCCGGCCTACCTCGACCTCAAGCCGAACTCGAAGCCGCGGGCCCTGCTCGGCCAGTCGATCGACGTGACCGAGACGGCGTGCGGCGTCGACCTGCCGCGGGCGCCGGGCCGCAACGTCGCGGTGCTCGGCTCGGCGACCGCCGAGGCACTGTCCATCATGGACTCGTCGGCGCGGTCGCTGTCCCGGCAGTACGAACCGGGCGAAGTCGAGTTCGTGCTGAGCTGCCCGATCGAGGCGTGCGCGCCGGCCGCGCTGGAGCTGACCGAGCGGCTGCGCGAGGACGGGCACGCGGCGTCACTGGTGGAGGACCTGACCGGCGTCCTGGAGTCGATGACCGGCTCGATGTCCGGGGGCGCGAAGGTGCTGCTGCTGTACGGCGTGGACGCGGCTCTGCCGGCGCTGGAGGCCAAGGCGGTCGGCCAGCTGAAGAGCGGCCTCGACCACCTGCGGGTGGTGCTGAAACAGGGGCCGGGGCACGGCATCCACACGATCGGCTGGTGGCGCAGCATCGCCCGGCTCAAGGACACGCTGGGCTTCGCCGGCACCGACGACATCGGCACGTGGGCGGCCCTCGACGTCCAGGGCAACGAGCTGTCGCCGTTCGCGGCGGGCCAGGTCGTGCACTGGTCGCCGCGGCCGGGCCGCGCGTTGTTCTTCGACCGCACCACCCACGGCGCACCCGAAGTGATCATCCCGTTCCAGCGTCCGGAGAACGACCGATGACCGACGACGCCACCGCGGCCATGCGGTACAAGGAAATCATCGCCCTTTCCCGCGGCTCGGCGGAGAACCTGCGCGAGTGGGAGCTGGCGCGCGCGGAAGCGCTGAACGCGGAGATCGAAGCGGCCGACGCGGCGATCGAGGCGGCGGCCGAGCGCGAAACGAGGGCCGCCGAGCGCGCGACGCGCTGGTGGAAGATGGCGCTGCACAACATCCAGGGCCTGCCGTGGCTCGACCCCGGCGACGACCCCCGCCCAGTGGCCACCGCGCGGGCGGCCTACCTGGAGCGGTACCTCGAGGAGGTCAAGCCGAGCTACCAGGAGCTGGTCCAGGCCGTGCTGGCACTGGGCTGGCGGGCCAAGCGGGCCGCCGCGAAGCAGCGTGGGGAGCAGCCGCCGGCTTAGCGGGTTTCTCAGACGTCGAAGACGGTGTCGTAGGGATCGTCGTCGTCCGCCGGGGCCGGCCGGCGCCGCTGCGGTGCGGGCACGTGCTGGGGTTGCGGCGCTTGCCGAGCCGGCACGGCCGGCTGTGGCGCCCCGGCAGGCGGCGCGCCCAGCCGTCCCCCGGCGGCAACGGCCTCCCGGACGGCGGCGGTGATCGTCCGGCTGAGCGTGACGGCGTCGAACCGCATGGCTTCGGGGGCGAGCCGGACTTCGCTGACCACCCCGCCGGGCCCGGCCAGCACGGTGACGGACCGATCCGGCGAGACGACGGTCGTGTGGTCACTCGCGGCGATCCCGGCCAGGAGGCGCTGGTTCTCGGCCTTGCGGTCGTCGATCCGCTTGAGCTGCCAGCGCATTTCCTCGATCAGCTGGTCGTTGTTCATGGCCTCCCCTGGTGCCGCACGAAATCGTAGAACTTCCGGTTCTGCTGGACGGTGTAACCCCGGCTGTGCGCAAGGACCATCAGCTCGGCGAGGGTCAGCGACGTGGAGAAGACGCGCATTCGATAGCTGGGCCGGCCGTCCAGGTACGCCGCGACCTCCCGCAGGAGCGGATTGCCCCCGAACGCCGTCTGCGGCGCGCCGAGCATGAACTCGTACCTCAGCGCCGCCCCGTTCGGAGTCATGGCGTAGCCGCGGGCCTGGGCCGAACTGAGCACGTCCGGCACGGTCAGCAGGCAGTCGGCGTAGGGAACGTAGACGAGCGGACGGCCGTCGAGCTGCTGGACGAGCCGCTGGATGCGGGCGCGCCGGGTCTTCTCCAGCTTGTTCTTCACGAAGAAGAACACACCGAGGGCGATGAGGGCGATGGCGGCAGTGATCGCGAGTGTCCCGAAGTACTCCGCGTCGCTTCCGGTGAACTTGGAGCCGGCGATGACCAGATCGCTCACACGTACCTCCCCGGCTGGTGCGGGGTGTGGACGAACTCGTAGTACTTCATGACCTGGTGGTCGATCAGCGAGTAACCCCGGCTGTGGGCAACCCGGAGCAGGTCCTCGCGCGACAACCCGATTTCCATCTTCCGGATGCACACCTGGCTCCGGCCGTCCAGTTCCGCGGCCAGGCGCGCCATCTGCTCCTCGCTCGACTTCGTCGAACGAAGTGCGCGGACGATCGTCAACGTCAGACCGGCGACGATCACCAGGCCCATCAGGACGAGGAAGATCGCCCGCAGGACCGGATCATCGGCCGCCCCGGCTGCCACCGTGCTGATCACGACGCTTCCCCGCTGCGCAGGCTCCATGCCACCCTCGCCGTCGCTTCGGCGATCGCCGGCCAGGCGTCTTCGGACTCCGCCACCACCGAAAGGATCACCACGGACCGGCCGTCCGGGAGCGGGATCTGGTACTCCGCCTTGATCTGGGTGCGCACGTCCCGTTCGGGCAGGTGGAACTCGCCGCCGCTGATCGCGACGATCGCCGGCCCGATCGGCAGCCGGACCGGCTGCACCACCGCGCGCTTGTGGCGGCCGCGGTACTCCTCGGCCAGGGCCGCCACCAGGGCGTCCCGGTTGCCGGGTGCGGTGTCCGGCCACTGCGCCACGCCGAGCGTGAGGGTCGCGACATCACCTTTTCGCGGCCCGACGGCGAACTTGCCGAACACGCGGATGCCGTTGGCCTGCATGGTCGGCACGAGGGCCATGAGGTAGCTGCCGAACTCCTCGACGGACTTCCCGGCACCGGCGGCCATGTTCTCCGCAATGGTCCAGGCATGGCCACGGTTCATCTTGTCGTCGGTGCCCACCGGCATGCCCGCGAACCCGGGCGGCAGGTCGATCTGCAGAGGCATCAGTTCCACACCTCGTCTTCCGCCCGCTCACGACGCCGCTCCGGCGTGTTGTCGGCTTGCGTCCCGGTGTCGGCCGCATTGGTCACCGCGACCACGGCCCACGGAGCAGGCCCCGCGACGAGAGTGCTCGCGGCGGCGGCCACCTGCCCCATGTCCTTCGGCACCCAGTAGCTCAAGTAGTCGCCGATAGGCCCCTCGAAGCTGTCGCTGTCGCCCGTAATCCGCAGACCGGCGTCGATCTGGAACTGCGCCCCGAACGCCCCGTAGCCGAGGCCCTTCATCACGGCACCGACACCCGGCGGAGCAAAGGTGCCGACCAGCGAAGTCGCGGCACCGATCCCGTCGAAGGTCAGCGTCTCCGGAGCCACGTCGGCGCCCGCCATCGCTGCCGTGGCATGGCCGGCCAACGCGCCCAGCCCCAAGCCGGTCGCAACGGCTCCAACGACCGCACCGGCCGGTTCCGGGAGGAACTCTCCGACGAACCCGAGAGCGTTGCCCATGTCACCCATCACGTCCGAGAGCTTCGAGATCAGCTCCGCGTGGTCCTGGACGAAGTTCCAGGCGTCGTCCACACCGTCGGCCAGGGTGTTCGACAAGTCGACAAGTGCCCCGCCGACCGCGTCGCTCAGCTTGTCGAGGACGTCCGGCTCGTCCGGCGCCAGCTCCTTCGCCTTCCGCAGCAGCTCCGCGACCCGGCCCGCCGCTTCCGCGTGCTCCTGCTGGAGCTGCTTCGCGGCGTCTTGGACGTTCTGACAGCCGTCGATGGCCGCCTGGAGCTGCTGACCGGCGTTGTCGAGGAGGCGCTGGGCGATCTGCAGGGACTGCTGGTCCGGAAACGTCCGGTTGGCCAGCGCCAGATCCGGGTTCGCGCGCGCCTGCTCGGCCGCCCGGGCCGCCGCTTCCGCGCGGGCCTCCAGGTCGGCCGCTCGTTTCTGCAGGTCGCCCAGGGTCTGAGACCAGCCTTCGAGCGCGTCGGCGGCCCGGCTCATCGACTTGGCGGCATCGTCGAGGTACTGCGGCAGCGGGCCGACGCGCCGGGCGAAGGCTTCGCTCGCCTCGCCCTGCCAGACGCCCTGCTTCCGGACGATCCGGCGGAGCGAGTCGTCGGCCTCGGTCAGGTCGCCGGCGACCGCGCGGTACTTGCCCGCCAGGTCGGTGATGCCGTCGAGGTCGCCGGGCGCCGGGTCGAAGCCCAGGGCCGGGAAGTCGCGGGCGCTCACCGGTCGAGGCCGTTCAGGATGTCGGTGATGCCGCCGGTCGCGCCGCCACCGACCGGGCGGTCTTCGCGCTCTCCGGGCCCGGCGCCCGCCTTCGACGCGAGACCGCCGATTCCGCCGGTGTAGCCTCCGCCCACCGGGCCTTCGCCCAGGTCGGCACCCGGATCGGTCTTCGAAGCGAGCTCGCTGATCCCCGGCACGCCGCCGGTGTACCCACCACCGACCGGGCCTCCGGCCGGCTGCCCGATCCGCGGGTGGTTCCCCTTCACCCCACCCGTGGGCTCACCACCGGCGGGACCGTCGCCCAGCACCGCCGAGCCGAACCTGCCCAGCTCATCACCGAACTGGGCTTCGATCTGCTCGTACTTCTGCTTCGCCGCCTTCAGCCGCTCCGTCACCTCCGAAGCCGCCTCGCCGAGGCGGCCGATGCCGAAGCCCCAGGCCTCCTCGAACTCGACGCCGGCCTTGCCCAGCTCCGCGGTGCCGAGGGACCCGAACGCCCCACCGCCGCCCAGCTTCTTGTTGGCGTCGGTCATCTTCCCCGCCGCCGTGTCGAGGTCGCCGATGAGCTTGCCCAGCTCGTCGACCTTCACCGCATACCCGTCCACGCCACCCTCCCCTTGTGGTCCCGTCAACCCTATGACGGCCGTCAACGCTCCGCGGTTCCATCGTCACCCATCGGAGCGGAGACGAGAAAGGCCACCCCCGGGCAAAGCGCCCGATGGTGGCCTTTCCGCCGGGAACTACTTGCCGAAGATCTGCTCCAGCCAGTCGAGGAAGTCGTAGAACCCGTCCTCGATCGGGTTCCCCGCGCCCGGCCGGAACCGGATCACCTGCGGGTCGTGGTCGCTGGCCTGGTCGGCGAACTCCGCGTTGATGTGGACGACGTCGTAGTCCACCCCGCGCGGCGCCCGCGAAGCCAGGATGTGGTCCAGCACCTGCGACTGGCCCTCGAAGACGTAGCTGTAGCGCTCGGATTCGGGCACCGACGCGATCAGGTCCTTCAGCGCACCGCCCGCGGTGAGCGTCTGGACCGCCGGCGAGAACGGGTAGTCGTTCAGGTCGCCCGCCACCACGATGTTCGCGTTGCGATCGGCCGCCAGCAGCGAATCGACGAACCCGCGCAGCACCGTCGCCTGTTTCGCCCGCTGCACCTCGGAACTGCGCGCCGGCGGCTGGAACCGGCCGTGCGTCGGCTGGTCGCCGCCCTTGGAGTTGAAGTGGTTGGCGATGACGAACACCGTGCGGCCCTTGAAGACGAACTCGCCCGCCAGCGGCTTCCGGCTGGTCGTCCACGCTTCGTTCGCGGGGTCGACGCGGCCCGGCGACGCCGTCAGGTGCGCCTTGCCGTGTTCGCGCACCACGCCGACCGCCGTGGTCGGCGTCCCACCCGGACGATCCACAAAGGACACCCGGGCCGGGTTGAACAGGAACGCCACCCGGATGTTGCCGCCCGGCTGCCCGCCGTCGGCGTCGTTCACCGGGTCGATCTCGCGCCACTGGTAGCGCGGGCCGCCCTTCGCCACGATCGCGTCGGTGAACTTCTGCAGCGTCTGGTCGGCCGCGACGGTGCCGTCGTCGGTCGCGCCCGAGTTGTCCTGGATCTCCTCCAGGTTCACGATGTCCGGCGTCGCCAGGTGCGTCACGATCGCCTCGCCGAGGCGGTCGTACTTCGCCTGCGGATCGCCCGGCGCGAGGTTCTCGACGTTGTACGTGGCGACGGCGAGCTCACCGGTCCGCTGTTTGCGCGTGGTCTCGCCCTGCAGCCCGTTGTCCTTTTCGGTCCCGAGCGCACTGGCGAACAGCGTGTAGCCGCCGAAGTTGCTGTACTCGACCGGCCCGGACGTGGTGCCGGTCAGCACGTCGCCGACGTTGAGCTTCGGGAACGGCCGCTCGGCGAACGGGATCAGCGACGAAACCTTCATGACACCGCTGTTGAGCTGGTCGTACCCGAGGTAGACGCTGCCGCCGCGAACCGACTTGTGCTGGTCCGGCTTCGACGTCACGTACAGCTCGTTGAACGAGTTCGTCGGGCCGACGACGCGGGCGTCGGTGACGCTGACGACCTCGCTCTCGTGGGCCTCCCAGAAGTCGAGGGCGTACTTCGACGGCTCCAGGGTGAGCGGCTCGATGTTCCCGCCGGGCGACGGCGCGTACGTCGTCGGCACGGTGTCCGGGTTCAGCACGGTGGGCGCCGGGAGGGCGTTGCCGTGCGAGTCGACCGTCCACTGTGCACTGCTCAGCTCGGTGAGCGACTGGAAGTTCGACGTCGCCGGCGCGTCCGGGTAGAACTCGCGCACGGTGCCGGTCGCGGTCACCGCGTCACCGACCGCGACGGCCGGGCTGGTCGAGCCGGTGAAGACGAACAGGCCCTCGCTGGTGCGCGGGTCGTTGTCCGGATTGGCGTCGGTGAACCAGAAACCGCGCGACGAGCCGAACGTCCGGGTCGCGGTGACGACGCCGGTGACGCCGGAGACCTTCTTGTCCTTGAAGGGCGAAATCCGCGTGGTGCCCTGGATGTCGTGGATCTTCGCCGGGGTCGGCGCCGGGCCGGGATCCCCACCGGTCGACTCGCCCGCGGTGTTGGTCGGGGTCGGCGCGCCGACGGAGAAGTCGGTGGCGTTGTCGTCGGTGTCGGCCAGCGCCGTGCCCCGCGCGACGGACGTCGTGTTCGACGGCGCCGCCGTCGGGTTGCCCTCGCGCACGGTCGCCGTGCCGAACCCGACGAGGTCCTTGATCCGCGCGTCGGCAGCGCAGTCGGCGGCGGTCTTGCAGGTCAGCGCGGTGGTACCGGAGACGAGGGCGATCGTGCCCGCGGTGGCCGACAGCGCGATCGCGCCGGTCGCGTCCGGCGTGGGCAGCTCGACCGTGCCGCCGGAGCCCTTGCCCTCGGCCACGAGGTAGCGCCCGCCCGCCGCGACGCTGCCGGCCAGCGGCGTCACCTGCCAGGTGCTCGACGGGCTCGCCGAACCGGGCAGGTACTGGACGCTGAAACCGGCCAGGCTCGCGGCGGCCGTGCCACGGTTGGCGAGCTCGACGAAGTCGCTGGTGAGCGTCGCTCCGGAGTTGCCACCACCGCCGTAGACCTCGGCGATGACCGCGTCGGCGCTGGGCGTGGCGAGCGCGGCCGGTGCGGCCACGCCGCCGAGCACCAGGCCCGACGCGACGGCCACCGTGAAGGCGGCCCTGGATCTGTGGGTCTTGGTCACCCTGAGTCCCCTTTGTGCTTGAACAGTCGTGGCATAGTCCCCCGAACAAGTGAGGAGGAGGAAGACAAAGGTGCAACGATTCGTAACAACTACTTTCGTCGTCACTCACTCGGCAGAGCAGGTTTCGTGATCACGCTCGTCCTCGGCGGAGACGTCGACATCTCGGCCCGCCCCACCTCCTCCGCCGCCTTCGCGCGACTGAAACCGCTGCTCGAGGGGGCCGACCTCCGGTTCGCGAACCTCGAAGGGCCCGTCGACGCGGCCGCGGCCGAAGCGCTGAAGTCGACCGGCATCGACGTCGTCTCGGTCGCCAACGACGCGCCCCACTCGCCGGCCCGCCTGGCCGCCCTCGACCACGCCGGGATCGCGCACTGCGGCGCCGGCGCGAACCTCGAAGCCGCGCACGCACCCGCCGTGCTCGAACGATCCGGCGAAAAGGTGGCCTTTCTCGCATACACCTCGATCCGCGCCCACGGCCAAGCCGCGCAGCCGGACTCGCCGGGCGTCGCGCAAGCGTTTGCGACCACGGCGTACCAGCCCGATCCCCGCGTCGGGGAGATCCCGGGCCGTCCGCCGCTCGTCCGGACGACGCCGGTCCCCGAGCACGTCGACCGGCTCGTCGCCGACGTCAAGCGCGCGAAGGCCGAAAACGACCACGTCATCGTCTCGATGCACTGGGGTCTGCCGGGCCCCGACCTGGCCGAGTACCAGGTCGCGTACGGGCGCGCCGCGCTCGACGCCGGCGCCGACCTGGTCGCCGGGCACGGACCGCACACCATCCAGGCCGTCGAGGTGTACCGCCGCCGTCCCATCCTCTACAGCCTCGGCAACCTCGCCGCCGGCCGGCCGGACGGACTGCTGGCCGGGTGCATGTTCGGCGACGAACCACGGCTCGAGCTGATCCCGGTGCGGCGGAACGCGGACAACGAGTGCGAGCCGCTCGCCGGGGACGAAGCGGACAAGGTGCTGCGATACGTCGCGGACGTCTCGGCGCTGCGGTCGGCGAAGGTGTCCGTCCAGGGCGGAATCGCCTCGGTAGTCGTTGGTGCGTAACGGATTGCGCGCAGCGTGTGACAACGGCACACCGGCGTGTCACCCATCCGGCGCATCTGCCTTAAATGAAGGTCAAGGGCCGGAACAACCTGCGTGAAGCGGAGGTACGGTCTGCGTGAGCCGCCGGAAAAGTGGCACAGACCACTCCCCCGACAGCTCGCGATCGGCACAACACGGGGGGAGGGAGAACGATCATGTGGGGGCTGATTGTTCTCAGCTGCGTGTTCGTGCTGGTGCTGGGGATAGCCGCGGTCGTGGACCTTCGGGACCACGACCGCGGCGAACACCGCGTCTAGCGCACCGCCTGCCTCGTCCGGTACCTGCCGAGCAGCGTCCGTGCGCCGGCCAGCGCCACCCGCCCGGCGCCCTTCGCGCTCGCCGCCAGCACCGTCGTCCAGTCGAAGTAGTCGCGCCAGAGCACGATCCGGCCCGCCTCGACCTCGAACGTGCCGCACACCCAGAACTCCGCTTCCCACGCGCCGCGGCGCAGCACGTCGGTGCGTTCGGTGAGCACGACGTTGCCGTCCGCGGCGATGTGGTGGGTCCTCGCCTCGAACCCGGAGCCGTACTTGGCCATCGCGCGCAGCTGTTTTTCGAAGGCCGCGACGCCGCGGGCGGGCGGCAACGGCACGTTCTGGTACACGATGTCGCTCGCCACGAACGTCAGCGCGCGGTCGACGTCGAGGTCTTCGAGGGCTTGGAGGAAACCGGTCACCACGGCTTTGGGTTCATCGGTCATGCGTCCAGGCTACGGCTCAGTAGGGCCGGTCGCCCGCGATCGCGACCCGCTCCGCGATCCGGACGTGCGGGTGGTAGTCGTTGACCGCGTAGTGCTGCGTCGCGCGGTTGTCCCAGAACGCGACCGAGTTCGGCCGCCAGCTGAACCGGACCTGGAATTCGGGCGTGTGAGCCTGCAGGAACAGGTACCGCAGCAGCCGGTCGCTCTCGGCCCGGTCCAGTCCCACGATGTGCGTGGTGAACGCCTGGTTGACGAACAGGGTGCGCCGTCCGGTCTCCGGGTGCGTCCGGACCACCGGGTGCACCACCGGCGGGAAGCGGTCCTGCCACCGCGCCAGCAGCGCGGGATCGGAGAACCGGTCGAAGCCGGGGAGGTAGTCGTGCACCGCGGTGAGCCCGTCGATGCGGGTTCGGACGTCTTCGGGCAGGTTGTCGTAGGCGGCGGCCATGTCGGCCCACATCGTGTCGCCGCCGACGGGCGGCACTTCGATCAGCCGCAGCACCGAGCCGAGCGCCGGTTCGGGCCGCCAGGTGACGTCGGTGTGCCAGATGTTCTCGTACCCGGGCATGGCCGCCGTGCGCTCGAAGCGGGTGACCGCGGCGTCGTCGCCCTCCGGGATGAACGGGTTGGTCTCCATCTCGCCCCAGTTGGCGGCGAACGCGCGCTGCTGCGCCGAGGTGATGTCCTGGTCGCGGAAGAAGAGCACCTTCCACTCGAGCAGCGCGTGGCTGAGCTCTTCGCGCAGGTCAGGGCCCACCGGCGCGCCGAGGTCGACACCCTCGACCTCGGCGCCGATCAGCCGGCCGAGCGGGCGGAGGGTGAACAGCTCGTACGGCTTCCGCTGCGGTTCTCGGAGAATCCGGGGCCCTTCGACGATGCCATCCGCGGGCGCTACGGCCTCGCGCAGCTGAATCCGGGCAGGAAGTTCTACGGACATGGTTGTGCTCCAAGGGTTTTCGGGGAAATCGGACGCCGGATTCGCGTCAGGCGGGCGGCGAACCCAGGCGGCCGCGGCGCAGCAGGAGCTCCACGACGCCCTCCCCGATCGACCGCGCGAAGGCCCGGATCGGCGTACTTTCCGAGGTGGCGGGCATGTCTTCATGGTCGCGGTCTTCCCGACCCGCGGTCAAGACGTCCACTGGGTGGAACGCGGGAAACGCCGCAGGTCACCGCGATGCGGGGGCCCGGGGAGCATGAGGCAAGATCTTCCACGATCGGGTGAGCGCCCTTGACGACGGAGGTCCCCATGCCGGAAGGCAGAGGCTCGCGGATCGACAGTGACAATTCGGAGCTTCGCTCCGGGGCCCGGGGCTTCGCCACGCGGAGCCCCCATAAGAAGCCCGAGTGGCTGCGCGCCGGCGCCGACCTGCTCGACCAGGCCGCGGCCGCCGACGACAAGGCCGCGGGGCGGTTCGCCGAAGCCCGCGTCGATTCGACGCCGTTCGGCATCTCGCCGCAGGCACGCGAACTGGCCGCGCGCTGGGCCACCGCGCTGGCGGCGCGCGAGGCGGACGCGCGCGTCCTCGGCGACGCGACGTCGGACCTGGCCGGCC
The DNA here is from genome assembly GCF_053600695.1 of Amycolatopsis sp. NPDC005003. Classification (NCBI taxonomy): domain Bacteria; kingdom Bacillati; phylum Actinomycetota; class Actinomycetes; order Pseudonocardiales; family Pseudonocardiaceae; genus Amycolatopsis; species Amycolatopsis sp. NPDC005003. Next base: position 122,651 of record NZ_JBSGAI010000015.1, on the reverse strand, counting down.
GGCTGCGGATGACGGCGGTGAGCACCCGGAGCACCGGTTTCCGAGGACGGTTAGCGGTGGCGCCGTGACCGCTGAGGTCTTCGAACACCCGGCTCTGTCGGCGGCCGCGGCCCAGCTGTCCGCGTTGCGGGCGGCGGCCGGCAGGCTCGGCGTCGCGGACCCGGTCGCGGCCCTGCGGCACCTCGACTGCGCCCCGGCGTCGATCCGCGCGTCCGCCTCGGCGGTCGACACCGGCGCGTTGGGCGTGACCTCGGCGCAGGCCGAGTTCCGCGCCGGGGTCGAGCGCGCCGAAAACGGCGGCAGCGCCGAGACTTTCGGCACCTGGGCGGACACAGTGGACGGTCAGTACGCCGCGGCGGCCCGCGCGGCCGCTTCGACGGCGGCGCTGGGCGTCCGCATCGCCGACCGGCTGGACGAGCTGGCGGTGGCCGCCGCCGAAGAGGTGTGCGCGCTCGCTTCCGCCGCATCGGCGCCGGTGTCGGCGGTGCTGGCCGGCGATCGTTCGGCCGAGGTGGTGAGCGAGGTCGGCGCCACGTGCGCGGCGGTGGTCCGGGCCGTGCAGGAGAAGGTCGCGGCGCTGACCGCGCTGGCGGCCGAGCTGGAGCCGTTGACGGCCCCGGTCGTCGAACTCAGCTGAAGTGCTCGCGGGCCCACTCCGCGAAGGGCCGCGCCGGATGCCCGGTGACGCGGGCGACGTCCGGCGAGACGGGTTCCGGATCCTCGACGAGGGACGCCCAGTGGTCCACCGCGCTCGCCGCGAATTCCGCACCCAGGTGCGCACTGAGCTGCGCTTTCGCCTCTTCCGGCGGCTGTTCCTCCCACCTGACGGGTGAACCCAGCGCCACCCCGATGAGCCGGGCCTGTTCGGCCTGCGCGATGGATTCCGGGCCGGTGACGAGGTAGACCTGCTTCGCGTGGTCCCCGGTCAGCGCCTCGACGGCCATGTCGGCGACGTCGCGTTCGTGGACGACCGAGCGTTTCGCCTGCCCGTAAGCGGCCCGGACCACGCCGGTCCCGGCCTGCTGCGCCCAGGCGAGCGCGTTGGTGGCGAGGCCGGTGACGCGGAGGAAGGTCCAGTCGTCGGTGACCTTCCCGATCGCGGCTTCGACGTCTCCCCAGACGCCGCCGTCTTCCGCGGACATGGCGGAGAGGTAGACGATTTTCCGGCCCCGGAGTGGTTCCACGGCGTGGTCGATGCCGTCGGCGGTGAAGAAGGGCCAGAGCAGGTAGACGGCGTCGACCCCTTCGGCGGCTTTCGCGAGATCGGTGACGTCGCCCTGGACGACGTCGACGCCGTCCGGCGCCTTGGCGGCATCCCGGACGAGGACTCGGGTGGCCACGCCCGCGGCCTTCAGCCCGGCGACGACGTGCCGTCCGGTGTGGCCGGTGGCTCCGGTGACGAGAACGTTCATGGTGCGCTCCTGGTGATCAGCTGGTGCCGACCACGCTCACACTTCAAGAGCCCTTCAAGTCAAGCGCCTCTTCCGCTTCTCCGACCGTGCCGCGTTCTCGTCCGCGTCGCCGGTCATGCCGTTGAGCGCTTCCCGGAGCGGAGCAACAGCGAAATCCCTTACCAGGCCTTTGTTTCCGATGGCGCGCCACCGCCTCGTGCGACGGGCTCGAACCGGCACAGCCACCCCCACCGCACCCCTGAGTTCGCCCGCTCGTCCCCGCCGAGCTGATACCGTCGTGGGGAGGAACCCGATCTTGCCACCTTGAGTACAGACCGTGATTCCCTTGTCCGCCAGCGGTCTGCTCCGCGCGAGGTCGACCTTTTCCCAGTATCAGAAGAAAGTAGCGACACGGGGAGCCCCGCAAAGGAGATTCGATGCCCAACCGCAGAACACTGGCGAAAGCCGGCACGGCACTCGCGGTCCTGATGACGTCGGCCGCCGTCCAGGTCGTCGCGGCGTCACCAGCCGGCGCCGCCGGCACCTGCAATTTCACGGACACCTTGTGCCTGTGGGACCAGACCGACTTCGGCGGCGCCACCCTCAACGTCAGCCCGTTGCCGCCCAACACGAGTGCTTGCGTCAACCTCGCGGAGCACGGCTGGGGCAACCGGGTGCGCTCCGCGATCAACACAAGCAGCAAGACCGCTTCCCTGTTCGAGAGCACCGACTGCACCGGCCGCCCGTATCCGGTCGAAGGCAACTCGGCCAAGAGCTCGATCACGTTCGGCGCCAACAGCGTTTGGGTGCAGCGCTAGCCGAGCGACCCCGTGCCTGAACCGGGTCTTCCGGCAGCACAGGCATTCCACCGGCACCGAGGTTCCCGGCCGGCCGGGAAGTGTGGGGTCCCCCCAGTCTTCCCGGCAGGCCGTTTCCGGGCCCGGAGCGGTACGGCGGCGGCCTGGTCGTCGGTGAGGTGAAGTCGCGGGCCGGACGACGAAGACGACGGCCCGGAAGGCAGGCTCGTGCCCGCCTGACCGGGGGCATCCGAGACGGAACAGCGAAACGCCCGGCAACCCGCCGAGGTGACCCCCGCCGGGGGTCCGGGGGCGAAGCCCGCCGGGCGGGGCCTGGGGGTTGCACCCCCAGAAAACACGGCGGGCGAGGTACGTCGACGCTTTCCGTCGGCATACCTCGCCCACTCGCACGCGGTGGCGGTGGGATTTGAACCCACGGACGGGGATTAGCCGTCACACGATTTCGAGTCGTGCTCCTTCGGCCGCTCGGACACGCCACCGGGAAGAACAATACCGGAGCCCTCTGGAGCTCCGCATGAGGGGTCCTTGAGCTCAGCGGCGCGTCGCGAAGTACGTCTCCAAGACCGCCGCGCACTCCGCCGAAAGGACGCCGCCGTGGACCTCCGGGCGGTGGTTGAGGCGCCGGTCGCGCACGACGTCCCAGAGCGACCCCACAGCGCCCGTCTTGGGCTCCCACGCGCCGAACACCAGCCGGGCGATGCGGGCCAGTACCAGCGCGCCCGCGCACATCGTGCACGGCTCCAGCGTCACCGCCAGCGTGCAGCCTTCGAGCCGCCAGCCGTCGCCGACCACCGCCGCCGCCGCGCGCAGGGCCAGGATTTCCGCGTGGGCCGTCGGGTCGCCCAGCTCGACGCGGGCGTTGCGGGCGGCCGCCAAGGGCAGGCCGTCGGGGCCGAAGACCACCGCCCCGATCGGCACGTCCGCGCCGGGGGCGCGCGCGGCTTCCAGCGCGGCCTCCACGGCCTCGGTGTCGGACGGGCGTCTCAGAGCTCGTCCAGGAGCTTGGCGAACTCGCTGCCGAACCCGCACCGCTGCGCGACCATCTGCAGCTGCTCGTCCGGGTACAGGTCGACCTCGCCGACGATCACCTCCAGCTCCGGCCCGGGCAGTCCGAGATCGGCCAGGATCTCCAGGTCGCCCTCGGGCCAGACGGAGTCGTCCTCCTCGTCGGGCGGGTCGACGCGCAGGACGTCGAGCACGTCCGCCGCGATGTCGTAGTCCAGCGCCGCCGCCGCGTCCGAAAGCAGCAACGACGGCCCGCGCGGGCTCGGCCGCACGATGACGAAGAACTCGTCGTCGACCGCCAGCAGCCCGAAGCTCGCGCCGGTGGAACGTAGTTTGCCCAGCTCCGTGATCGCCGCGTCGAGCTCGGTCAACGCCCCCGGGTCGAGCGCACTGCACCGCCACCGACCGTCTTCTCGGACCACAGCCACCGCGAAGCCCGTGACCGGCTCATCCACCGCCATGCGCACACCGTATTCCGCCGGTCGATCTCGCGCACGCACGGTGCGCCCGAAGCGCCGCATGCGGCACTATCGGGACCATGACCGGCCCCACTGACCTGCCCACCCTGCCCGGCACGCCGTTCGCCGGGCTCCTCGACGACGCGCGGGCGCTGCAAGACCGCACGGTCGCCCTCCGGCGGGCCGTGCACCGCCACCCGGAGCAGGGTCTCCACCTGCCGCGCACGCAGGCGGCGATCCGGGAGGCCCTCGACGGCCTGCCGCTCGAGATCACCGAAGGCAAGGCCACGACGTCGCTGACGGCTGTCCTGCGCGGTGCGCGGCCCGGGCCGGCGGTGCTGCTGCGCGGCGACATGGACGCGCTGCCGCTGACCGAGGAGACCGGCCTCGAGTTCGCCTCCGAGGACCCGGAGTCGATGCACGCGTGCGGGCACGACACGCACGTCGCGATGCTCGCCTCGGCGGCGCGGCTGCTCGCGGAGCGCCGGGACCAGCTGGCCGGGTCGGTCGTGTTCATGTTCCAGCCGGGTGAGGAGGGTCACCACGGCGCCCGGTTCATGATCCACGAGGGCGTGCTCGACGCGGCCGGGACGCGGGTCGAGCGCGCGTTCGGCGTGCACATCCTGGCCAACGCGCCCAGCGGGCTGCTGCAGCTGCGGCCCGGCCCGCTGATGGCGTCGGCGGACTCGTTCCACGTGCGCGTCACGGGCAAGGGCGGCCACGGCTCGGCGCCGCAGCACACGATCGACCCGGTGCCGGCCGCCGCGGCCATGGTCGGGGCGCTGCACACGATGATCACGCGCCGGGTCAGCGTGTTCGACCCCGCGGTGCTCTCGGTGACCCGGATCCAGGCCGGCACGACGACGAACATCATCCCGGAGACCGCCGAGCTCGAAGGCACGATCCGCACGCTGTCCGAGCAGACGCGCGCGCTGGTCCGCGCCGAGCTGCCCAAGGTGTGCGAGCAGGTCGGCGCGGCCTACGGCTGCCGCGTGGCCGCCGACGTCGAGCCGGGCTACCCGGTGACGGTGAACGACGACCGGGTCGCGGCCGAGGTGCTGCGGCTCGGCGCGGAGGTGCTGGGGCCGGGCAACGTCGAGCTGCTCACCGACCCGCTGATGGGTGCCGAGGACTTCTCCTACGTCCTGCAACGCGTCCCCGGCGCGTACGCGTTCCTCGGGGCGTGCCCGCCCGGCGTCGACCCCGCCGAAGCCGCGGCGAACCACTCGAACCGGGTGCTCTTCGACGAGGACGCGATGCCGAACGGCGTCGCCATGCTCGCCGCCTTCGCGCTCGACGCCCTGCGCTAAGGGCCGGTTCGCGACGGACGGCCGTCTTCCAGGTGGCCGGCGAAGCGGCGGCGCCAGCCCGGCGTCTCGAACGTGACGTCGTACCAGCCGTTGCTCGTCAGGACCGGGAAGTCGTGCGCGCCGGACGGCGGGAGGGTGACGTCGTTCAGCGTGACCGGTGCCGGCCCGCGGTTGGTCACCGTGATCCGCAGGGCCGGAGTGTCACTGAACGTGACGGCCGCATCGAGGTCCAGGCCGCCCGAAGCCTCGACGACGAAGCCGTTCGGGCCGTGGACGGCGACGTCGTACGTCCCGCCGTGCGCGATTTCGCCCGTCTTCTCGCTCTTCGGGCCGATGTCGAAGCGCTGCGAGGCCCCGCCCGCGTGGTAGGCGTACGCGGCCAGCTGCAGCGCCTGCGTCCCGTGGTTGGCCAGGTGCAGCTTCAGCACGCCCGCCTCGGCCGCGACCCAGGCGACCGGCTGGTACGGCAGCGGGCGCGCCTTTGCCGTGCCCGGGTCCTGCACCAGCGCGCCCGGCCCCAGCCCGGGCTTCGGCAGCCGCCGCTGCGTCCGGTCGGCTTCGGCGCGCAACGCGTTCGCGTCCGGCAGGAGCGGGATGGTCGTGTCGGGCGCGCGGAAGTCGAAACAGCTGGTCAGGTCGCCGCAGATGGCCCGGCGCCAGGCGGAGATGTTCGGCTCGGGCACGCCGGTCCACGTCTCCAGGAAGCGCAGCACCGACGTGTGGTCGAAGACCTGCGAGTTCACCCAGCCGCCGCGGCTCCACGGCGAGACGACGGTCATCGGCACGCGCGGGCCCAGCCCGATCGGGACGGGCGCGCCGGACGGCCTGCCCTTTTCCGGCCGGTTCCCGGGCAGGTACTCGCCGGGGGTGCCGGGTGGCGGCGTCGGCGGGACGACGTGGTCGAAGAAGCCGTCGTTTTCGTCGTAGTTGATGAAGACGACGGTCGACTCCCACAGTTCCGGGTTGTCCCACAACGCTTTCAGCATCCGCTGGACATACGCGGCGCCGTCGACCGGCCGCGCCGCCGGGTGCTCGCAGTAGCCGTACGGGGCCACGACCCACGAGACCGCGGGCAGCGTGCCGGCCGCGCAGTCGGCGATGAACTCGGCCAGCACGTGGTCGAGGTCCTTCCCTTTCCCCGAGTCGGGCAGGAGCTGCTTGCGCAGGTTCCCGCGATCGGCCAGCCGGCGCTTCACCGGGTCCATCGAGTACAGCGCGTCGTGGAAGTTCTGGAACAGCCAGAGCGGGTTGTCGCCGTAGTCGCCGACGAAGTGCTCGGGGACGCCGCGTTCCTCGTCGTTCGCGTAGATTCGCCACGAGACGCCCGCGGCCTCGAGCCGTTCGGGGTACGTCGTCCAGCGGAAGGACGGCTCGTAGTCCGGCGCGTTGTGCGTCGCGGGGCCGCCGGCGAGGCCGTCCGGGTCGATCGTGCCGGTCCAGTGGTAGAGGCGGTTCGGGTGCGTCGGGCCCTGGATCGAGCAGAAGTAGTGGTCGCACAGGGTGAACGCGCTCGCCAGCGCGTGCTGGAACGGGATGTCTTCGCGCGTGAAGTACCCCATCGTCATGGGGCTCTTCGCCGCCGTCCAGCGGTCGTACGCGCCGCCGTTCCACGCGCGGTGCGTGCTGTTCCAGTCGTGCGGCAGCTCGCCGAGGTCCTGACCGTCCACAACGGACGTGTCGATCCGGAACGGCAGCACCGGGCCGCCTTTGTCGCCGCGCTGGCGGAAGACGTCCCGCAGCGCCGCGCGGTCGCCGAAGCCGCGGACACCGGCCATGGTGCCGTAGTAGTGGTCGAACGACCGGTTTTCCTGCATGAGGACGACGACGTGGCGGACGTCGTCGATCGTGCCGGTCCGCGACGGCGCCGGGGCGCAGGCGGCGGACAGCGCACCGGCCGCCGTGGCCGCGGCCGCGCCGCCCAGCACCGTGCGACGCCGGATCCGCCCCATGCCCACCTCCTCATCCCCTGGCCGGCGGCCCGGCCGGGGGTACGTTCGCCGCCGAGAGAGGTGAAGCCATGCTCAACTCAGCGGATTTGGTCGCCTTCGCACCGTCGACCGACCTCGAGCGCTCGCGCGCCTTCTACACGGATGTCGCCGGGCTCGAGTTCATCGAGCAGACCCCCTTCGCGTGTGTGTTCCGCAGCGGCGCCACCATGCTGCGCGTCACCGCCGTCGCCGGGTTCACGCCGCAGCCGTTCACGGTGCTCGGCTGGGCCGTCGCCGACATCCGGGCGGCGGTGGCCGAGCTGCGCGGCCGTGGCGTGGAGTTCCTCACCTACGACACGCTGCCACAGGACACCGACAAAATCTGGACCACGCCGGGCGGCCGGATCGCCTGGTTCCGCGACCCGGACGGCAACGTGCTGTCACTGACCGAGTTCACTGGTAATTAAACAACAGTGTTGATTTAATGGCCCCATGACCGAAGCCGACCGCCTCGCCCAGCTCGCCGAGCAGGAGGAACGCCTCCAGTTCACGAAGTTCGACAACGAGACCGCCCTCGCCCTCGGCCAGCAGCTGCTGACGGCCGCAAGGGACCGCGGGCTGCCGGTGACGATCTCGGTCCGGCGCAACGGCCAGCGGCTCTTCCACGCCGCACTGCCCGGGACGTCGGCCGACAACGACGCCTGGATCGACCGCAAGAGCCGCGTCGTCGACCGCTACGGGCACAGCTCGTTCTTCGTCGGGACGCAGTTCCGCGCGAACGGCGGCTCGTTCGAGCAGCACTCGCGCCTCGACCAGGACCGCTACGCGGCGCACGGCGGCGTCTTCCCGGTGCTGGTCCGTGGGGTCGGGCCGGTCGGCACGGTCGGCGTGTCCGGGCTCCCGCAGGCCGAAGACCACGCGTTCGTCGTCGAGCAGCTGGAGCTGTTCCTGGACTCCTGAAAAAATTCTCCGGCGGGTTTGTCGATCCGAAGGTGCCGCCGTCCGACGGGACAGGCAGGACCGACCCGAAGGAGACACCATGGGCAAGCTCACCGTGACGACGTTCCTGACCCTCGACGGCGTCCACCAGGCACCGGGAGGCGAGGACGAGGACACTTCCGGCGGCTTCGACCTGGGCGGCTGGGTGAAGCCGTTCTACGAGGAGGACATGGGCCGGTTCGTCGCGGAGTGGTTCTCGCGCGCGGACGCCTTCCTGCTCGGACGGCGGACGTACGAGATCTTCGCCGCGCACTGGCCGAAGGTCACCGACTCCGGCGACCCGGTCGCGTCCCGGCTCAACACCCTGCCGAAGTACGTCGTGTCGCGAACGCTGACGGACCCGGCGTGGGCCGCCACGTCCGTCGTGGCCGGTGACGTCGTCGATTTCGTCCGTGACCTGAAGGCCCGGCCGGGTGGCGAGCTCCAGGTCCACGGGAGCGGCGACCTGCTGCAGACGCTGATCGCGCACGACCTGGTGGACGAGTACCGGCTGTGGCTGTACCCGATCGTGCTGGGCAAGGGCCGCCGGCTCTTCCCGGACGGCGTGGTGCCGAAGGCGTTCGAGCACGTCGAAACCCGGCAGACCGCCGCGGGCGTGACCGTGCTCGTGCTGCGTCCCGCCGGCAAACCGCGGTTCGACACCTTCCGGCTGCCGGAGGATCAAAAGTATTGACGGCGGCTGTTACCGTCGATCCCATGGAGCGCGCTGCACTGACGACGACGCCGAGGAGTGTCCCGGCGCGCTGAACGACGTTTCGAGCCCGGGGCGGGTGCCCCGGGCTTCGTCTTGTGGTCTCCCGCCTCGCCGTCCACGAGGGAGCCCACCATGCCCGACCACCGCAAGCTCGGCCGCGAACTCGGCCTGTTCGGCACCGACCCGCTGATCGGCGCCGGCCTGCCCTACTGGCTGCCCGACGGCGCGATCGTCCGCCACAGCCTGGAGGAGTACGTCCGCGACCTGGAACGGCGCGCGGGGTACCGGCACGTCCATTCGCCGGTGCTGGGCAAGCGGGAGCTGTACGAAATCTCCGGGCACTGGTCGCACTACCGCGACGACATGTACCCGCCCATGGACGTCGGCGGCGAGCAGCTCGTGCTGCGGCCGAGCCTGTGCCCGCACCACGCGCTGATCTACCGTTCGCACGGCCACAGCTACCGCGAGCTGCCGCTGCGGATCGCCGAGATCGGCGGGATGTACCGGTCAGAGCTCTCCGGCGTGCTCGGCGGGCTGAACCGGGTCCGCGCGATCCAGCTCAACGACGCGCACGTCTTCTGCACCCCCGACCAGGTCTTCGCCGAAGCCGCTGCCGCGTTCGCCCTGATCCGGCGGGCCTACGACGCGCTCGGCATCAGCCCGGCGCGCTACCGGCTTTCCCTGCCCGGCCCCGGCGGCAAGTACGTGCCCGGGGACTGGGACGGCGCGGTGGGAATCCTGCGTTCGGTGCTGGCCGGTCTCCCGTACGACGCGGTCGAGGGCGAGGCGGCCTTCTACGGCCCGAAGATCGACGTCCAGATCGCCGACCGCGCGGGCCGCGAATCGACCCTGTCCACCGTCCAGGTCGACTTCCACCAGCCCGCGCAGTTCGGCCTCGAGTACGTGGGCGCGGACGGCGCGAAGCACCGGCCGGTGATGGTGCACCGGAGCATCATCGGCAGCGTCGAACGCGCGGTGGCCCAGCTGCTCGAGGTCCACGGCGGCGCGTTCCCGGCCTGGCTGGCACCGGTGCAGCTCCGGCTGCTGCCGGTGTCCGCCGCGGAGCTGCCGTACGCGCGGGAGGTGCTGGAGCGGTGCGGCGAGGTACGGGCGGAGATCGCGGCGGAAGGCAGCCTCGGCGCCCGGATCCGGGACGGCCGGCTGGTGCCGTTCCAGGCCGTGCTCGGTCCGGCGGAGGTCGCCGCCGGACAGCTTTCCGTGCGGTTGCGCGACGGAAGCCGACTCGACGCCGCTCCCGCTCCGGACGTGCTGGCGCGGATCGGCGCGGAGGTCAGGAGGCCGTAGCGGCGGGCGAGTGGCCGTGCGGGCGTCAGCAAGCCGTGGCCGCGGTCAGCCAGTCGAGCGTCGGTGTCAGGCTTTCCGGCGCCGCCCAGCCGTTGATCACCGCGAGCAGCTCCATGTACCGCTCGCGACGCGGATCGTGCACCACGCCGAGCCACTTCCGCAGCTCGGCGTGGTCGTGACCGAGGCCGTCGACGATCGCCGCGGCCTGCGGCGAGCCCGGATCGATGCCCGCCGCCAGCGCCGGCGCAACCGCATCGCGCACCTGGGCGGCCAAGTCCCGCCGCAGACCGCCCTCGTGCCGGTCCGCGAGCCGGCGCACGGCGGCGCGGAAGTCCGGGTCCCGCGTCAGCTCGGTCAGCTCGGTCCAGGCGTCGAGCTGACCGGGACTCGGGTTCTCGGGCAGTTCCGGGGTCAGCGTGCGGGCGATCCCGGCGAGCTCGGGCCGGTCGCCCAGCGCTTCGGCGAGGAAGTCGCCGACCCACTCCACTTCGGACAGCCGGGTCAGTTCGTGCACGAGTCTCGTCTCCTCGGTGGTCGTGCCGCGGGCGGCGATCGCCGTCCACACCGCGTGCCGCAGGCGCAGCACGCGGATCTCCGCTTCCAGCGCCTCGGCGTGCCTCGCCGCGAACTCGACGACGGTCGCCTCGCCCTCGACGATCCGGCGGATCGCGGCGAGGCCGAGACCGAGGTCGCGGAGGGTGCGGACGAGCTCGAGCCGGGCGAGCGCGTCGTCGTCGTACCGGCGGTGACCTGCGGTGTTGCGCCCGGACGGCGGCACGAGGCCGTGGTCGGAGTAGAAGCGGACGGCCTTGATCGTCAGCCCGGTCCGGCGGGCCAGGTCGCCGATCGAGTAGCGCATGCCGTCAGCGTGACACCTCCCCTCGGGGGAGGCGCAAGGATTGGATTCGCCCGATCGTGTCGATCACATGTTCGACGATCCGCGGTAAAGTCGAGCACACGAGCTCAGGTTTCCTCCCGGATCCGGGTCACCAGCTGGGTCGGGTTCACGAACCGCAACGCGACGAGAAGGAGCACGAGCATGGAAGCGGTGTAGATGGTCGCCATGGCGTCGACGGACTGGTTGGCGCGGATGCCGGCGGCGAACACGGAGTTGTAGAGCGCCACCACGAGGGTCGTCGAGTCCGGGCCGGCGGTGAGGAACGTCAGCTCGAACATGCCGACCGTCCGCACCAGCACCAGGATCGACGCGGCCAGGATGCCCGGCAGCAGCAGCGGGCCGAGGATCCGGGTGAACACCGAGACGGTCCGCGCGCCGGACATGCGGGCCGCGGCCTCGATCTTCGGGTCGATCTGCTCGATGAACGGCGTCATCGTCAGCACGACGAACGGCACCGAGGGCACGAGGTTGGCCAGGATGACGCCGGTGATCGTGCCGGCCAGGTGGAACTTGTACAGCACGGTGGCCAGCGGGATGCCGTAGGTGATGGGAGGGATCAGGATCGGCAGCACGAACAGCAGCATCACCAGGCGCTTGCCGGGGAACGAGCGGCGAGCCAGCGCGTAGGCGGCCGGAACGCCGACAGCCACCGACACGGCGATCACCACGAGCGCGACGACCGCCGTCGTGAGGAGGACGTCCGAGAGGCCGAACTCGCGCCAGGCGTCGGCGTACCAGTGAGTGGTGAAGCCGTCCGGGAGCCAGGTGCCGAACCACTGCGTGCCAAACGAATCGACGACCACCGAGAGCACCACGCCCGCGAGGTTGACGAAGAAGAACACGACGACGGCCCAGACGACCCAACGTCCGGGACGCGCGACCCAACCCGTCATCCCTTGCCTCCGGTCGCTCCGCGGTACAGCGTGCCGCGCCACGCCATGACCAGGCCGATCACGATCAACATGACCACCGCCATGAGCATCGCGACGGCCGAGCCCATCGAGTAGTCGTACTCCTCGAACGCGGCGTGGTAGGCGGCGATCGAGATGACGCGGGTCTCGTTCGCGGGGTCGCCGACGAGCTGCGCGCTCGGGAACACCGAGAAGGCCATGACGAACGAAAGGCAGAAGGTGATCGCCAGGCCGGGGGCGAGCAGCGGCAGCGTGATCCGCCGGAAGCGCTGGACGCCGTTCGCGCCGAGCGTCGCGGCCGCCTTCTCCAGGGAGGGGTCGATGCCGGAGAGGTAGGACAACGTCAACAGGAAGGAGAACGGGAAGCCGGTGATCACCAGGGAGAGCAGCACGCCGGTGTAGTTGTGGATCAGCGGCAGCGGCTGATCTGTGACGCCGAGGACGGTGAGCACCTTGTTCAGCCAGCCCGCCGGGCCGCCGTACATGATCAGGCCCTGCGCGGTGAGCACCGTGCCGAGGGTGATCGGCACGACCAGGATCGTCGTCAGGAGGCGCTTGCCGCGGACGCGGCCGCGCATCACGTAGGCGATCGGGATGCTGGCGAGCACGTTGATGAAGGTGGCCGGGAGCGCGATGCCGAGCGTCGTCCAGATGGTGTTGCGCAGGTACGGGTCGCCGAAGAACCGCGCGTAGTTCGCGAAGACGCCGCCCTTGCGCGGCGCGAACGACAGTTGGAGGCCGTAGAGGAAGGGGTACAGGAACAGGCAGGCCGTGACCAGCAGCCCGGGCACCAGGAGCAGCAGGGTGCGATCGATGCCGCGTTCGGCGAGCCGGTGGCGCAGCGCCGGCCGAGCGGTCGCCACGGCGGTCATGACGCGACCCCCGCACCGCGGGCGGCGCCGATCGTCGCCGAGGTCCCGGCGATTCCGGCGCTCACGGCGATCCTGGCGCTCACGGCGCGAACACCAGGACCCGCTCGGCCGGGACACCGATCTTCGCCGTGTCACCGGGGGCGAGGCGCTTGTCCGTCCGGAAGTACACCGGCACGCCGGTGCCCAGCCGGGCCGAGACCGACAGCTCGCGGCCGTGGTACTCGACGATCTCGACCGTCACGTCGAGGGCGTTCTCCGTCCCGGCGCCGACCACGAAGTCCTCCGGGCGGATCGCCACCTTCGCCGGGCCTTCCGTGAGCGAGCCGCGGTTCGCTCCCGTCAGGCGGATGCCGTCGCCCTCGACCGTGGCCGACGAGGCCGCGGTGGCCGTCACCGTCACGTCCAAAAGGTTGCGATAACCCATGAAGGAGGCCACATAACTGTTCACCGGCTGGGCGTACACCTCCTCCGGCGTGCCGACCTGCTGGACCGCGCCCTCGCGCAGCACCACCAGGCGGTCGGCCAAGGACAGCGCCTCCTCCTGGTCGTGGGTGACGTACACCGTGGTCAGGCCGAGCGTCTGGTGCAGGCGGCGGATCTCCATCCGCATCTCGAGCCGGAGCTTGGCGTCCAAGTTGGACAGCGGCTCGTCCATCAGCACCACGGGCGGCTCGAGCACCACCGCGCGGGCGATGGCGACGCGCTGCTGCTGGCCGCCGGAGAGCTGCGCGGGGAACTTCGCGGCGTGCTCGGTCAGCTGCACCAGGCGGAGCGCTTCGTCGACGCGGCGGCGGGCGTCGGCGCGGCCGACCTTGCGCATCTTGAGGCCGAAGCCGACGTTGGCGCGGACGGACATGTGCGGGAACAGCGCGTAGTTCTGGAACACCATCCCGAACCCGCGCTGCTCCGGCGGCTGCCCGTCGATGCGGGTGTCGTCGAGCCAGATGCTGCCCGCCGTCAGGGGCAGCAGGCCGGCCAGGCAGTTCAGTGCCGTCGACTTGCCGCAGCCGGACGGGCCGAGCAGGGCCACGAACTCGCCTCTGGCGATGGCGAGGTCGAGGCCGCGCAGGGCGTTCGCGGTGCCGAAACTGCGCGAGACGCCGTCCAGCCGCAGCTGCCCGAAGGTCACTTCTTCCCGACCTTCGAGCCGCCGACCAGCTGGTTCCACTTGTCGAACGCCTTGACCTGCTGCTCGGCGGGCAGCGACGTCTCCTTGGGGTACTGGGCGATCCACTGCTCGTACTCCGGGCGCCCGAACTGCTTGATCGTGTCCTGGCTCTTCTGCGGCGCCATCTGCAGGGTGACGTCCTTAACCGCCGGGCCGGGGTAGAAGTACCCGTCGTCGTAGGCGATCGCCTGCTGGTCCGGCTTGAGCATCCACGCGACCAGCTGCAGGATCGCCGACTGCTGGTCGGGCGAAAGACCCTTGGGGATCAGGGCGTACTGGGCGTCGGTGACCCAGTGCATCGGCTGCATGATCGCGGTCTTGACCGTGTTCGGCACGGTGCCGAGCTTGCGCGGGTTGATGTCCCAGCCGGTGGTCGACATGATCATGTCCACCGCGCCGGACGCGAGGTTCTTCATCGTCTCCGTGGTGCCCGACGGGTAGTACTTCACGTACTTGCCGAGCTCCTGCAGGAACGCCCAGGTCTTGTCCCAGCCCTTGTCCGGGTCCTTCGGGTCCTTGTCGCCCAGCAAGTACGGCAGGCCCATCAGGAACGTCCGGCCCGGGCCGGAGTTCGACGGCTGGGCGTACTGGAACTTCTCCGGGTGCGCCTTCGCCCAGTCGAGCAGCTCCTGCGGGGACGCGGGGGCGGCGGGCACCGCGCCGGGGTTGAACTCGAGGAGCGGGCCCGAGGGGTAGTAGACGACCTCGACGCCGTAGCCGTTGGCCAGCTCCTGCATCTTCGCCGCGGGTTCCTGGTAGTTCTGCATCAGGTTCGGGAACCGGCTCGAGAAGTCCGGCAGGACCTTCGCCAGGGTGCCGTTCGCGATGCCGGCGGAAAGGCCGTCGGTCCCGCTCAGCACCAGGTGGGTCTGGGCGACGCCGCCGTCCTGTTCGGCCTTCAGCTTGCCCGCCATGCTCGGCGCGGGCGCCGTCGAATAGGTGACCTTCGCGAGCACTTCCGGGTGCGCGGCCTTGAAGTTCTCGATCATCTGCTTGGTGAGCTGCAGGTTGCCCGCGACGTCCAGGATGTTCAGCTCGACCGGCTTGCTCGGTTTGTCCGGCACGGCCTGGGGAGCCGCGGTCTGGCCGCCGTCGCCGCCGGGCGCTCCGCAGGCCGCCAGACCCGCGGCGAGTCCCACCGCCAGCACCACTCGTCGGAATCGGAAGCTGGTGCAACGCTGCATGGCTGCCCCCTAGGTCCGTGATAATGTTGTATGTCGCATCGTATATCAGATCGGACATGCCAGTGGCGAGCACTTCTTCGGCCCGGAGGCCGCCGCCGCCCGTTTCGCGGACGGATTTCGTGCGTGACGCCATCAAGGAAGCGATCTTGAGCGGGGAGTTCGGGCCGGGCGAAACGCTCGTCGAATCCGAGGTCGGCGCCCTGCTCGGGGTGTCGAAGACGCCGGTGCGCGAGGCACTGCGGATCCTGGCCGGTTCCGGTTTGGTCACGATGAGCACGTACAAGGGGGCTTCGGTCCGGGTCATGGACGCCGAGAGCGCGTACGCGGTGTACGACCTGCGCGCGCTGCTGGAGCCCGAAGCCGTCCGGCGGGCGGTCGAGCGGGGCGCGGACTTCGGGGAAGCGCGGCAGGTGCTGGCCGGGGTCGAGACCGGCGCGGCGGCCGGCGACCGCGCGAAGGCCAGCCTGACGAACCGGCTGTTCCACCGAGCGCTCTACGCCGGGTGCGGGAACCCGCTGCTGGTCGAGGTCCTCGACGGCCTGCGCGACCAGGCCGCGCTGATCACCGTCACGGGCTGGGGCATCAGCCCCACCTGGCAGGGCGAAGCGGCCGAGCACCGGGCGATCTTGAACGCCGCCGAGAGCGGCAACGCCCGGCAGACCGAACACCTGCTGCGCAAGCACATCACCGATTTCATCGACCGGGTCGCCCTCGGGCTGCCCGGCGAGCGCACCACCGAGACCGGCGATCCGAAGGGGGCCCGATGACGTTCGAGGAGCAGAGGCGGCGGCTTTCCGGGGTGGTGGCCATCCCGGTCACGCCGTTCGACGCCGAGGGCGCCGTCGACGGCCAGACGTACGCGAAGCTGGTGGACCGGCTGATCACCGGCGGCATCGAGGTCGTGACGCCGAACGGCAACACCGGCGAGTTCTACGCACTCGACGCGAACGAAGCCCGGCACTGCCTGGAGGTCACCGTCGAAGCCGCGGCCGGCCGGGCGAGCGTGCTCGCCGGGATCGGGCACGACGTCACCTCGGCGACGCGGGCCGCGGTCCACGCGCGCGAGGCGGGCGCCGACCTGATCATGATCCACCAGCCGGTGCACCCGTACATCTCCGGCGACGGCTGGGTCGACTACCACGCGGCGATCGCCGCCGCGGTGCCGGAACTCGGCGTCGTGCTCTACGTCCGCAACCCGGCGATCGCCGGCGAGCAGCTGCGCGCGCTCGGCGAGGCGGCGCCCAACGTCATCGGCGTGAAGTACGCGGTGCCGGATCCGGTGCGCTTCGCCTCGGTCGCCCGCGACGCGGGCTTCGAGCGGTTCGTGTGGATCGCGGGCCTGGCGGAGCTCTCCGCGCCCGGCTACTTCGCGGTCGGCGCCACCGGCTTCACCTCCGGCCTGGTGAACGTCGACCCGGCGATCTCACTGGAGATGTTCCACGCACTGTCCACAGCGGACTACCCGGCGGCGATGACCGTCTGGGAGCGGATCCGGCCGTTCGAGGAGCTCCGCGCCGCCAACGGCAACGCGAACAACGTCAGCGTGGTCAAGGACGCGCTGGGCCAGCTGGGCCTGTGCCGCCCGGACGTCCGCCCGCCGAGCCGGTTGCTCACCGGGCCCGAGCGGGAGCAGCTCTTCGGGCTGCTGTCCTCGTGGGGGTTGTCCTAGGTGACCGAAGTTACTCGCGCGTAAAAAAGGAGTAAGCGGACAAACCAAGGCCGTCAGGACGGCATTCACGGGTGATCTCCGGGCGCGCCGGCGGGGGTGTCCTGGCGACGTCCGATCCGCCGTGATGCCCGGAGGCACCTGTGACGCTCAGCGAGCTTCTTCCCAGCCTCGGCTGCGAGGCCGCCGATCACCTCGAGCCAGGAGTCTGGCCGCGAAGCACGCGGCTCGGCGAAGACGGCGAACTCCTCTTCGCCGGCGCCGAAGTCAGTCACCTCGCCGCCCGCTTCGGGACGCCGTCCTACCTCATCGACGAGCAGCAGGTCCGCGACACCGCCCGCGAGTACCGCGAAGCGCTGCCGGACGTCGAAGTCGCGTACGCGAGCAAGGCGCTCTGCACGCGGGCCGTCCTGCGTTGGGTCGCCGAAGCGGGGTTGTCGCTCGACACCTGCTCCGCCGGCGAGATCGCCGTCGCGCGCTCGGTCGGCTTTCCCGCGGAACGCATGCTGCTGCACGGCAACGCGAAGACACCCGAAGACCTGAAGGCCGCTCTCGGCTACGGCGTCCGGCGGATCGTCGTCGACTCGCTCGACGAGATCGAGCAGCTCGGCGCGCTCGCCCACGGCTCCCAGCAGGTGATGATCCGGGTCACCCCGGGTGTCGCGGCCGGGGCGCACGCCGCCATCAGCACCGGCACCGAAGGCCAGAAGTTCGGCTTCTCCCTCCTCGACGGCGTTCCCGACAACGTCGACGCCGCCGTCGAAGCCGTGAAGAAGCAACCCGGGTTGCGACTCAACGGTCTGCACTGCCACATCGGCTCGCAAGTCTCACGCGTCGACCGGTACGAGGCGGCCGCACGGCGGATGGCCGAGGTGCTCGCCCGCATCCGCGACACCCACGGCGTCACGCTGCGGGAACTGGACCTCGGCGGCGGGCACGCGGTGCCGTACGTCGGCGGCGAACCCGCGTTCGACCTCGGCGGCTACTCACGGCGTCTGCGCGTGGCGCTCGCCTACGAGTGCGCGGCGCACGGCTTCCCCATGCCCCGCCTGACGATCGAACCCGGCCGCGCGCTCGTCGGGCCGGCCGGGATCACGGTCTACCGCGTCTGCGCGGTCAAGCGCGGCAGCCTGACGTTCGTCGCGGTCGACGGCGGCATGAGCGACAACGCGCGGCCGTCCCTCTACGGCGCCCGGTACACGACGCGCCTGGTGGGACGGCGGTCGAAGGCGAAGCGCGTCCCGATGACCGTGGTCGGCAGGCACTGCGAAGCCGGTGACGTCCTCGCCGACGGCATCAGCCTGCCCGCCGACCTCCACGCGGGCGACCTCCTGGCCGTGCCGTGCACCGGCGCTTACCACCACTCGCTGGCCTCGAACTACAACCAGGTCGGCCGGCCGCCGCTGGTCGGGGTCCGCGACGGCGTCGCGACGCTGCTGGTGCGCCGAGAGACCGAGGAAGACCTCAGCCGGCGCGACTTGGGCTGACGATCGAGTCGCCCGCCGCGCGGCGCTCCGGGGCGAAGCCCCGGGTGTGCCTGGCGCCGCACCGGATGTGCGTATGGCTGTGCGCGGGCACACAAAACCGCCTCGGAAAGCCTCGTGGATTCCCGTCCTGGCCACCGATTCCTCGGCTGAGCGTGGCGTGCACGTCGAATCGAGCGAAGCTCGCCCGGAGGTCTCGCTTTCTCGGCAGGGCTCGATACGCTGCGCACTTGACAAATCACATGCCGAAACACAGGGAGGGACGGCATGGGTGACGAAACACGTGCGCGCGCGCTGGACAATACGGACAGATCACTGATCGACCTGCTCCAGAAGGACGGCCGGGCGTCGTTCACCGCGCTCGCCAAGGCGGTCGGGCTTTCGGAGGGAGCGGTTCGCCAGCGCGTCCAGCGGCTGCTGCGCGACGACCTGATGCAGATCGTCGCGGTGACCGACCCGGTCAACGTGGATCTGACGCGCCAGGCCATGGTCGGCATCAACGTGGACGGCGTCGATCCCCGTGACGTCGCGGACAAGCTGTCCGAGCTGACGAACGTGCACTACGTCGTGCTGTGCGCCGGGCGGTACGACCTGCTGGCCGAGCTGGTCTGCCGGGACGACGACCACATGCTCGAGGTGCTCGGCGAAGAGGTGCGCAAGATCCCGGGCGTGTCCGGGACCGAGCTGTTCGTGTACCTCAAGCTGGCCAAGCAGAACTACTCCTGGGGCCGGCTCACGGCTTAGCGGTGCGGGGATGCCGGGACCGCCCCCGCCACCCCCGCGTTCGCTACCGGAACCGCCGGTGCCCGGACCTCGCGGGCACCCCGGCCTCGGTGAGGCCGGTCAGCGCCGCCGGGAGCGGATCCCGGTGCAGCACCCCGAGGCGCTGCGTGGCGCGCGTGAGCGCGACGTAGAGCTCGGCCGCGCCGCGTGGGCCCGCGGCCAGGATCCGCTCCGGTTCGACGACGAGCACGGCGTCGAACTCCAACCCTTTGGCGGCCGCGGCCGGGATCGTTCCCGGCACCCCTGGCGGCCCGAGCACCACGCTGGTGCCTTCCCGGACGGCCTCGTCGCGGACGAAGGCCTCGATGGCGTCGGCCAGCTCGTCGTCCGCCACTCGTCTGGACCACGGCCGGACCCCGCACGCGCGCACCGATTCCGGCGGCCGCACGTCCGGCGCGAACCGGGCCAGCACCGCGCCGGCGACAGTCATGATCTCCGCCGGGGTGCGGTAGTTCACGGTCAACTCGCGGTACTGCCAGCGGTCGCCGACGTACGGCGTCAGCACCGGGCCCCACGCCGTCGCCCCGGCGGCGCTGCGGCGCTGGGCGAGGTCGCCGACGATCGTGAACGACCGGCTGGGGCACCGCCGCATCAGCACCCGCCAGTCCATTTCGGACAGTTCCTGGGCTTCGTCGACGACGACGTGCCCGTACGTCCAGTCCCGGTCCGCGGCCGCCCGCTCGGCCAGGTCGCGGGTGTCCCGCTCGGCGAACCGCCCGGCCAGGTCCTCGGCGTCGAGCAGGTCCTCGGCGACCAGCGCGACGTCCTCGTCCAGCTCCTCGGCGTCCAGCTTCATCAGCTCCATTACGCCGGAGGCGTACTCGGCCTCCGCTTCCACCCGCCGGCGCGCCGCGGCGCGTTCGGCGGTGTCGTCCCGGCCGAGCAGGTCGACCAGCTCGTCGAGCAGCGGCACGTCCGACACGGTCCAGGCCGGGCCGTCCGCGCGGAACAGGGCCGGATCGGCCCCGGCGGCCTCGAGCCGGCGAGGAGACGCGTACAACGTCGCCAGCAGCGTCTCCGGCGTCAGGTACGGCCACAGGGCGTCGAGGGCGGTGGCGAGCTCTTCGTGGTCCGCGAGTTCGTCGAGCACTTCCGCGCGGAGGTCGGCCCACAGCATGCGATCCGCCCGGGTCAGCCAGCCTTCGCCGATCTTCGCGACTCCCCGCTCGGCGACGAGTGCCACCGCGCGCTCGCGGAAGACCGCGCGGGCTTCGTTGTGCGGCAACCCGGTCTCGCGCGCTTCGAGCCGGGCCTCGGCAACGAGGTCGGCGTCGAGTTCCACGACGACGTCACCCAGGTCGACCGGCACCGGCTCGTCCGGCACCTGCTGCCGGTCGGCGACGGCCGCGTCCAGCACGTCGAGGATCGCCGAAGACCCCTTGATCCGCGCCACCTCCGGCGCGTCCTCGGCGGTGACGTGCAGGCCGGGAAAGAGCCCGCCGGTGGTCCGGAAGACGACGTCCGACTCGCCCAGCGACGGCAGCACGCGGCCGATGTGGTCGAGGAACAGCGGGCTCGGCCCGACCACGAGCACGCCGCTGCGGGACATCCGCTCGCGCCGGGTGTAGAGCAGGTACGCCACCCGGTGCAGGGCGACCGCCGTCTTGCCGGTGCCGGGGCCGCCTTCGACCACCAGCACCCCGGCGTGGTCCAGGCGGATGATCTCGTCCTGCTCGGCCTGGATCGTCGCGACGATGTCCCGCATGCCCTCGCCGCGGGGCGCGTTGACGGCCGCGAGCAGCGCCGCGTCCCCGCGTTCGGTGCCGTCCGGCCGGCCGAGCACTTCATCCGTGAAATCGAGGACGCGCCGGCCCATCGTGTGGAACTGACGGCGGCGGCGCATGTTTTCCGGCGTCGCCGCGGTGGCGACGTAGAACGGCCGCGCCGCCGGTGCCCGCCAATCCAGCAGGAACGGCTCGTAGTCGTTTTCCGCGTCGAAGAGCCCGATTCGGCCGATATAGCTGGTTTCGCCCGAAAGGGCGTCCAACCGGCCGAAACAAAGCCCGTTGTCGGCGACGTCCAGCCGGGCCGCCTCCCGCGACCGGAAGCGGACGTCGTTCTCCCGTTCCCCCGGCTTCACCCCCGTCTGCCCGAGCGCGCCGCGGTACCGCGCCTGCGCCGCCGCGCGCTCGCGGTCGAGCCGCTCGTACAGCGCGGCGACGTAGGCCCGTTCTTCCCGCAATTCCTCGTCGTACCCCTGGTTTGACAAGTTCCCCTCACAGCGGTTAGACTCTTATCAGGTTCGGCGAGTTCTCCTGTTGCTTCTGGAGGGCACGCCGATTTTTTATTGTCCACCCGCTGTCAAGAGCGTCAGCCCAGCATGAATTCACGCGGGTTCAGCGGCCGGTCCACCACCCGCACGTCACCCAGCAATCCCGCGAAACTGCGGTCCACCTTGCTGTCGTACGACGACGCGCCGACCAGCCACGGGCCGCCCGGATCGGCGAGCCCGACGGCGGGCGTGGCCGGGTTCCGCACCACCGGGCAGCCGTCGACGTACATGGTCGTGCGCCTGCCGTCGTTCACCACGGCGATGTGCCACCACTTTTCGACCGGCAGCTCGTGGCCCCAGTTCGTCGAGGTCCGGTCCTGGTTCAGCGGGTACACCGCCCACTGCAGCTCGCCACCGTCCGAAAGGGACAGGGTGGCCGCCGATTCCTTCGGGTCGTCGCCGGTCTTGCCCGCGGCCGCACCGCTACCCTGCCGGGCGAACAGCCCGCACCAGCCGTGGTGGCCGTCCTTGAAGTTCGCCGGCAGCCGGAAGAACGCCTCGACGGTGTAGCCGCGCTCGAACTTCAGCTTGTTGATCGGCGCGGCGTCGACCGTGCGCAGGTAGGCGCCCCGGCTGGGATCGCGGCCGCCGTCGAACCGCAGGCTCGCCCGCGACGGCTGCCGCGGCGAGAACTCCTTCGAGTACTTCAGCGCGTCCGGCCCGCTGCCGGGCGCGGTGACGCGCGTGAGGTCGTTGCCGCGGCCGGTCTGGTCGCGCACGACGACGTCGTCCGGCACCGCCTGGCCGTCCCGCCCGCCTTCGAATCGCCAGTAGGCGACCGTGCCCGGGATCAGCAGCTGCTTCGCGGGCCGCGCGGGCGGGACCGGCACGGGCGCGAAGCCCTTGAAGCGCTCGGCGAAGTCGATCTCCATGCTGAAGTAGTCGGCCGCGCCGCTGCGCTCGACCTCCTGCCGCTGCAGCTCGCTGAGGTGGTCCTGTGCCGCGAGCCACGGCGAGAACGTCCGGACGTCGATCACGCCCCGCGCCAGGTCGAACTGGTAGAGCCGGACCATCGCGCTGCCGCCGTAGTAGCGGTCCTGGTAGTTGGCGATGTGGACGTGCACGTCGTGGCCGACGGCGTTCTTCCGGACGGTGCGCCCGGTCGGCCAGTAGTGGCCGTTGAGCGTGAGGAAGATCTGGTCGTTGCCCTGGACGAGCTCCTGCCAGACGTGCTCGCCGAACGTGGAGAACTGGGCCTGGTGGTCGTCGTCGGCCCAGACGAGCTCGTGGATGGTGAGGATGGCCGGTAGCGTCGGGTGCTGCGCGAGGACCTGCTTCGCCCAGCTCAGGCCGCCGGCCGAGGGCCGCCAGTCCAGCGCCAGCAGCAGCCACTCGCGACCGCCGCCGCGGAAGATGTGGAAGGTGTTGTAGCCGTCCTTGGACGCGCCTTTGAAGGTCGGCGAGTTGCGCTGGCGCTGCGGGCCGAACGCGTCGAGGTACGGCGACGGGCCGCGCTGGTCGTCCTTCGAGCCGTCGATGTCGTGGTTGCCCGCGAGGGTGCTGTACGGGAACCGGCAGCGGTCGAGCGCCTGGAACGACCGGCTGATCCGGGCGAACTCGTCCGCCCGGCCGTTCTGGGTGAGATCACCGAGGTGGGCGAGGAAGACAACGTTGTCGGCCTCCTCTTCGAGGACATAACGCAGCGAGGCGTCCAGCGGGGCCGCGTCACCGCGGTCCTCGTCGAACAGGTACTGCGTGTCCGGCATGACCACGAGCGTGAAGCGCGGATCTTCGGCGTCCGGCCGGTGCCGGCCGGTGGCTCCGGCGGCCGGGGCGCCGAGGACGTTAGGCAGGGTCGCCGCGGCGGCGACGGCCGGGGCGCCGAGGAGGAAGGTCCGGCGAGAAGTGTCAGTCACGGGCGGGAAGCTACGGGCGACTTCCGACCACCCCGGCAACTGCCGCCGAACACGGGATGAACAGCGGTAGTGTGCCCGCATGAGCGGCCCGCGGGTGTTCCGGTTGATCCAGCCCGTCGACGACATCGAGGTCGCCGTCGCGTTCTACGCCGCCGTCTTCGGCGACCCCGGCGAGCGCATCGCGGTCAACCGGCACTACTTCACCTGCGGCGGCGTGGTGCTGGCCTGCGTCGAGGCGCCGCTCGAACACCGTGAGCCGCGCCCGCAGCGCGACCCGCGGATCGTCTACCTCGCGGTCGAGGACGTCGAGGAGACGTTCGAGCGGGTGCGCGCCGCCGGGCCGCGCTGGGCCGACGACGCCATCGAGACGCAGTTCTGGGGCGAGCGCTCCTTCTACGCCGACGACCCGTTCGGCAACCCGCTCTGCTTCGTCCAGGAGGACACGCTCTACTTGGGCGGGCCCGTCGGCTGATCACCGTTGGCCGGGTGCATCCGGATCGGCATGACGAACCAGAGGATCCCGAAGATCAGCAGGCACAACGCGCCCAGGACCACCATCGCGATCCAGCCGTAGACGACCTTGGCGATCAGCGCGACCGTCGACGTGATGGCCAGGGCCAGGCAGACCAGCCCGACCAGCACCAGCCCGTTGCCGACGGTCAGGATCCGCTCCCGGCTACCGGTGCGGAACAGCAGCCGGTGCCACGCCGCCGGCGCGGTCAGCAGCGCCGTCGCGGCCACCGCCAGCGCGACCGCGGACAGGTGCAGCGCCTTCTCGAACCCGCTGGCGTCGTGGAACCGGTCGGTGAACACGACCGACAGCAGGAAACCGAAGAGGATCTGCACCCCGGCCTGGGCGACCCGCAGCTCCTGAAGCAGCTCGCCGAGGTTGCGCTGCAGCATCTCGTTGCGGGTTTCGCCGGTGTGTTCGGGCACGAGACGACCATAACCGGGCGCAGGGCGGTCCACCGGCTGGGAAATCCGTGACTTTCCCACCATATCGGTCACTCTTTCGAGTGATGATCACGGCTGTGCCCCCGGCGACTGGCTAAAGAGGGGAAATGCGCCTTCTTCCCGCTTTGGCCGCCGCGGCCGCCGTCGCCGTGCTCTCTCCCGGTGTCGCCGCCGCGTCGCCGTCACCAGCGCGGTTCACGACCGCGCACGGCACGTTCTCCGCCGACGCCCCGGCAGTGACGTACCGCCCCGACCTCGTCCCGCCCGGTGCCCGGGCGCACGTCTTCAGCGTTTCCGCCCCGGCCACCGGCACCACCACCCTGCTCTTCGTCACCGGCCTGCGGCCGGGGCGGGCGTACGGCGCCCACGCGCACACCCAGCCGTGCGGGGCCACCGGCGACGCCGCCGGGCCGCACTTCCAGCACGTGCCGGACCCGGTGAAGCCGTCGGTGGACCCCGCGTACGCGAACCCCCGCAACGAGATCTGGCTCGACTTCACCACCGACCGGGCCGGCACCGGCTTCGCCCGGTCCACAGTGGACTGGACGGTCACCGGCCGGCGGGCGGAGTCCGTGGTCGTCCACGAAACCCACACCCACACCGACCCCGGCCACGCGGGCACGGCAGGCGCCCGGCTCGCTTGCCTCGACGTCGGTTTCTGAGTCAGAACCCCCAGGTCCGCTCGGGCACCACGCGGATGCGGACGGAGTACCTGGCGTCGAACCCGGCCGCGTCCAAGCCGATCGCCGCGTAGCGGGAGCCGTACTTGTCGAGGTACCCGGGCGCCTCCGACGCCTTGCCCTCCTCGACGTGCGCTTTCCCGCTCACCACGAGGATCGAGCCGCCGTGCTCATCACTGTTGAGGTGGAAGCTCACGTCGGGATTCGCTTCGATGTGCCGAAGCTTCGCGGTGCCCGGTTCGCTGAACACGACGATGTCCTCCCCGTCGAGGACGAACCACACGGGCCTCGGTGCGGGCCGCCCCTTCGGCGTGACCGTGGTCAGCCAGGCGATCGGTTCGCCGGCGCGATCGGTGAGTTTCGGTGCTGCCATGTCGGTGCCCCCTGGTCGTCGGGTCTGTGACCCAGGTAACCACGGGGCACCGACGATTTCTTCCCTCCCTAGCGCGACGCGACCCGCCGCGCGTACCGCGTCCCGGCCGCCAGCAGCACCAGGCCCGCGCCGAGGAACGCGCCGACCCTGGCCAGCCCATCGAGCGTCGAGAGGTCGAACAGCACCAGCTTGAGCACCGCGGCACCGACCAGGATCAGCCCGGTCACCCGCAGCGCGACGACGTCGATCCCGCGCAGGAGCAGCACGAGCGCGGCGATCGTCCAGGACACCGTGATCAGCGCGTGGCCGAGGAGGAACCCGGTCCGGCCGGGCACCGCCAGCAGCGCGCCGCAGAGCACCACCCCGGCGGCGCCGTAGAGCGCCGAAACCCCGGCGAGCAGCCAGATCGGCAGGTCTTCGGCCGGCCCGCGGAACACGTCCAAGCGCGCCGCCGCCCACGGCAACGCCACCGAGACGGCGAGGATCAGCGCGGCGACCACGAGCGCGCCGGTCAGCTGGGCGACCGGGTGCGCCCGCGGGACGATCAGCAGCGCGGGCGTGACGTCGAAGACCACGCCCAGCAGGCCGCCGATCGCCGCGAACCCCAGCGCGGCGGCGAGCGCGCCCCGGTTGCGGCCACCCACCGCGGCCACGACCAGCAGCAGTGCCTCGCCGAGCAGCACCCCCGCGCGGGCCGGGCCGTCGAACTGGGTGACCGTCGCCTGCAGGATCGCGAGCAACCCGGCCAGCCCCGCCACCTGCCCGGCGAACCCGGGCCACCAGCGGCGTGCCGCCCAGACGGCGAGCAGCAGGACGCCCGCCCCGGCCGTGATCGGCACCGCCTGCGCCTTCGGCAGCAGCACCGCCGCGACAAGCGTCGGCAGCACCGCGGTGGCCAGCAGGGAGAGCGCCGCGGGGTCGTTCTCGCGGCGGCGCAGCACGATCAGCGCGAGCACGACGCACGCGACCCCGGCACCACCGGCGGCGGCGGTGTTGGCCCAGCTGCCGCCCCCGCCGAGCCACGCCGTGCTGATCACGGAGGCGAGCAGCGGCGGGACACCGGCGGCGAGCGTCAGCGACGACCAATCGCGGCGCAGCTGCACCGGCGCCGTCGCGAGCTGGACCATCAGCAGGAAGGTGACCAGTTCGGGGGTGAACCCGCCGACGATCATCGGCGCGCACACGACACAGCCGACGACGACGGCCGAGGCCAGCAGCGAAGATTCCCAGCGCACGGCCACCAGCAGCCCGCCGACGGCGACCGCCAGCCCGGCGGCGAGCCCGGCGAGCACCGGCAGGAACTCGTACAGCGAGGTCGCGGCGACGACGTCCAGGTAGAGCGTCGCGATGCCGGTGGCGGCGAGCGCGAACGCCCCGGTGCGGCCGGCGGGCTTGCGGTGCAGCCACACGCCGGTGCCGGTCAGCGCCAGCCCGAACCCGGCGCCGACGAGCACCCGCGGCAGCGGCCCGAGCCAGCCGCGCTGCACGGCCAGCACGAGCAGCAGGACGACGCCGAGCAGCGTCACGGCCCCGCCGACCCAGGCGAGCACGCGGCTGCCGGCACCTTCCTTGCCGAGCTTCTCGCCCAGCGTCTGCCGCGGAACCGGCAGGTACGGCTGCGGGGCGGCGTACTGCGGTCGCGGCTGTTGCGGCGGCGGACCGTACTGCGGCGGCGGTGGCTGCCACTGGTACTGCGGCCAGGGGACCGACTCGGGCCGCATCGGCCGGGGCGGTGGCTGCGGTTGGGGCTGGGGCTCAGGTTCCGGTTGCGGTGCCTGCTCCGGCCGGGCGGCCTGCTCGGGCTGCTCGACCGGTTCGGGCGGTTCGGCCTGCCCAGCCTGCTCGGCCGGCACGTCCCGGACGGTCCGCAGTTCGGAGCCCACCAAGGCGAGACGACGCCCCAGGTCGTCGATCTCGCCGGCGAGCCGGAGGAGCACATCTGCTTCGGTGGTCATACCGGACAGGGTCACGCACGGCGTCCACCTGCGGATCCGTAGCACTACTCAATCCGGGGTCACGTCCTGGTCGCGGCCAGCACCTGGTCCATGGTCGCCATGATCGAGACGGTTTCGTCCATGGTCGCCATGATCGAGACGGTTTCGCCGAGCGGCATGAGCGGGCTCTCGGTCTCCCCGGCGGCCAGCCGCAGCGCGACTTCGTCGGCCTGGTGCCGCAGGCCACGGCCCTCATCGACGTATTCGAAGCGGCTTCGCTCGCCCTCGCGCGGGATGAAGGTGAAGGAGGCGGGGGCGTAGAAGGGCCCGTCGACCTCGATCCGGGCCTCGGTGCCGGCAATCGACGCGGTGGTGGGCGTGACGGCGCTCAACGTGCAGGTCAGGACGGCTTGCGCCCCGCTCGCGTAGCCGAACAGCATCGACATCTGGGCGTCGACACCGGTGAACGCGGGCGTCGCCATCGCCGCCACGCGCTCGGGCGGCCCGAGGACCATCGAAGCGAACGACACGGGGTAGATGCCGAGGTCGAGCAGGGCACCCCCGCCCAGTTCGGGAGCGAACAGCCGGAAGGCGGGGTCTTCGGCGAACCACTGCCCGTGGTCGGCGGCGACGGTGACGACGTCACCGAGGCGCGGCAGGAGCTCGCGGAGGTGCCGCACGTGCGGCAGGAAGCGCGTCCACATCGCCTCCATCAGGAAGAGGCCCTTGGCCCGCGCGAGGTCGACGAGGTCACGGGCTTCCTCGGCGTTCATCGTGAACGGCTTCTCGACGAGCACGGGCTTCCCGGCTTCGAGGGCGAGCCGGGCGTTGGCGTGGTGCAGGGGGTGCGGCGTGGCGACGTAGACGACGTCGACGTCCGGATCGTTCGCGAGGGCTTCGTAGCTGCCGTGCCGGGTCGGGATGCTCAATGTGCCGGCAAACCGCTCGGCGCCGTCCGCGGTGCGCGACCCGACCGCGGCCACCACGCCGGACTCGGTGAGTTGCAGGTCCCGGGCGAAGGCGCCGGCGATCCCGCCGGTGCCCATGATTCCCCAGCGCAGGGGTTTGTCGGTCATACGGCGACCTTATGCCCCTCTGACCCGTAGAGTGTTACCCCGATCACGCCAAGGGGGAAACGTTGAGTGACCAAAGCGAGCCGCCCAAGAAGTCCGGCTGGGGCGAACTCGGCCACAAGTGGATCACCGCGATCGCGGCCCTGGTCACCGCGCTCACCGGCGCCGGTTTCATCGCTGGCCGGACCAGCGCACCGGAGGCGAAGTCCGCCGGCCCGGCCACTCCGGTGACGGTGACCGTGACCGCG
Source organism: Amycolatopsis sp. NPDC005003 (assembly GCF_053600695.1). Classification (NCBI taxonomy): domain Bacteria; kingdom Bacillati; phylum Actinomycetota; class Actinomycetes; order Pseudonocardiales; family Pseudonocardiaceae; genus Amycolatopsis; species Amycolatopsis sp. NPDC005003. Next base: position 94,387 of record NZ_JBSGAI010000015.1, on the reverse strand, counting down.
CCACGGGATGTCCCGGCGGCCGACGGCAGCACAGCGGGTTCGGCGCCGGCGAATCCGGATCCGGCTGCCTACTGGTCGGGTGAGCTCGAGTGGGGCAAGTTCAACTTCGACCTCAACCCCCCGATCTACACCGACGGCGAGTACATCCAGGACCTCGGAGGCGATCTCCTCTACGTCACCGGCAAAGCCCGGCTGGCCGTCTGGAAGAAGAGCGGCCAACCCGGCAAGGCCGAGTGCGCGTCGGCGGTCGACGCCGACGGCTCCAACCAGAGCTACTACGAAAAGGGCAATCGCATCTGCGGGCGCACCGCCGAAGGGCGGGTCTTCCGGCTCGATGTGACGTCGAGCGGCAACACCCTCCGCACACAGGCCACCGTCTGGAACAACTGACAGGCGGCGACCCTGGTGGGCTGTGACCAACACCACCAGCGACAATGGAGGGCGTGACCGCGACCTTGAGCAAGCCCGCCCTGAAGATCGGCCCCTACGAGGTCGATCCCCCGGTCGTGCTCGCGCCCATGGCCGGCATCACCAACGTCGCCTTCCGGCAGCTGTGCCAGGAGTACGGCGCCGGCATCTACGTGTGCGAGATGATCACCGCCCGCGCCGTCGTCGAACGGCATCCCGGCACCATGCACATGATGACCTTCGGGGCCAACGAAAAGCCCCGGTCCATGCAGCTCTACGGGGTCGACCCGAAGACCATGGCCGAAGCCGTCCGGATCATCGTCGGCGAGGGGCTCGCCGACCACGTCGACTCCAACTTCGGCTGCCCGGTCGCGAAGGTGACGCGCAAGGGCGGCGGGGCCGCGCTGCCGTTCAAGCGGAAGCTGTTCGAAGCCATCGTGCGCGAGTCGGTGAAGGCGGCCGGGGACACGCCGTTCACGGTGAAGTTCCGCATCGGCATCGACGACGACCACCGCACGTACCTCGACGCCGGCCGCATCGCCGAGGCCGAGGGCGCGGCCGCTGTCAGCCTGCACGCCCGCACCGCCGCCCAGCGCTACTCCGGCCAGGCCGACTGGACGAAGATCGCCGCCCTGAAGGAGGCCGTGACCAGCATCCCGGTGCTCGGCAACGGCGACATCTTCTCCGCGGCCGACGCCCTGCGCATGGTCGACGAGACGGGCTGCGACGGCGTGGTCGTCGGCCGCGGCTGCCTCGGCCGGCCGTGGCTGTTCGGCGAGCTCGAGGCCGCTTTCCAGGGCCGTGCGCTGCCCACCCCGCCGAACCTGGGCGAGGTCGCGGCCGTGCTCCGCCGCCACACGGAGCTCCTCATCGAGCACGACGGCCACGACAAGGCCATGCGCGACATCCGCAAGCACATGGCCTGGTACCTGATGGGCTTCCCGGTCGGCTCGGAACTCCGCCGCGGCTTCGCGATGCTCTCGTCGATGGACCAGCTCGACGACCTGATCGCCCAACTCGACCACTCGGCGCCGTTCCCCGAGGCCGCCACCGGGCCGCGCGGGCGCCAGGGCTCCCCGGGCAAGGTCACGCTGCCACACGGCTGGCTCGACGATCCGGACGACGACTGCGTTCCCGAAGCGGAAGATATGCACTCCGGCGGCTGAGCTGCACCAGGCTCAGCCCGAACAGCAGCACACCGAGCGGCACGTGCACGGTCTTGACGTGCGCGATCCCGAGGAACACCTGCGCGGTCACGAGCCCCAGGAACACGACCGCGTAGAGGACCACCCGTGGCGAGCCCCCACCAGGCCGCCACACCAGCACCGCGGCAACCACCTGCACCACGGCGACAATCCACACCGTGTACGCCGAAGCGCTGTGCAGGACGTGCCCGTTCGGGGTGGACAGCAGGAGACCCGCGGTGATCGGCGCGAGGAAGAGCGCCACCGTCTGCAGCGCGATCGTGGCGCGCATGAACGTCGTCATACCCGGTAGACGACGCAGCCGCGGGGAACGTGAGGTCGATGACCCGATCGGGTAGCAAGCCGGCCGTGACATCTGTCAGCCCGAAGTCGTGGCGGACGGCATCCTTCCCGGACCCCTTCCGGCGACAAGCTCTACCCATGACGACGAACCAGCCCGGAAACGCCCTCCTCAAGACCCTCGCGATCGAGATCGCCGTCCCCATCGGCGTCTACTACGCGCTCCACTCGCTCGGCGCGAGCGACTTCACCGCACTCGCCGCCTCCGGTGTCTTCCCGCTGGGCCGGACGCTCTACCAGTTCGCCAAGGACCGCACGCTCAACAGCCTCGCCCTCGTCGTCCTGATCACGAACGTCGTCGGCATGCTGCTCACCTTCGTCACCGGTGACGCCCGGATGATGATCGCCAAGGACTCGCTCGGCAGCGGCATCACCGGCCTGGTCATCCTCGCCTCGGCGTTCACCGCGGCCCCGATCATGACCAAGACCATGCGGCCCTTCCTCACCCGCGGCAACGCGGAACGAGAGGCCGCGTGGGAACGGCTCGGCCACAACGAGAAGTTCAACGCCATCCTGCGGCGCTGCAGCGTGATCTGGGGTGTCGGGTTCGCGCTGGAGAGCTCGATCCGCATCATCGGCGCGTTCACCCTGCCCGTCCCGACCATGGTCTGGCTGAGCACCGCCATCTTCGCGGGTTCCTTCGCGGTGATCATGGTCGTCTCCGGCAAGGTGGCCGAGCAGGCGGGCAAGATGATCGCGGCGAACGCGAAGCCCCTGGTAGCCGCTTGACCTGCGACAACACTGGGTGTACAGGTGTGTACATGTACAGCAAGCGGGAGCAACTGGTCGGCGACCTCACCGACCTGATCCGCTCCGGGCGCCTCGCCCACGGCGAACGCCTCCCCGGCGAGCACCAGCTCGCCCTGCAGTACCAGGTCAGCCGCGGCACCGTCCGCAGCGCGCTGTCCGAGCTCCAGCAGCTCGAGCTCATCTCCACCCAGGCCGGTGTCGGCTCGTTCGTCACGTTCGACGGCGTCCAGCTCGACCAGCGGATCGGCTGGGCCCGCGCCCTCGCCGACGCCGGCGCGCCGGTCACCACCGAGCTGCTCGGCATCGAAACCGTCGAAGACGTTGTCCTGGAAGAAGAATTCGGCGAGCGGGCCTACGTCGCCGTGCGGCGGCTGCGGCGGGAGCACGATCGCGGCGTCTCGCTCGAAACCGCCACCGTGCCCGCCGTCGGGCCGCTCGCCGACCTCCCCGAGACCGGCCTGCAGGACGGCTCCCTGACCAAGACCCTCGAAGCCGCCGGGCGGATCTCCGTCGGCGGCGACCAGTGGATCAGCACCGAACGCCTCGACGCCTGCGCCGCCGAACTCCTCGGCCGGAGCATCGGCGAGCTCTTCCTCCGCGCCGAACGCACGTCGATCGACGTCGAAGGCCGGCTCGTCGAGCGGGTCGTCAGCCTGCTGGACCCCGACCGGTTCCAGTTCCACCTCACCTTCGGGCACCGGTGACCGCGCGGGACCGGGCGCTGGGCGCGTTCACCGGGCTGGCCGTCGGCGACGCGCTGGGCATGCCGACGCAGTCGATGTCCCGCGCCGCCATCGCCGCCACCTACGGGCCGGTCACCGGCCTGCTCAACGCCGTCGCCGAGCAGCCGGTCGCGCCGTCGATGCCCGCCGGCTCGGTCACCGACGACACCGAACAGGCCGTCATGCTGGCCCGGCTCCTCATCGACGGCCGCGGGGTCGTCGAGCCGCACGTCTTCGCCGACGCGCTGCTGATCTGGGAGGCCGACATGGTCCGCCGCGGCTCCGCGGACCTGCTCGGGCCGTCCACCAAACGCGCGCTCGCCCGGCTCCAGGACGGCGTCCCGGCCGACGAAGCCGGCCGCACCGGGACCACCAACGGCGCCGCCATGCGAGTCGCGCCGGTCGGCATCGCCACTCCGTCGGAAAACCTGCACCGGCTGGTCGACGCCGTCGTCGCGACCGCGCGGGTCACGCACAACACCAGCCTGGGCATCGCCTCGGCCGCCGCGGTCGCGGCCGCCGTCTCCGCCGGCGTCGACGGCGCGAGCCTGGCCGAAGCGCTCGACGCGGGCGAACGCGCCGCCGTCGTCGGCGGCGAGCGCGGGCACTGGGCGCCCGGCGGGGAGATCGCCGCGCGGATCCGCTGGGCGCGCGACTGGGTGCGGGGGATGGCCCCGGCCGCCGTCGCCGACGCGGTCGCGCAGGTCATCGGCACGTCGGTCGCGTCGCAGGAGTCCGTCGTGGCCGCGTTCGCCCTGGCCGAGGCCATGGGTGACGACCCACCGGCCGCGTTGCGCCTGGCCGCCGGGCTGGGTGGCGACACGGACACCGTCGCCGCGATCTGCGGGGCGATGCTCGGTGCCGCGCACGGTGTCGGCGCCTTCCGCCCCGACGTCGTCGAGACCGTGCTCGCCGTCAACCGGCTCGAATTCGGGCCGCTGGTCGACGAACTCCTGAAGCTGCGCCGCCGATGACCGGGCGGCTGGTGCACACCGGGCAGGTCGTCGTAGACCTCGTCATGGTGGTGCCGGCCCTGCCCCCGCCGGGCGGCGACGTCCTCGCGTCGTCGACGAACCTGTTGCCCGGCGGCGGTTTCAACGTCATGGCCGCAGCCGCGCGATCCGGCGCGCGGGTGCTTTACGCGGGCTGCCACGGCATCGGCGGCTTCGGCGATCTCGCGCGCGGCGCCCTCGCGGCCGAAGGCGTTGAACTGGCCCACGAACCATTGTCCGAAGTGGACACCGGTGTTGTCGTGGTGTTGGTGGACGCCACCGGCGAGCGCACCTTCGCGACCGGCACCGGCGCCGAAGGACGGCTGCGAGCCGAACTGCTCGGGCAAGTCACCCCAAAGACTGACGACGTCGTGTACTTGAGCGGATACAGTTGGTTGCACGAGATAAATCGCGGCGCCCTCGTCGAGTGGCTGCCCCGGCTGCGCGGCTCGACGATCCTGTTCGACCCCGGCCCGCTCATCACCGACATCGACCCTGGAGACCTCCATGCCATTTTGTCCACAATAGACATCCTGAGTTGCAACGCCCGTGAAGCCGAGGTGCTGGGCGAGCTGCCGCCCGTCGCCGTCGTCCGCGACGGCGCGAAAGGCTGCCGTGTCCACGAAAACGGCCGGATCACCGACGTCCCCGGGTTCCCGGTCGACGCGGTGGACACCACCGGCGCCGGCGACACGCACTGCGGCGTGCTGGCCGCGGAGCTGTTGCGCGGCAGTACCGTCCTCGATGCCGCCGTGCGCGCCAACGCAGCGGCCGCGCTTTCGGTGACCCGGCGCGGCCCGGCGACCGCGCCGGGCCGGGAAGAGATCGACCAGCTGGTGGAGGCCATGCGATGAGCGGTTCCCGCAGGCTCGAGGTGGAGACCAACGGCCTCGACGTGATCGACGACGCCGAGCGGCGCGGCCGCCCGCGGCAGCTGTTCTGGCCGTGGTTCGGCGCGAACGTGTCGGTGCTGGGGCTGAGCTACGGCTCGTTCACCCTCGGCTTCGGCATCTCGTTCGGGCAGGCGCTGGTCGCCGGCGTCGTCGGCATCCTGTTCTCGTTCCTGCTGTGCGGGTTCATCGCCATCGCGGGCAAACGCGGGTCGGCGCCGACGATGCTGCTCTCGCGGGCGGCGTTCGGCGTGCGCGGCAACCGGCTGCCGTCGGCGATCTCGTGGCTGCTGACGGTCGGCTGGGAAACCGTGCTCGCCGCGCTGGCGACCCTGGCCACGGCGACCGTGTTCGAGCGCCTCGGCTGGGGCGGCGGCACACCGACGAAGGTGGTCGCGCTCGTCGTGGTGGCGGCGCTGACGGTCGCAGCCGGGGTGCTCGGCTTCGACGCGATCATGCGGCTGCAGACGTGGATCACCTGGATCACCGGGGTGCTCACGGTCGTCTACGTGATCCTCGTGGCCGGCGATGTGCACTGGGCGGCGGTCAGCGCGCTGCCATCGGGTTCGGCGCAGCAGTGGGTGGGCGCGCTGGTGTTCCTGATGACCGGATTCGGCCTCGGCTGGGTCAACGCGGCCGCGGACTACTCGCGCTACCTGCCGCGGTCGTCGTCGAGCCGGGGCGTGGTGGGCTGGACGACGTTCGGCGCTTCGGTGGCGCCGGTGGTGCTGCTGGTGTTCGGGCTGCTGCTGGCCGGCTCGTCACCGGACCTGAACAAGGCGATCGCGGCGGACCCGATCGGCGCGCTGACGACGTTGCTGCCGCTGTGGTTCCTGGTGCCGTTCGCGATCGTCGCGGTGCTCGGCCTGGTCGGCGGCGCGGTGCTGGACATCTATTCGTCGGGGCTGGCGCTGCTCTCGGCGGGCCTGCGCATCCCCCGCCCGGCGGCGGCGCTGGTCGACGGCGTGATCATGATCCTCGGCACGATCTACATCGTCTTCTTCGGCGGCGAGTTCCTGGGCCAGTTCCAAGGGTTCCTGGTGACGCTGGGCGTACCGGTGGCCGCCTGGTGCGGCGTGATGCTCGCGGACGTCCTCCTGCGGCGCCGCGATTACGCCGAGCCGGACCTCTTCGACCCGGCGGGCCGCTACGGCGACGTCCGGCCGGGCCCGATCGCCCTGGTCCTGGTGGCCACGGCGCTCGGCTGGGGCCTGGTGACGAACACGTCCGCGGACTGGCTGAAGTGGCAGGGCTACCTGCTGGAGCCGTTCGGCCTGGGCGGCCGCGAAGGCGCGTGGGCCTTCGCGAACCTCGGCGTGCTCCTGGCGCTGGCCCTGGGCTTCCTGGTGACATTGCTGACGCGGCGGCGGGTCCGCGAACAGGAGGCAGTGTGAGGAGAATTCTGGCGGTCATCGACCTGCAGCACGTGTTCGCCGACCCGGCGAGCCCGTGGTTCACCCCACGCTTCGCCGAGGTGGTGCCCAGGATCCACCGCCTGGTGACGGCGTTCGGCGACGACGTCGTGTTCACGCGGTTCGTCGCGCCCTCACGCCCGGAGGGAGCATGGCGCCGGTACTACGAGCAGTGGCCGTTCGCTTTGCAGCCACCGGACGCGCAGCTGTACCAAGTGGTCGACCCATTCGCCCCGCTCTCCACAGTGGACGCGACCACCTTCGGCAAGTGGAACGCCCGCATGGCCACCCGAGTAGGCGGTGCGGGCCTGGTGCTGGCGGGCGTCTCGACGGACTGCTGCGTGTTGTCAACGGCCTTGTCGGCCGCGGACGCGGGCGTCGCGGTCACCGTGGTGTCCGACGCGTGCGCGGGCGCGGACGACGAGAGCCACGCGAAGGCGCTGGACATCCTGCGGCTGTACGCCCCACTGGTGACGGTGGCCACATCAGCGGAGGTGCTCGGCTAAACTACGCCCGGTGACCGGGCTCGAAGCATCAGCGATCGCGTTGACGACTGCGGTGGTGAAAGCGGCGGCGAAGGTCTGGCTGGGTGATCGGACGATCGCCGCGGACGCCTCCGCGAAAGTCCTCGACCTGCTCGAAAAGCAGGTCACCGGCCTCAACGACCGCCGCAAGCTCCGGCTGCTGTTCACCAACCTCGAGTCCCGGGTCGCCGACCGGCTGCTGCCCTTCCTCGACGTCGAGTTCCGCACCTTGCCGGAGAACGAGCGAGCGGCCGCGGTGGACGCGGTGCGCGAGACGTTCGAGCGCGCCGCGCTGACCGACGACGACCTGTTCGCCACCGACCTCGACGCCGCGTACCTCTGCCGCTACCTGCTCCGGACCGTCCCTGGCGTCACCACCCTCCTGTCGGCTGACGCGACCGAGCTGTACCAGCGAGTCCTGCGGGAATGCTGCGCGTACCTGGTGCAGGTCACGAGCACCCTGCCGCGTTTCCAGCCGGGCGCGCTCGTCGAGATCCTCCAGCGCGAGACGGAGATCCTCGAGACGGTCCGGAACGTGCTGGCGACCCTGCCCGAACGCCGTCACCCGGACGACTTCGCCGCGGACTTCCGCCGCCAGGTCGTGACGGCGCTCGACCGGATGGCGCTGTTCGGCGCGGGCCTGGCCGAGGCGACCCGGCTGTACCCGCTGTCGGTCGCCTACCTGAGCCTGAGCGTCACGTCCGAGGAGGACGTCCCCGGCGACCGGATCGAGCACGTACTGCCGCGGACGTCGAGAATCCTCCTGCGCGGCGAAGCCGGCTCCGGCAAGACGACGCTGCTGCAGTGGCTGGCCGTCCAGTGCGCGAGCCGGCAGCTGCAGAACGTCGACGGCTGGGACAACCTCGTGCCGTTCCTGGTGCGGCTGCGCCGGTTCAGCCACTCGCCGCTGCCGACGCCGGAACGCTTCCTCGACGAGGTCGGCAGGCACATCGCCGACGAGATGCCGCCCGGGTGGGTGCAGCGGCACCTGCGTCAGGGCCGGGCCGTCGTGCTCGTCGACGGCCTCGACGAGGTCCCGGACGAGCGCCGCCGCGAGGTGCGCGAGTGGCTGCGCGAACTCGTCGGCGCGTTTCCCCACGCGCGGTTCGTCGTCACCACGCGCCCGGCCGCGGTGGCCGCCGGCTGGCTGCGCGACGAGGGGTTCACCGAGGTCTGGCTCCAGCCGATGACCCCGCGCGACGTCCGGACGTTCGTCACCCGCTGGCACCAGGCGCTGCCGGGCGAGCCGCTCGACGAAGAACGCGACGCCCTGATCGCGGCGATCGGCGCCCGCAGCGCGTTGCGGCGGCTCGCCGAGAACCCGCTGCTGTGCGCGTTGCTCTGCGCACTGCACCACCAGGGCAACGGACGGCTCCCGGAGAACCGGATGGAGCTGTACGACGTCGCGTTGCGCATGCTGCTCGACAGCCGCGACGTCGAGCGAGGGATCGAGCCTTCCGTCCGGCTTTCGCTGACCGAGAAGCTGGTGCTGCTGCGCAGCCTGGCGTACTGGCTGGTCCGCAACGGCCACACGGACGTCCCGGCCACCGACGCCGAAGCCCGCATCACGGCGAGGCTGCGTTCGATGGGCCAGATCGACGTGACACCGCGGACGGTGTTCCGCCACCTGCTCGATCGCGGTGGCGTGCTGCGAGAGCCGGTGCCGGGCCGCATCGACTTCGTCCACCGGACGTTCCAGGAGTACCTGGCCGCCCAGGCGGCGGTCGAAGAGGACGACATCGGCATCCTGACGGCGAACGCCCACCGGGACGACTGGCGCGAAGTGGTGGTCCTGGCGGCGGGCCATGCCCACCCAGCCCAGCGCGAGCGCCTGCTCGACGGGATCCTCCAGTGGGACACGGACGAACAGGGGCGGCTGAAGCTCGACCTGGTGGCGCTGGCGTGCTTGGGAACGTCGCCGGTGTTGAGCGAGGGCCTGCGGAACGAGATCGAGGACCGCGCCGGCGCGCTGATCCCGCCCTCGAGCCGTGAGGAAGCGACGGCACTGGCGGCAGCAGGCGAGTTCGTTCTCGACCTCCTGGCCGACTGCGAACCCGACACCCCCGTGGCGACGATCCACGCGATCGCCCTGATCGGCGGGCCCGGTGCCTTGGAACTGCTGACCCGCTACCGCGGGGCCCGGGACAAGGCCGTGGTAAGCGAGCTGCTTGCGGCCCGGCAGCTGTTCGATCAGGCCGAATTCGCCGAACGCGTGCTGGCGGATCTGCCGATCGATGACTTGTGGGTCGACGAACCGGCCGCCCTCGCCGGCCTGAAGCACGTGCGGCATCTCAGGCACCTCGCCTGCTCTCTCAGAGACTCGGACGAGTTCGACTTTTCGCAGTTGGCGGGCACCTCGCTGGAGACCATCTTCTTGACGGGCGAAGCCAGCTACGAATCGACGGATATCGGCCCACTGGCCGGGATTCCCACCCTACGCGAGGTCATCGCCGATGTACCGACGCACGGGTGGGCACGGCTTGCCGAGCTGCCGAGGCTGGACCACCTCCAGCTGAGCGATATCGACGATCTCGCCGAGCTGACTCCTCTGCGGCGTTTGTCCGCACTGACGCTTTGCCGGGTTCCCGGCCTCGAAGACTTGCAGGCCTTGTCCTTTTTGGACTCTCCGCGCGCGCTTGGTTTCGAACGCTGCCTCAACCTTCGTGATATTTCCGGCCTCACCAGGTGGGCAGACAGCCTGACTGAAGTCCGCTTCTCGCGCTGCTACCGAGTGGATCTGGCACCTCTCGCGGTACTGCCCAAGCTCCGGCAGGTAAGCCTCCTCGCTGTGGAGCAGGCCGACTTGACACCACTCGCCGGCAAGTCCGGCCTCACGGTGTACGTGAACCACGGCACCCGGCTCGTCGGTGCCGACCTTCTGGGATCCGGCAGCGTGGTCGAGGGAGGGATACCAGCCACCCGAAGTTCAACTACGCGAAGTAGATTCGAGCCGTGATCGACCACATCAGCATCCCCACCGAGGCCGGTTCCTTCGACGCCATCGCCGCCGGGCCCGAAGACGGCAGGCCCGTCCTTCTCCTGCACGGCTTTCCCGAAGCCGCGATCGAGTGGGAGCACCAGGTCGCCACCCTCGGGGTGCTCGGCTTCCGCGCCGTCGCGCCGGATCAGCGCGGGTACTCCCCGGACGTTCGGCCCGAGCAGGCGAGCGACTACTCCATCGATCACCTCGTCGGGGACGTCGTCGCGATCACCGAAGCGCTCGGCTGGCCGAAGTTCGACCTCGTCGGGCACGACTGGGGTGGCGCCGTCGCCTGGTGGACCGCCGATGCGCACCCGGAACGGCTGCGCAGCCTCGCCGTCGTCTCGACTCCGCACCCCGCCGCGCTCGCCGAGGCCATGAAGACCGACGAAGACCAGCACCTGCGCACGCGCTACATGACCGAGTGGCGACAGACCCGCGTCACCGAGCGGCGGATGCTGGAGAACGACGCCCGCGCGCTGCGCGAGATGTTCGATCGGCGTGTGTCGCCGTCGAAGGTGGACGACTACGTGCAGCGGCTGTCCGAACCGGGCGCGCTCACCGCCGCCCTCAACTGGTACCGGGCCGGGCGGCCGGGTGGGAAGATCGGCAAGATCGCCGTGCCGACGCTGTACATCTGGAGCACCGAGGACGTCTCCTTCGGCTCCACCGCCGCGCTCGACACCGCCAACTGGGTCACCGGGCCCTACCGCTTCGAAATGCTCGAAGACGTCACACACTGGGTGCCCGAGGAAGCACCGGAAGCCGTCACCACGTTGCTCGTGGAGCACCTCCACGCGGGGTGACGGCCCGTCACCCCGCCGGGCGGACCGCGGGTAACCCACCCGCCTCGCGGTACGGCGGACCGCGGGCCGTCGTGTTCACTGGGGCACGTGGATACCGCGACCGAACCCGAGACCGAGCAGGTCGTCTTCGTCACCGAAGACGGCGTGCCCACCGGCGAGACCGGCCCGAAGCTGGCCAGCCACCACGAGCACACCCGGTTGCACCTGGCTTTCTCGTGTTACGTCCTGCGGCGCGCCGACAACGCCCTGCTGATCACCCAGCGCGCCCTCCACAAGAAGGTCTGGCCAGGGGTCTGGACCAACAGCGTCTGCGGCCACCCCGCGCCCGGCGAAGCCATCGAGGACGCCGTCCGGCGCCGCGCGGACTACGAGCTCGGGCTGCCGTCGCTGTCCGGGTTGCACTGCTTGCTGCCGAGCTACCGCTACCGGACGCCGCCGTTCCAGGGGATCGTCGAGAACGAGTTCTGCCCGGTCTTCGCCGCGTGGGCCGACGTCGAGCCGGCGCCGAACCCGGAGGAGGTCGGCGACTGGCGCTGGGTCGCGTGGACCGACTACACGGAGCTACTGAACGACCCGTCGGCTAATGTGAGTTACTGGGCCAAGGACCAATACGAGCAGCTCAAGGCCATCGAGCCGTTCTCCGGACTCTGAAGCGAACACTCCGGAGAGTCACTGCCACAGTCCCGTTTGAGCGAAATTCATCTTCTTCCGCACCGGTACCTCAAGCGCGGCCGTCCCCACGACGACAACCAAGGGGTGGTGGAGGTGGGGAGGGTCGCCGAGGGCGACGGCGCGCCGGGCCGGACAGCCAGCCCGCAACCGCCGGACCTGCTCCGCCTGCACGAGGCCATCGCCGGGCTCTTCGCCACCCAGGGCGACTGGCGGCGCGCCTACCAGCACCTGCGGTCCGCGCTGGACATCGCGCGCGACGGCAGCCTCCGCGACGCGCTGACGTCGAGCTACAACCGCCGTTACCTCGACGAGCGGCTGTACGGACCGTTCACCGACCGCCCGCCGCTGACGCTCGCGCTGATCGATCTCGACCGCTTCAAGAGCATCAACGACACGTACGGTCATCTCGTCGGCGACCGCGTCCTGCGCCGCGTCGCCGATCTGCTGCAGGAAGACCTCCCGCCGGACGGCTTCTGCGCGCGCTACGGCGGCGAAGAGTTCGTGCTCTGGCTACCGGGGGTCGACCCGCGGCGCGCTGTCCGCGTCGTCGACGACGCCCGGCTGCGCGTCGCTCGTCATCCCTGGTCAGAGGTGCAGCCGGGGCTGCGGGTGACCATCAGCGCCGGCCTGGCGCACGAGCCGGGGACGCCGTCGTCCCGGGAACGCCAGCTGCGCCGCGCGGACACCCTCCTTTATGCGGCGAAACGCGCGGGCCGCAACAAAGTCGCCTATGACGACGCGCAAACGACACAGTTAATAACCCACTCTGAGTAACGCAAAGGCCGCATTACTCCGTCTGTCGACAAGCGGTATCACCCGTTTGTCGACCCACACCGGCCGTTCGTCGACTCAAGGTGAAGAAAATTCCGGGAGGGTGTCGTCACGAACGGGGGGTATCCGTACGATAACGAAAACCTCCGGGGGAACGATCACCTCCTGCGGGGGAAGACGGCCTAGTCGAAGCCACCCTTCGATCGCGCGAAAGGAGACCGAGTGCCGGACGAGCTCGACAGCCCGGGAACCGGTCGCCGCCTCGACGGTCCCGCGCGGCCCCGGCCCGGACGGCGCCGGTCGATGGAGGACCAGGGCGGGATCAGCGTCTCGGACGTCGTCGCCAGGACCACCGGCGCTCGCCCGGTGCCGCCCCGCGAGCAGCAGGACCGCTCCGAACAGCCAGGACGCCGCGTCCGCGGCGCCGAACCGCCGGCCCCGGCGCGGTCGTCGCAGCCGCGCCCCCCGAGGCCGGCGCAGAGCCCTGCCGAAGACCCAGTACCCACGGACGCCACTCGTCAACCGCGCACCCCGCGACCCCGCCAGCCTCGCCGCACGACGGCCGCGGCCCCGTTGCCGGAGGCCCCGCTCCAGAGGCGCCCGCCGGCCGCGAACCCGGGCCCCCAGCAGACGTCGGCCGCGCAGCAGCCGCCCAGGCGCCCCCGCCGCCCGGCGGCCGAGGCACCGCAGGCCGACAGCGCCCCGACCCGCCGCGCGGCCACGCCGCGGCGGCCGGCCCCGGACAGCCCGGCGCCCCGCCGCGGCCCGGCCACCGGCGAGGTCCCGGCAGGCCGCCGCCCAGCAGCTCCCGCCGACACGGCCGCACCCCAGCACCCCGCGACCGAGAGTCCCGCGCCCCGCCGCGGCCCGGCTACCGGCGAGGTCCCGGCAGGCCGCCGCCCGGCAGCTCCCGCCGACACGGCCGCACCCCAGCACCCCGCGACCGAGAGTCCCGCGCCCCGGCGCCCGATGCCGTCGGCCGAGGCAGCGGTACCCCCGCGCACCACACCGGACAGCCCGGCGCCCCGCCGCGGGCCGGCCACCGGCGAGGTTCCGGCGGGCCGCCGCCCGGCTCCGGCCGACGCGGCCACGCCGCACCCCGCCGCGGATGGACCGGGGTCGCGCCGCACCGCCGAAGGAGCCACGCCGCAGCGCGCCGCCGCCGACGGCCCGGCACCCCGCCGCACCACCGCAGAAGCCACGCCCCAGCGCGCCGCCGCAGACGGCCCAGCAACCCGCCGCACCACCGCAGAAGCCACGCCGCAGCGTGCCGCCGCCGACGGGCCGGCACCGCGCCGCACCGCGGAAAACCCCGTCTCCCGGCGCACCGCCGCCCCGGCCGATGCTGCTTCCACCCCCGACAGCCCCGCGCCCCGGCGTGGCGAGGCCGTCGCCGGTGCGCCGCCGCGGGCCTCCCTCGATCCGCTGACCATGACCGACGAAATGGAAGCGATCGACGAGGCGACCCAGTACCGGCGCAAGATCGATCACACCCTCGCCCGGTTCTCCGCCGCGCACGACGAGATGGAAGCCGAGGAAGCCAAGCGGCGCGAACGCCGTGAACGGCTCTCGCCCACCTCGCTGCTCGAGAGCACCCGCACCGCCCTGCAGCGCGTTGTCACGACGGCACCTTCGGCCGAAGAGGCCCGAGCGGAAGCCGAGCAGACCCGGCTGCGGGAGAAGAAGCGGCGGTCGGCGCTGGCCGGACGGATCGCCGCCGCCGTGGTGGCCGGGCTCGTCTTCCTCGGCGTCGGGGGCGCCTGGGGCGCGCAGACCTACTTCGACGCCAAGTTCACCCAGGTCTCCGCGCTCGACGAGAACTCGTCCGACATCCAGGACGCCGAGGCGCAGGCCAACGACGAGAACTTCCTGATGGTCGGCTCCGACACCCGCGACGGGGCGTCCGCCGAGGAAGGCCTCGGCACCGCCGACACCGTCTCCGGCGCGCGAAGCGACACCGTGATGGTGGCGCACATCCCGGCCGACCGGAAGCGGGTCGTCGTCACGTCGTTCCCGCGCGACCTCGAGATCGACCGGCCCGACTGCCAGCGCTGGGACCCGGCGCAGAACAAGACGACCAACCAGGTCTCCCCACGGCAGAAGATCGCCAAGCTCAACACCGCCTACGCGGTGGGCGGGCCGCCCTGCGTGACCAAAGTGATCCAGCAGATCACCGGCCTGCGGATCAACCACTTCGTCGGCATCGACTTCAACGGCTTCAAGGAAATGGTCGACGCCGTGCACGGGGTCACCGTCCACGTCGACAAACCGATCGACGACGAGATCCTCGGCAAGGTCCTGATGCAGACCGGTGACGTGACGATCTCCGGCGACCAGGCGCTGAACTTCGTGCGCGCGCGGCACGTCAAGGCCGACGTGTCGAAGTCGGACTACGACCGGATCAAGCGGCAGCAGGCGTTCATCGGTGCGTTGCTGAAGAAGGTCATGTCGTCGGACGTCGTGCTCGACCCCGGCAAGCTCAGCGACTTCATCAGCGCCTTCGCGAAGGCCACCTTCGGCGACAACCTCGGCGTCAAGCAGATGATGACGCTGGCGCAGTCGATGAAGGGCCTGGACCCGTCGAAGATCACCTTCCTCACCATCCCGACGGTCGGCATCGCCAACAGCCGCGGCAACGAGGTGCTCGTCCTCAGCAAGACGAAGGCCCTCTTCGACGCGCTGCGCAACAACACCCCGCTGCCCGACCCGAACGCGCCGATCCCGCGCACCGAGCAGGCGCCGCCGACCAGTACGTCGAAGCCGAAGAGCAGCAGCAGCTCGAAGCCGACCAGCACCCGGAAGAGCACCTCCACGGGCTGATCCGCGAGGATCGTTAGTCCGGGTTCACGTGCGGTTCACCCGGCGATGCGGTATTCGGCCACGGTTGGCCGTAGGGTTGGGCCATGCGTGAGGCCTACCATGTCGAACTCGAACAGCTCGCCGACCACCTGGCGGGGATGTCGGTCCAGGTCGCCGACGCCATGGAGCGCGCCACGCGCGCCCTCCTGGAGGCCGACCTCAGTCTCGCCGAGCAGGTGATCAGCGACGACTCGAAGGTCGACGACGCCCGCGCCCAGTGCGAGGAGCAGGCGTACGCCCTGCTGGCCCTCCAGGCGCCGGTGGCGACCGATCTGCGCACGGTGCTCGCGGCGATCCACGCCGCCGAAAGCCTGGAGCGCATGGGCGACCTGGCGCTGCACGTCGCGAAGGCCGCCCGGCGCCGCCACCCGGAGCAGGTGCTGCCGGAGTCCGTGCGCCCGTACTTCGCCGAGATGGGCGAGGTGGCGGTCAAGCTGGCCCGCCAGGTCGAGCAGGTCATCCACTCCAAGGACGTCGAAGCGGCGAAGACGATCGAGTCCGACGACGACCAGGTGGACGACATCCACCGGCACCTGTTCACCGTCATCATGGACCGCGAATGGCCGTACGGCGTCGCCTCGGCGGTCGACGTGACGCTGCTGGGCCGGTTCTACGAGCGCTACGCCGACCACGCCGTCTCGGTCGCGAAGCGGATGATCTTCGTGGTCACCGGCAAGATGCCGGGCTACGGCACCGACGACGAAATCTGAGCGCTGCCAACGAAAAATGCCCCCGGCCGCGGCCGGGGGCATTTTCATTCCATTGAGGACTCAGCCGAAGCGGCCGGAAATGTAGTCCTCCGTGGCCTTTTCGTCCGGGTTGGAGAAGATCTTCTCCGTGTCGTTCAGTTCCACCAGCCGGCCGGGCTGGCCGACGCCGGCGAGGTTGAAGAACGCCGTCTGGTCGGAAACCCGGGCCGCCTGCTGCATGTTGTGCGTGACGATGACGATCGTGTAGTCCTTCTTCAGCTCACCGATCAGGTCCTCGATCGCCAGCGTGGAAATCGGGTCCAGGGCCGAGCACGGCTCGTCCATCAGCAGCACGTCCGGCTGGACCGCGATCGCCCGCGCGATGCACAGCCGCTGCTGCTGACCACCCGACAGCCCGCCGCCCGGCTTGTTGAGGCGGTCCTTGACCTCGTTCCAGAGGTTCGCGCCGCGCAGGGCGCGCTCGGCGATGTCGTCGAGGGTCTTCTTGCCCTTGGTGCCGCCCAGCTTCAGCCCGGCGACGACGTTGTCCTTGATGGACATCGTCGGGAACGGGTTGGGGCGCTGGAACACCATGCCGATCGTGCGGCGCACCTGGACCGGGTCGACGGACGACGCGTAGATGTCCTCGCCGTCGAGCAGCACCTGGCCGTCCACGCGGGCGCCGGGGATCACTTCGTGCATGCGGTTGAGCGTGCGCAGCACCGTCGACTTGCCGCAGCCCGACGGGCCGATGAACGCGGTGACGTTGCGCGGTGGCACCGACAGGGTGACGCCGTCCACGGCGTGGAACTTGCCGTAGTAGATGTCGACGTCCTTGACATCGATTCGCTTGGCCATCAGGAACAGCTCACTTCTTCTTCGGGGCGACGAGGCGCGCGAACACGGTGGCGAGGAGGTTGATCAGCGCGATGATGAGCACCAGGGTCAGTGCCGCGCCCCAGATCCGGTCGAAGCCGACCGAGCCGGGCTCCATCGAGTTGGTGACTCGTTCGTTGTTCATCACCAGCGGCAGCGCGGCCTGCTCGCCGCTGAAGATGTCCCAGTTGACGTAGGCCGAGTAGCCGACGAGCACCAGCAGCGGCGCCGTCTCGCCCATCACGCGCGCCAGCGCCATCATGATGCCGCCGATGATGCCCGACAGCGCCGTGGGCAGCACGATCTTCATGATCGTCTTCCACTTCGGCACGCCCAGCGCGTAGGACGCCTCGCGCAGGTCGTCCGGGACGATCCGCAGCATCTCTTCCGACGAGCGGACGACCACCGGGATCATCAGCAGCACCAGGGCCAGCGACACGGCGAAGCCGCTGCGCGGCAGGCCGAGCGTGGTGATCCAGAGCGCGTAGATGAACAGCGCGGCGACGATCGACGGGACACCGGAGAGGATGTCCACCATGAACGTCGTCACCTTGGCGAGCCGGCCGCGGCCGTACTCCACCAGGTAGATCGCGACCAGCATGCCGATCGGGACCGCGATGATCGCGCAGACGAGCCCCTGCAGCAGGCTGCCGATGACCGCGTGCAGCACACCGCCGCCGACCTCGTCGGAGAGGACGCTGCCGAAGTCCTGGGTCCACCAGTTGCTGTACGGGATGCGCTTGATGCCGTTCGCGATCACCGTGTAGAGCACCCACACCAGCGGGACGACGGCGATCAGGAACGACAGCCAGACCAGCGTGGTCGCGAGGCCGTTCTTGACCTTGCGGCCCAGGCCGACCTGCTGGAACGCGGGGGTCGACGCGGGCGCTTCGAGCGAGGAGGTGGTGGTCATGCTCAGTCCCCCTTCTTGGCGATGATGGACCGCGCGAAGAAGTTCACGACGAAGGTGAGCACGAACAGCACCAGGCCGGCCGCGATGTACGCACCGGCCGAGACCTCGTTGTTGAACTCGCTGTAGTTCGCGGCGATCTTCGACGCGAACGTCGACCCGCCGTCGAAGAGGCTCCAGTCGAAGTTGCGGCCCTGCGGGATCAGCAGGATGACGGCCAGCGCGATCGTCTCGCCCAGCGCGCGGCCGAGGCCGAGCATGGACGCGCCGACGTAGCCGGCCTTGCCGAACGGCAGGACCGTGGTGCGGATGACCTCCCACCGGGTGGCGCCGAGCGCCAGCGCGCCCTCGATGTGGGGGGTCGGCGTCCGCTCGAACACCTCGCGGGACAGGGACGTGATGATCGGCAGGATCATCACGGCCAGCACGATGCCGGCGGTGAAGATCGTGCCGCGCACGCTGGGCGCGACGTTGCCGGGCGCCAGCAGCGGGAACCACGAGAACGCGTCGTTGATCCACTGCGAGAACGGCTCGATCGCCGGGGCGAACACCAGGATGCCCCAGAGGCCGAAGATGATCGACGGCACCGCGGCGAGCAGGTCGACGACGTAGGCGAACGGCCGGGCCAGGCGCGGCGGCGCGTACTGGGTCAGGAACAGCGCGATGCCGAGCGAAACCGGCATCGCGATGACCAGCGCCACGAGCGACGTCGCCACGGTCACCTCGAGCAGGTCGAGGATGCCGAACGACATGTTCGCCGGGTCGCTGGTCGACCAGCCGTGGTTGGTCAGGAAGTTGCCCTTGTTCGCCTTCAGCGCCGGGATCGCCTGGATGAGCAGGAACAGCCCGATCAGGCCGATCAGGCCGACGACGAAGATCCCGGCCCCGGTGGTCAGGTTCTGGAAGATGCGGTCACCGGGCCGCACCTTCTTCGGTTTGTCGCTCGCGGGCGGCGCGGTGGCCGCCGGTGAGCCTGGTTGCTCCGAAATCGGGTCCTCCGGGGGCTTCGTGGCGGACGACGAACGCCCACCGGGGTCGCCGGTGGGCGTTCGCGCCGAGGATGACTCGCTCATCGACAGTTCTGTCCAGCCTGTATCACTCGGATGTCAGTTGCAACGCCCGGTCAGGAGATGGCCTTGACCGCGGTCAGGACCTTGGTCTGCAGCGACTGCGGGATCGGCACGTAGCCCTTGGCGGACAGCGGCTGCTGGCCCTCGGTCGCGGCCACCGTCAGGAACGCCTTGACGGCTTTCGCGACGTTCGCGTCCGCGTACTTCGAGCAGACGATCTCGTAGGTCGTCAGCAGCAGCGGGTAGGCGCCCGGGGTGTTGCTGGCGTAGATGCCGTTGAGGTCCAGCGCGAGGTCGTTCGTGCCGTCCTTGAGGAACTTCGCCGCGTCCAGGGACTTGGCCACGTTCGCCGCGGTCAGCTCGACACCGCCGGAGCCGCTGTCGATCAGGGCGGCGTTGAGGCCGTCCTTGGCGTAGGCGCCCTCGACGTAGGTGATCGCGCCGTCGGCGGCCTTCACCGCGCTGGCGACACCGTTCGACTTCTCCGCGCCGTTGCCGACACCGCCCTTGAACGCCTTGCCGTCGCCCTGGGTCCAGGCGCCCTTGGAAGCGGCCTTCAGGTACTTCTGGAAGTTGTCCGTGGTGCCCGACTCGTCGGAGCGGGAGACGACCTGGATCGGCTTGTCCGGCAGGGCGAGGCTCTCGTTGCCCTTGACCGCCTTGATGGCCGGGTCGTTCCAGTTCTTGATGCCACCGTTGAAGATCTTGGCGGTGACCTCGGGGGTCAGCACCAGCTTGTCCACGCCAGAGAGCTTGTAGGCGACCGCGATCGGGCCGACGACCAGCGGGAGGTTCCAGGCGTCGCTGCCGCACCGGGCCTTGGCAGCCGTCGCGTCGGCGTCCTTGATCGGGGAGTCCGAACCGCCGAAGTCGATCTGGTTGGCGTTGAACTGCTTCACGCCGGCGCCGGAACCGCTCGGGTTGTAGTTGACCTGCTGGCCCGCGCACTTCTTGGTGTACTGCTGCGTGAAGATTTGGATGGCGTTGGCCTGGGCGGACGAGCCTTCCGCGGACAGCGGGCTCTTGCCGCCGCACTCCACGTCGGCGGTCCCGGTCGCGGCGGGCGCCGACGCCGAGTTCGAGCTGCTGCTGTTGGACGCCGCGGGGTCAGTGCCACAGGCGGCGAGCACGAGAGCGGCGCTCGCCACGATGCCCACCGCGCTCAGGGGCCGCATGATCTTCACTGCTGTTTCCTCCATCAGGAGCTTGACCGGGTCGTCGCGGCGTGCTGCCGCGCCGGATCCGGACATTAGGCAGCCCCGGTGGACGGGTGCCCCTCTCCAGATGAACGCAAAGTGAACAGACCCCCGGGTGTGAGCAGTGCTACTACCCCGAGAGGCCGCCGTGTCCGGGCCGTGACCTGCGCGTATGCCGTCAGTGACGAAGTGCTCGCAGCGCGTCGACCGTGGTCACCGACCGTACTGGACGTCGGTTTCGTGACGGGCAAACCCGAGCTTGGTGTAGACCGCCAACGCCGGCGCGTTGTCGCCCTCGACGTACAGGATGATCTGCCGCAGCCCGCGGCTCGCGAGGTACCGCAGCCCGGCGAGCGTGAGCGCCCGCCCGAGCCCGCCGCCCTGCGCGGCCGGGTCGACGCCGACGACGTACACCTCGCCGACGCGCTCGCCGCCGAACCGGCCCGGCGTCGGCTCGTGCACCTTCGTCCAGTGGAAGCCGATGACCGTGCCCGCCTCTTCAGCGAGGAAGAAGCCGTCCGCGTCGAACCACGGCCGCCGTTCGTCGGCCCGGATGTCGTCGGCGGTCAGCGCGCCCTGCTCGGGGTGCCAGTCGAAGGCCCGCGCGTTGACCCGGACCACCGCGTCCTCGTCCTGGCCCGGCACGAACGTCCGCAGCGAGACGCCGTCGCGCAGCACCGGCTCCGGCCAAACCGCGCCTTCGACGTCGACGTGCAGGATCAGCAGCTCGCGCTTGCGCTCGAGGCCGGTCTTCACCGCCAGCTTCCGCGCGGCCGGGTGGTCGCCGTGGGCCCAGACGCGGAAGCCGACCGCGGCCCGCTCGTCGACCGCCTGCAGCAGCTTCGCGCCGTAGCCGCGATCGCGGTGGGCCGGGTGCACGAACAGCTCGGCGACCTGGTGCCCGAAGGAGTCGCCGGTGGTGTCGAGGTGGGCGTAGCCGACGACCTCGCCCTCGACGCAGGCGACGAGGTGCTCACCGCCGTCGAACTCGCCGGGCAGCGCGCCTTCGGGCTCGACCTCGGGCCGCCCGTCGGCTTCACGCACGGCCAGCAGCAGCCCCCGCACGTCCGCGAGCTGCTTTTCGTCCAGTTCCTGCCGCCACTCTCCGGTCACCCTGCGACCGTACCCGCGACAGAAGCAACGCGACGGTTGTCACCGCGTCCAGGTGAAGGTGGGGACGTCGTCAGTGAGCGAGTTCGGGGGTCTCGGCGGGCGCTTCGGCCTGGGCCGGCACCCCCGGGCGCGGGCCGCCGCCGCTCTTGGCCGGCCGCTCGAACTTGTAGCCGACGTTGCGCACGGTGCCGATCATCTGCTCGTGCTCGGGGCCGAGCTTGGCGCGCAGCCGCCGGACGTGCACGTCGACCGTGCGGGTGCCACCGAAGAAGTCGTAGCCCCAGACCTCCTGCAGCAGCTGGGCGCGGGTGAACACCCGGCCCGCGTGCTGCGCGAGGTACTTGAGCAGCTCGAACTCCTTGTAGGTGAGCTCGAGGGTGCGCTTGCGCAGGCGCGCGGTGTAGGTCGCCTCGTCGATCACCAGCTCGCCGACCCGCAGCTCGGCGTCGACCTGCGCGGAGCCGCCGTCGCGGGTCGTCACCAGCCGCAGCCGGGCGTCGACCTCGGCCGGGCCGGCGGTGGGGAGCAGGATGTCGTCGGTGCGCCACTCGGCGCTGACCGCCACGAGCCCGCCTTCGCCGACGACCGCGATGATCGGGGTGGCCGCCTCCTCCTCGCCGGTGCCCTTGAGCAGGCGGCAGAGGCTCTTCGCCGAGGCCAGGTCGCTGCGGGCGTCGAGCAGGATGACGTCACGGTGACCGGCGTCGAGCAGGGCCGTCACCTCGGGAGCGCGGACGCGTACGGTGTGCGGCAGCAGGTCCAGTGCGGGAAGCACCGAGGTGGCGTCGGCCTCCGCAGTCAGTACCAGAAGGTCCAGGCTCATCAGCCGCACCGCCTTCTCGAGTCGTCGCCGCACAGCGGCGTTGTTCGGTGCTAAGTGAGAATAGCGGCTGAACGGCCGGGCACCTAACCCTTGCTGGATCGATCACACCTGGAGGAATCCCGGTGTCCCCGACGAACAGGAGTACGGACGCGATGGTGAGCAGGCCCGTGACCCGGGACGACCGACCCGGACCGACGCCCGACGCCCGGCGTCGCGGCCGCCGCGCCCGGCGGTGGGTGATCGCACTGATCGTCCTGGTCCTGCTGCTGGTCGGTGCCGATTTCGGAGCCGCGGCCTACGCCGAGCACCTGATCTCGCAGAAGGCCCGCACGCAGCTGCAGCTGACCGACGACCCCTCGGTGACGATCCACGGTTTCCCGTTCCTCACGCAGGCGCTGGGCGGTGACTACAGTCACATCAGCGTGTCCGCCGCCGGCCTCCCGGTCGCGAACAAGCTGCAAGATGTCGCGGTCGACGCCGAGCTCGAGGACGTCAAGGCGCCGCTGTCCGACCTCGCCAACGGCAACACGAAGGCGATCACCATCGGGCAGCTGACCGGCTCGGTCACGATCAAGGCCGCCGACCTGGCGCGGCTGTCCCCGCTGGACAAGATCAAGGACCTGCGGATCGAGCCGTCGACCACCGAGTACGTCCAGAACGGCGACAGCGGGCAGAGCGAGCCGGCGCCGACCACGACGAAGACCACCGAGGGCCAGCCCGAGCAGGACGAGTCGAGCACCGGTGTCCGCATTTCGGGACACCTTCAGTTCGCGGGCAAGGATCTGGAAATCTTCTGTTTCGCGATGATCGAGGCCGACGCCGCCAAGGGAACGATCAACTTCCTCCCCAAGCGGCTGCAGTTCGGGAACGACCAGGAGACCACGGTCGTCCCGGCGGCGGTGCAGAAGGCGCTGATGCCGAACTTCAACGCGTCGCTCAGCACGAAGGACCTGCCGCTGTCGGTGACCCCGACCGGCGTGCGGGTGCAGAGCGGATCGGTGACGATCAAGGGCAAGGCGGCGAACGTGTCCTTCGCGGACCTGAGCAAGTAGGGAGCGGTGCGGTGACGGGGCTGTGGGTGCTCGTGGCGACGCTGGTGGCCGCCGCGGCCGTCGGCGCGCTGCTGAAGGCCCGCAACGGCCGGGTCCGGGCCGCCAGGCCCGCCGCCGCCCGCGAGCTGCCCGCGCCCGTCACCGACGTGCTCGACCCGGCGTCCGCGGTGACGCTGGTCCAGATCTCCACCACCTTCTGCGCGCCTTGCCGGCACGCGAAGGCCGTGCTCGCGCCCCTGGCCGAGCGGACGGACGGCCTGCACCACGTCGAGCTCGACGTGACGAACCAGCCGGAGGTCGCGCAGTCGCTGTCCGTGCTGCGGACGCCGACCACGATCGCGCTGACCCCGGACGGCCGGGAGCTCCTGCGCGTCGGCGGCGTCCCCAAGGGGCCCGAACTGCTGGACGCGCTGCGGCCGCATCTCACCAGTCGGACAGGCTGAGCAGGGGATTCTCCCGAAATTCGGGAATCGTCCCAAGGAATGAACGTGGTTCCCACCCTGAGGGAGCTCTGGGTACCCTCGCACCCGTGACCGGGCTGACCACCTTCTTGACGCAGCGACGCGCAGTCGACCTCTGCCGCGTCCGCAGCAGCCTGTGTCGCGTTCAGTCCGACCGGCACTGAACCGTCCGATCCGGTCCCCACCAGCCCTGATGCCGCTGACGCGTGCCGTTCGCACGCACCCTTTCCGCCCAGCTGGAGGATCCATGCCCGCCGGACCGGCCGTCGACCCGCGAGGCCCGCGGTTCGCCGCCATCCTGACCACGATCGTGCTCGCGGTCGTGCTGGTCACCGAGTGGTGGCCGCTGCTGGCCGTCCAGACCGTCGTGTTCGCCATCGGCGCGTTCGTCGGCCTGAAGCAGGCGCCGTACTCGATCGTCTACCGGGCACTGGTGGCCCCGCGCCTCGGCCCGACGTCGGAGCGTGAGGACGCGGCCCCGCTGCGGTTCGCGCAGGCCGTCGGATTCGTGTTCGCCCTGGTCGGCACGGTCGGATTCGCCGTCGGGATCACCCCGCTCGGCATCGTGGCGACGGCGTTCGCGCTGTTCGCGGCCTTCCTCAACGCGGCCTTCGACTTCTGCCTGGGCTGCGAAATGTACTTGCTGATCAAACGCTTCACCCCCGCCCGCGCGTCCTAGAAGTTCAACCCCAGAAAGAGAGTTCTGTTCACATGAGCCGTGAAGACGTCCTGGTCACCACCCAGTGGGCCGAGGAGAACCTGGACACCCCCGGCGTCGTGTTCGCCGAGGTCGACGAGGACACCACCGCCTACGACGCCGGCCACATCCGGGGCGCGGTGAAGTTCGACTGGCGGAAGGACCTGCAGGACGGGGTGCGCCGCGACTTCGTCTCCAAGGAGGGCTTCGAGAAGCTCCTCTCGGAGAAGGGCATCTCCAACGACGACCTGGTGATCCTCTACGGCGGCAACAACAACTGGTTCGCCGCGTACGCGTACTGGTACTTCAAGCTGTACGGCCACGAGAAGGTCAAGCTGCTCGACGGCGGCCGCAAGAAGTGGGAGCTCGACGGCCGCGAGCTGAACTCCGACGAGGTCAAGCGCGACACCACCGACTACAAGGCGCAGGACCAGGACCTGTCGCTGCGCGCGTTCCGCGACGAGGTCGTCCAGTCGATCGGGTCGAAGAACTTCGTCGACGTGCGCTCGCCCGACGAGTTCTCCGGCAAGCTGCTCGCGCCGGCGCACCTGCCGCAGGAGCAGTCCCAGGTGCCCGGGCACATCCCCGGCGCGCTGAACGTGCCGTGGGCGAAGGTCGCCAACGAGGACGGCACCTTCAAGACCGAGGAAGAGATCAAGGAGCTGTACAAGGACGAGGGCATCGACGAGGGCAAGGGCACCATCGCCTACTGCCGCATCGGCGAGCGCTCCTCGATCGCGTGGTTCGCGCTCCACGAGCTGCTGGGCTACGAGGACGTGAAGAACTACGACGGTTCATGGACGGAATACGGCTCGCTCGTCGGCGTGCCGGTCGAGTTGGGAGCCAAGTGATGGCGGTTGACGACAGCTGCGGCGCACCGGTCCAGGAGGCCACGCCGGCGGACTTCGACACGCGCGGGCAGGTCGTGCTCGCCGGCAAGGTGACCGGAGCGAACGGGCCGGTCGGCGGCGCGTTCGTCCGGCTCCTGGACGGCGGCGGCGACTTCACCGGCGAGGTCGTCTCGTCGGCCGACGGCGACTTCCGCTTCTACGCGGCGCCGGGCGAGTGGACGGTGCGCGCGCTGCACCGCACCGGCAACGGCGAGGCGTCCGTGACCGCGGAGGGCCCCGGCCTGCACCAGCTGGCCATCTCGGTCGCCTGAGTCCCGTTCCACCCGCGAAGGCCTTCCTGCTCCGGCAGGGAGGCCTTCGCGGCGTTTCCGGGTGGGTGACTGTGCTCACCGCACCGACCCTGCGCAGGGCCGTTCCGGGTGGGGCGGACTATTCTGCGGGGCGTGGAAGCCTTCTTTACGACTCTGCTGGTCCTCGCCGGCATCGCGATCACCTGGTTCGCCGTGTACGTCGTCTACCGGCTGTACGCGGACCAGCGCTGACCCATGACCGCCAGCGGCGACGAAGCCATCGTGGCAGCGGAGAGGCGCGCGGAGAGCACCCGCTCGCGCAACCTCCCGCTGTGGGACGACCTGCCCATCCCCAACGACACCGCGAACCTGCGCGAGGGGCCGAACCTCAACGACGCCTGCCTCGCGCTGCTGCCGCTCGTCGGCGTCTGGCGCGGTGAGGGCGAGGTCGACTACCCGACCATCGACGGCCCACGCAAGTTCGCGCAGCAGCTGACGATCTCCCACGACGGCCGTCCGTTCCTGATCCACGAGTCCCGGGCGTGGCTGCTGGACGACGACGGCAACGTCATCCGCCCCGCGGCCCGCGAGTCCGGGTTCTGGCGGCCGCAGGCGGACGACACGATCGAGCTGCTGCTGACGCACAACACCGGCATCGTCGAGCTGTACTACGGCAAGCCGCGCAACCAGACGTCCTGGGAGCTCGGCACCGACGCGGTGATCCGCACGGCCACGGCCAAGGACGTCACCGCGGCCCAGCGCCTGTACGGCCTGATCGAAGGTTCCCTCGGTTACGTCGAGGAGCGGGCGATGGTGGGCCAGGAGATGCAGCCGCACACCTCGGCGCTGCTGCACCGCGTCGCCGGCTGACGCCGTGCGGTGGCGGCGGTGCGGCGAGGACGCCGCCCTGCTCGACTGCGACTCGCTGGAGCAGATGCGGGCCGCCCACGCGACCGTGCTCGCCGCGCGCCCGCCCGGGGTCGTCGACCTCGTTCCGGGCGCGCGCAGCCTGCTGGTCGTCGGCGGCGTCGTGGCCGTGCGGGCCTTGCTCGACGCCGCCGATCTCACGCACCCGCCCTCGGCCGAGCCGCGCGAAGTGACCCTCGACGTCCGCTACGACGGCGAGGACCTTTCCCTGATCGCCGCCGACGCCGGGGTTTCGCCCGAGGCCGTCGTCTCGATGCACGCCGAAGCGGTCTACACGGTCGCGTTCACCGGCTTCGCGCCCGGCTTCGGCTACCTGACCGGGCTTCCGCCGCAGCTCCGGCAGCCTCGTTTGGAGTCGCCGCGGACCCGCGTCCCGGCCGGGTCGGTGGGGATCGCCGGCGAGTTCACCGGCGTCTACCCGCGCGAGTCACCGGGCGGCTGGCGGCTGCTCGGGCACACGTCGGCGACGCTGTTCGACCCCCACGCCGACCCGCCCGCGTTGTTCGCACCCGGGGACCGCGTGCGCTTCCGGAGTATCCGGTGAGGAGCCTGGAAGTGCTCGATCCCGGGCGGTACGCGCTGGTCGAGGACCTCGGCCGGCCCGGGTACGCCCACCTCGGGGTCGCGCCGTCGGGAGCACTCGACCGGCCGTCGCTGCGGCTGGCGAACCGGCTCGCCGGCAACCCCGAGGACGCGGCCGGGATCGAAGCCCTGTTCGGCGGCCTCTCCGTGCGGTTCACGGCCACGGTGACGGCGGCGGTCACCGGCCCGGCGGTCGACGTCCGGGTCGACGGCCGTCCCGCCGGGTCCCACACGCCGCTGGCGGTCCGCGCGGGGCAGACGCTGACGCTGGGCACGCCTTCCGCGGGCCTGCGCTGCTACCTGGCCGTCTCCGGGGGCATCGCGGTGGAGCCGGTGCTGGGCAGCCGGTCCCGGGACGTCCTCTCCGGCATCGGCCCGGAGCCGTTGCGCGCCGGAGACGTCCTGCCGCTCGGCGAGCCCGGGATCCCCACCGGTGCGGACGTCGTCGTGCCTGCTCGGGCGCCGTCCGAGCTCGTGGTGCCCGTGACGCTCGGTCCGCGCGACGACTGGTTCGAGGACCCCGCCGGCGGCCTCTCGGCGGGGTGGACGGTCACGGCCGAGTCGAACCGGGTCGGCCTGCGCCTGGCCGGGACGCCGCTGCGCCGGGCCGTCGACGGCGAGCTGCCCAGCGAGGGCGTCGTCACCGGCGCGATCCAGGTGCCCCCGAGCGGGCTGCCGGTGGTGTTCCTCGCCGATCACCCGACCACCGGCGGCTACCCCGTCGCAGCCGTCGTGAAAGCGGCCGCGCTGGGCGCCCTCGCGCAGGCTCGGCCGGGTACCCGAATCCGCTTCCGGCCTTCCTGAGCAAGGCGTACCGCCGCGCGGGTGAGACCCGGATCACCCGGTGCACCCGTCCGGGTAGGGGCTGGAACCATGTCGCGCCGCCACCCGTCCTCATAAGCGTGGAACAGGTGACGATCAGCGGTGGCACGGGTTTCCTCGACGTGAACGCGCGGGCGCGGGCGGAGCTGCCGCAGTCGCTGCGGATCGCGCTGGCCACCGGGCAGCTGCGCCGTCCGCTGGCCACCACCCTCGGGCCGGTGCTCGACCTGCTCGTCGACGGCGACTACCGGGTGAGCGGCCCGGAACGGCTGCCGGACGGCAGGCAGCTCACGCCGACCGACGCCTGGCCGCCGTCGGACGAGGCCCGCGTGGGCTACTACCGGACGGCCATCCGCACCGGGCACCGGCCGGTCGCGGTGGTGCTGGCCGACGGCGAACGCGAGCTGATCATCGACGGGCACCACAAGATCGCCGCCTACCGCGCCGAAGAGGTCGCTCCCGCCGTCGTCCGGATCAGCCAGGGTCAGGCGTATTCGGCTTCGTAGGCCGCGACGAGCTCGCCGTACACCGCCGCGGAGTCGGGCAGCCGCTCGCCGTCGAGCGTGTGCACCCGGGTCAGCTTGCGGACGCTGGAGGCCATGAACACGCCGTCACCCTCGACGAGGTCACGCACGGTCAGCGGCTCCACCTTGACCGCCCAGCCCGCCTTCTCGGCGCCGCGGAACAGCGCGGCCTGGGTGGTGCCCGGCAGGATCCCGATGCTCGACGGCGGCGTGTAGAGGGTCCGCCCCTTGGCGAGCACGACGGTCGACGTCGGCCCCTCGAAGATCGATCCGTCGGCCGCGGTGAAAATCACATCTTCGGCACCGCGACGGCCCGCCTCCCGCACGGCGGCCATGTTCATCGCGTACGAAAGCGGCTTCGCGCCGAGCAGCAGCCACGGCGCGCGCTCGGCGAGATCCGGCGGGAAACCGCGTTCGAGGGTGATCGCGGCGACACCTTCGGCACGCGCCTTGATGATCGACGGCGCGACCTCCGAACCCAGCGCGAAGCCGGTCGGCGCCGCGGCCGGGTCGGCTTCGGATCCCCTCGTGTACACGAGTTTCAGCACCATTTCCGCGCCGCCGGCCCACCGTTCGAGCACCATCGAAACGACCCGTTCCCAGGCCGCGAGGTCCGGCTCGGGGAGGTCGAGCATGGCCGCCGAACGGGCCAGCCGCTCGAGGTGCGGCCGGAGTTCGCGGGGCTTGCCGTCGACGACGAGGATCGTCTCGAAGACGCCGTCGCCGCGCATCAGCCCGAGGTCGTCGACCTTGATCTGGGCCACATCGGGGTCGGCCGGGGTTCCGTCGAGGAAGACGAGGACGCGCATGCGGCCACGGTACTCACCTAGGCTGAGGGTCATGCCGTACCGCTCGCCGCTGCTGGACGTGCCCGGATCGATCCCACCGCCTGACGACCACCCCGAAGCCGGCGTCCCCTGGCACTGGGGAGACCCCTTCGCGGAGCAGCGCACGGCCTCGCGCAGCGTGGTCGTGATCGACCGCTCGCACCGCGAGTTCCTCGCCGTGACCGGCGAAGAACGGCTGTCCTGGCTGCACCTGGTCATCTCGCAGCACGTGACCGGGCTGGCCGAGGGGTCCGGCACCGAGGCGCTGGTCCTCGACAGCCAGGGCCGTGTCGAAACGCACATGGTGCTCGCGCACCTCGACGGCACGGTGTACCTCGACAGCGACCCGGCCCCGCGCGTCACCAGCGCGCTGCCCAAGGGCGGCCCCCAGACGCTGCGCGAGTACCTCGAGGCGATGAAGTTCTGGTCCAAGGTGGACATCCGGGACGCGACGGACGAACTGGCGCTGCTCACCGTGCTTGGCCCGGACGCCGAACGCGTGCTGAGCGCGGTCGGCGCCGAAGTCGGCCCCGAGCCGTACGCCGTGGCGGCGCTGCCGGGTGGCGGCTTCGCGCGGCGGATGCCGTGGCCGGGCCGGTGGAGCGTCGACCTGGCGGTGCCGCGCGCGGCGCTGGCGGACTGGTGGAAGAAGCTCACGGACGCGGGCGCGCGAGCGGCGGGCAGCTGGGTGTTCGACGCCCTGCGCGTCGAGTCGGTGCGGCCGCGGCTGGGCGTCGACACCGACGACCGCACCATCCCGCACGAGGTGGGCTGGGTCGGCTCGGCCGCACACGTCGCGAAGGGCTGCTACCGCGGCCAGGAAACGGTGTCGAAAGTCCACAACGTGGGACGTCCGCCGCGGAACCTGTTGTTGCTGCACCTCGACGGTTCGCCCGAGGTCACCCCGGAGACCGGCGACCCGGTGCTGCTGGACGGCCGGACGGTCGGCCGGATCGGCACGGTGATCCAGCACCACGAGCTCGGTCCGATCGCGTTGGCGCTGGTCAAGCGCTCGACGCCGGTGGGCGCGGAGCTGCTGGCGGGCGCGGAGGACAACCTCGTCCAGGCGGCCATCGACCCCGACTCCGTGCCCTCGGAACAGCCCGCGCCGGGGCGTGCGGCAGCGGCGCAACTCCGTGGCTGAACGAAAGCCCCTGACAGCGAGATCACGCTCAACCGGGATAAACTGCGCTGTGATCGAAGTGCGGCCCGGTGGCAGGCGGCGGATCGACCGCGTGCTCGGCCCGGGGTACCTCAGCGGCCTGGGTGAACTGCCGCTGAACGTGCTGCGCGAGCGGCGTGACGAAGCCGCGCAGGAAGAGACCGACCTGTCCTACCTGCGCCGCCTCCTGCACGCCCGGATCGACATCGTGCGCGCGGAGCAGGCCCGGCGCAGTTCCGGCGGCGAAGCGAGCATTGTCGACCAGCTGGCGACGATCCTGGCGGACAACGCACTGGGCCCGGCGGCGGGCTCGGGCCGTCACCAGCAGCTGGAGCCGTCCCGCGCCGGCGAGCACCGGCGCCACGCGGAAGCCCTGATCGGCGACACGGACCTGACCGACGTCGAGTCCCTGTCGGACGAGAAGCTCGCCTCCGCTTTGGACACGTACGCGCGCGAAGAGCTGTCGGTGTCGTCGTTCCGCCGCGAAGTGCAAGGCGTGATGGACACGCTGAACGCCGAGATCGCGAAGCGCTACCAGCAGGGATCGGCCACAGTGGACGAGCTGCTGGAGAACGAGGGCGGCCGCGCCGAGTGACCAACCCCGTGCTCGCCGAAGTCGTCCGGTCCGGCTTCGTCGAAAGCGTCCACCGGGGCGCGTTGGTGATCACCGGCCCGGAGGGTGCTGTCCGGCTGGCCCTGGGAGACGTGGTCTCGCCGGTGTACCCGCGGTCGTCGAACAAGCCGCTGCAGGCGGTCGGGATGCTGCGCGCGGGGCTGGACTTCACGGGCGAGGACCTGGCGCTGGCGTGCGCGTCGCATTCGGGCGAGCCCGGGCACGTGAAGCGGGTCCTGGAGCTGCTCTCGTCCGCCGGCCTGAGCGAGACCGACTTGGCGTGCCCGCCGGACTTCCCGCTGCACGTCCCGAGCATGCGCGACGCGGCCGAGCCGCGCCGGGTGATGATGAACTGTTCGGGCAAGCACACGGCCATGCTGACGACGTGCGTCCGGGCGGGCTGGCCGGTCTCGGGCTACACCTCGCCGGATCACCCGCTGCAGCAGTCGCTCGCTGCTGCTGTTTCATCGCTGACGGGCGAGCCGATCGCCCACACGGGTGTCGACGGGTGCGGCGCGCCCCTGTTCGCGTTTTCCCTGACGGGGCTGGCCCGCGCGTTCGGCCGGATCGCCGCCGCTGCCGAAGGTCCTTCGGCGGAGGTGGCTTCGGCGATGCGCGCGCACCCGTGGCTGGTGGCGGGGACGGGCCGCGAGGACACGGCGTTGATGTCCGGTGTGGAGGGTCTGGTCGCCAAGGCGGGCGCGGAGGGAGTCCAGGCGTTCGCACTACCGGACGGGTTCGCGGTGGCGATGAAGATGGACGACGGCGCGAAGCGGGCTTGCGCACCGCTGGCGGTTTCGGCCCTCCGGTACCTCGGGGTGGACGTATCGAGCCTCGAGAACCTGGCGCGGCCGACGGTATCCGGCGGCGGGCAGCCGGTGGGCGAGATCCGGGTACCGGAGCTGCGCTGACAGGCGGCCCGCGAGGCGTGCGCCCAGCGGATCAAACCCCGCTGCTGATCGGGCCCGGTCGCCTGCCGACCAAGCCCCCGCGCGCAGGCACCCCATGGCTGATCGCGGCAGGCCCGCCTGCTGTATCGAAACCGCGCACCGGCAGCCGCGGTGGGGGCGCGAGAGGGCCGGTGAGCTGCGCGTGCGTGACTGAGCAGGCCCCCGTTTTCCACGCTACCGGCAAGCACCGACAGTTCCGGGCCGGACGGCTGCCCGGACCGGCCGGTTGTCCACTAGTTGGCGCGCTCGCGGGCGGCCACGTCGCCCCAGAACTCGCGCAGGTCGGAGAACAGCTCGGCCAGCTCCTCGACGTTGCCCGAGCGCAGGGCGTCCAGGATGTCGTGCACCTCGTCCGCGGTGTTGTCGGCCTCCAGGACCGGGTCCGTGAACAGCTGCACCAGGCCGCCGTAGTCGAGCTCGACCACCGAGTGCTCGTCGAAGTTGTCCAGCCAGCGGCGCGTCTCGAACAGCACGCGGCCCGGCCCGGAGTCGCCGAACGTCTGCTCCAGCAGCTCGCCGGCCTCGCGGGCGCGGTGCTGCGCGTCGGCGAGGGTCGCGCGCCAGGACAGCTCGCGCCGCGGGTCGGCGCGGCCGTCGCCGAGCACCAGGCGCCGCTCTTCCGGCTCGATCAGGACGAACCACGGCAGCGGCACCGTCCAGGTCGTCGACAACGTGTGCGCCGCCGACGTGCTCAGGTCCACCATCGCCGACTTCGTCCGGGCCCGGATCGTCTCCTGGGTGAAGCCACCTTCGTCGAGGACGACGTTCTTCAGCGCGGGGTGGGCGTCGCCGAGGAAGGTGACCAGTGCGGCCGCCGACCGCGCCCGCAGCTCCAGCGGGCAGACGAGCGGGCCGTGCTCGGCCTTGCCGCCCGGCACTTCCGCGGGGTCCAGCACCAGGACGTCGGTCAGCAGGCTCGGCGCCGGACGGCCGTCGGCGAGCTCGGCGGGCAGCAGCCGCCGCGGCGCCGCCACCTGTGACTTGAGCCACATGGCCTGCTCGCGCGCCCCCGCGTCCGTCCGCCTCAGCTTGGCCGCCGCGACGGCCGCACGCAGCCGCTCGTCCGGCGGATCGCCCAGGGCGAGCAGGGGTTCGTACACCCGCAGGTAAGCCACGAAGGGACGGAGCACGGGTAGATCGTGGCACGTCTACCTGCACCGATCGCCACCGACCGGCCGGTAACCGGTGTCCGGCGAACACTGTCGCGACCGGCACACCGTGCCACGTCGCATCGACCCCCCCGGACACGGTACGGTGTGAGCAGGAAAGAATTGTCGAGACGATGCGGGGCCGCCGATTCCCCCGGCCGCCCCGCCCCTGTGCGAGGGGGTCGAGCCATGGGGCGCGGCCGGGCTAAGGCCAAGCAGACGAAGGTGGCGCGTGAGCTCAAGTACAGCTCGCACGAGACCGACTTCGATGCTTTGCAGCGCGAGCTGTCGAGTAACTCCTCCAGTGACAACCACCACGAGGACCCTGCCGACAGCCGGTATGAAGACCCGTACGACGACGGGTACGACGAGTACCGTCGTTGAGCACGCGTAACCGCGCGAGGGCGTAGCCGGGCACCACCCGGCGACCGCCCTCGCGCGCTGCGTGCTGCCCTCGGGTTGCGCCCACAGGCGCGCGGGCTGCGGATCGATGAAGGAGTGAGCCGGTGGTAAGTCGGGTTGGAGTCGTCGGGGCGGGCCTCATGGGGTCCGGCATCGCCGAGGTGCACGCGCGGTCCGGGTTGGACGTCGTGATCACCGAGGTGAACCAGCCGGCGCTCGACGCGGGCAGGGCACGCATCGAGAAGTCGCTGCAACGCGGCGTCAAGAGCGGCAAGCTGACCACCGAAGACGCCGACGCCGCCCTCGCCCGGATCCGGTTCACCACGGACATCGCCGAGTTCGCCGACCGCGAACTGGTCGTCGAGGCGATCCTCGAGCAGGAACAGGCGAAGGTCGACGTCTTCCGCCAGCTGGACAAGATCGTCGAGGCCGAGGACGCGCTGTTCGCGTCCAACACGTCGTCGATCCCGATCATGAAGCTGGGCATGGCCACGGGCCGGCCGCAGCAGGTGGTCGGCATCCACTTCTTCAACCCCGTGCCGGTGCTGCCGCTGGTGGAGCTGGTGCCCTCGCTGCTGACCAGCGAGGAGACGGCCCGCCGCGCGGAGGAGCACGCGACAACGGCGCTGGGCAAGACCGTGATCCGCTCGCAGGACCGCGCCGGCTTCATCGTGAACTCGCTGCTGGTGCCGTACCTGCTTTCGGCGATCCGCATGATCGAGTCGGGCTTCGCGTCGGCCGAGGACATCGACCGCGGCATGGAGCTGGGCACGGCCCACCCGATGGGCCCGCTGCGGCTGTCCGACCTGATCGGGCTGGACACGGTCAAGGCCATCGCGGACTCGATGTACGCGGAGTTCAAGGAGCCGCTGTACTCGTCACCGCCGCTGCTGCTGCGCATGGTGGACGCGGGTCTCCTCGGCAAGAAGACGGGCCGCGGCTTCTACTCCTACGGCTGACGGGCTGCCGGCCGGTCGAAGGTCACGGGCGCGTCGAACGCCGCCCGCCTCGCGGCGCGCCGCAGTACGGCCAGAACGGCGGGCCCCAGCAGCACGATGGCGACGGCGTTCGTGATCGCGCGGCCGGTGTCCCAGCCGAGGGTCGACGTCAGGACGGTGTAGACGGCGAACCGGCGCAGGTTTTCCGCCGGCGGCGCACCGGGCACGAAGCCGAGCTGCGTGCTGTCCCCGGCGAGGAACGGCCACGACCACAGGCTCATCAGCATGCCGAAGAAGTAGGCCGCGAAGACGCCGTAGCCGACCAGCATCGCGATCTCGGCTTTGCCGCGCGGTTTTCGTGGCAGCAGGCCGGCCCCGAGCCCGATCAGCGACGACGCCAGCATCTGGAACGGCAACCACGGCCCGACCCCGGCGGTGAGCAGCGCGCTGGTGAACAGGGACGTGGAGCCGAGCACGAAGCCGAACCCGGGGCCGAAGACACGGCCGGCGAGGACGAGCAGGAAGAAAACCAGCTCGATCCCGCCGGTGCCCGCGCCGAGTGGCCGGAGCCCGGCGTTGACGGCCGAGAGCACGCCGAGGAGAGCGAGCGCTTTGGCGTCGATGCCCCCACGGGAAAGCTCGGCCAGGACGACGAGGATCAGCACCGGCAGGGTCGCCATGAAGACGAAGGGGGCATCGGCGGTGTGCGCGGCCGCGGTCGGCTGCGGGTGCGCGAAGAGCGGCCAGCAGAACATGGCCAGCCCGAGGAGGCTCGCGATGGTGAGAACCAACGCGGGCCGCGGGGCCAGCCGAACGGCACGGGGCGGCGAGCCGAGGAAGTCGGTCATACCGGGGTCACCTCCCCTGGCACCCGGTCGCACGGGCGCGCCCCGGCGGGCATGGCCGCTCGGTGCGGGCAGGCGAGGAGGCTCGCGACGGTGAAAACCAACACGGGCCGCGGGGCCAGCCGAACGGCACGGGGCGGCGGGCCGGGGAAATCGGTCATACCGGAGTCACCTCCGCCGGCACCCGGTCGCACAGGCGCGCCCCGACGAGCATGGCCGCTCGGTGCAGGCAGGCGCCGATACGCTCGGGGCCCGCCTGGAGACGCAGGTCGGCGCCGGTGTGGGCCCCCCGCCCCGCCCCCTCCCCACCCTCCCCGTTCTCATGCCAGTGCCTCCGCTACCTCGTCCACCGTCAGCCACCGCTCCGGGGCGAGGATCTTCGCCACCTGCGGGGCGAACGCCGGCGAGGCGACGACCACCTCCTTCGTCGGGCCGTCCGCCACCACCTCGCCCTCGGCCATGACCACCACGCGGTCGGCCACCGCTGCCACGAACTCGACGTCGTGGGTGGCCAGCACTACCGCGTGGCCCTGCGAGGCCAGCTCTCGCAGGGTCGCCGCGAAGCGCCTTTTCGCGTGGTAGTCGAGGCCGCGGGTCGGCTCGTCGAGCAGGACCAGCGGTGGGGCCGACGCCAGCTGGATCGCCAGCACCAACGCCAGTCGCTGCCCTTCCGAGAGGTCGCCGGGGTGCGCTTCACCGGCGACTCCCGGAGCGAGCCTGTCCAGCAGGGCCCGGGCCGTTCCCGCCGCCACCTGCGACTCGGTGTCCGCCTGTGCGCACTCGGCGTCCACCGAATCGAGGTACAGCAGGTCGGCCGGGGTTTGCGGGACCAGGCCGACGCGCTGACGGGCCGCTCGTGGCTTGAGTGATGCCGGGTCCGCGCCACCGACGTCGACCTTCCCCGCCGACCTCGGGCCGCTGCCCTGCACCGCCCAGAGAAGCGACGACTTGCCGGAGCCGTTGCGTCCCATCAGCGCGACTACCTCGCCCGGTCCGACACGCAGGCTCACCCCGCGTACCGCCAGGACATCTCCGTATCGGACCACCACCCCTCTCACGTCCAGTGCCGAACCGGTCACCGAGAGACTACGACCCACCACCGACAATTTCTGAAGCCGAGCGCGCAGCGGCCCGGCGACCCGCCGCGCGTCCCGGACCGAAAGCGGCAGCGGCGACCAGCCCGCCAGCCGCCCGAGCTCGGCGATCGGGGGCGCGATCGACGACGTCGCCAGGATCTCGGCCGGCGGTCCCGACCGGACCGAGCCGTCGCCCGGCAGGTACAGCAGCCGGTCCGCGTACTGGGCCACCCGCTCCATCCGGTGCTCCGCGACGATCACCGTCGTGCCCAGGTCGTGCACCAGCCGGGTGATCGCGGCGAGCACGTCCTCGGCGGCCGTCGGGTCCAGCGCCGACGTCGGCTCGTCCAGCACGACCACCGAAGGGTGCGCCGTCAGCACCGAGCCGATGGCGACCCGCTGCTGCTGCCCGCCCGACAGCGTCCGAAGTGGACGGTTGCGCAGGTCCGCGATGCCCAGCAGGTCCAGGGTTTCCTCGACGCGCTTGCGCATGACGTCCGGCGGCACCGC
The DNA here is from genome assembly GCF_053600695.1 of Amycolatopsis sp. NPDC005003. NCBI lineage: Bacteria > Bacillati > Actinomycetota > Actinomycetes > Pseudonocardiales > Pseudonocardiaceae > Amycolatopsis > Amycolatopsis sp. NPDC005003. Next base: position 57,703 of record NZ_JBSGAI010000015.1, on the reverse strand, counting down.
CAGCTGCTCCATCGCGTACGCGAGTTCTTCCTCGACGGTGTCCGTCACGAACCCGGCGAGCGGGTCCTGCCCGATGACGCCGACGACCGAAGCCAGCTCCCGCGGCGGGTGCAGAGCCGTGTCGAGACCACCGACGACGACGCGGCCGGACAGCCGACCGCCGGTGAAGTGCGGGACGAGACCGTTGAGCGCGCCGAGGAACGTCGACTTCCCCGCCCCCGTCGGGCCGGCGACCAGGCACAACTCGCCCTCTTCGACCTGCAGCGTCACGTCCGACAGCACCGGGCGCGCGGCGTCCGGGTAGGTCACCGTGACCTGCGAAAACTCGATCATCGGACGACCTCCGGGACGCGGGGTGCGAGGAACGCCGGCAGCACCGCCACCAGCACGGACAACGCGTGCACCCAGGAAACCTCCGGCCAGCGCAGCGGGCTCAGCGAAGGGAACAGCCGTCCCGGGTCGATCCGCGCGGTCGCGAACAGCAGCGCGCACGCCCCGACGCCAGCCGCGACGACCAGCGTCTCCGGCCGGCCCCACGGGTCCGGCCGGTACGCCGTCCGCCGAACCCTGCGCCCGCCGAGGACGAAGCCGACGACCGCCACGCCCAGCCCGGCCGCCAGCAACAGCACGCCGAGCCAGGACGACGTCCCGTCGAGCACGCCGTAGACGCCGACGCAGACACCGACCAGCCCGGCCAGGACGCAGGACGCGATCAGCGCCCGCAGCCCGAAGCTCAGGTACGCCCGGCGGCCGTAGCCCCGGGAGTCCATCGCGGCCGCCAGCCGCAGCGATCGGTCCATCGCGTCCGCCAGCACGGGCACCACGATGCCCTTCACCGCCCGCAGCCCGCGAATCCGGCCCGCCCGCAGCCGGCGGGCCCGCCGCACGCGCTGCACGCTCTCGACGAGCTGCGGGGCGACCGTGAGCGCCACCGTCACCGCCGTCCCGACCTCGTACAACGCTCCCGGAACCGCCTTGAGCAGGCGTTTCGGGTTGGCCAGTGCGTTCGCCGCGCCGACGCAGACGACCATCGTCGCCAGCCGCAACCCGTCGTAGAAGCCGCCCAGCAGCGCCTCCGCCGACACCGGCCCGAACAGGGACAACCCGGCGGCGAGCGGGATGCGCGGCAGCGTGAACAGCACGTGCCCGCCGTCGTCACCGCCGATGAGGATCCGGAACAGCACCCGGGAGGCGACGATCAGCGCGCCGACGTAGACGTACAGCCGGAACGCCAGCGCCCAGGGCGCGTCACTCCGGCGGTTCGCCACGACGAACCCGGCGACCGCGATGATCAGGCCGAGCAACAGCGGGTTCGTCGTCCGGCTGGCGGCGACGGCCAGCGCGAGCGCCCAGGCCCACCAGGCGCCGGGGTGCAGCGCCCTACTGCGCACGCCGACGCCGCCGGCGCGACGCGACGAACACGCCCGCGCCACCGAGCACCAGGACCACGGCGGCACCGATCACGAAGCCCCACGGGAATCCGACGTCGCCGGCCTTCGAGACGTCCGGGACAGCCGTCCCGGTCTGCCGGACCGGCGGCACGCGCGGCGGCGCCGGCAGGTCGTTCGCCGACTTCGGCCGCGCGAACGCCCACCCCTCGAACCCACCCGGCGCCGGCTTCGCCGTCTGGGCGCCTTCCTGGCTCGACGTCCAGCTGCCTCCGGCGGAGGAGTGCCAGTAGCTCCAGTACGCCGTCGCCGACGGCATCCCGGCGCAGGACTCGACGTCCGGGCCCGGCTTGCCGTTGATCCGGCAGGCCACCGCGAGGCCGTACTTCTGCGAACCGGCCACCTCGATCCCGGCCTCCTGCAGGGCGGCGATGCCGTTCGCGGGCGTGCCGGCGGCGCAGCGGACCAGCGACCCGGGCCCGAGGTCGCCGAAGTCGACGACCACCGTCACGCCGCCGCCCTCCGGGCAAGCCCCGTCGGTTCCCGTCGCCGACGCCGGTGCGGCGCCCAGGAAAGCGGCGCCGAACAGAAGAGCGCAAACAACGGCGAAACGGGAGGCGATCATGCAAGAACCTTAACCAGCCCGGACGCGGTTCCGGAGCGACACGGACCACACCTAGACTGCGGGCCGTGGGACAGCTCATCGCGGACGGACAGCTGCGCGTCGGCCTGATCGGCGCCGGCCCGTGGGCGACGACGATCCACGCACCCGGACTGGCGGATCACCCCGGCACCGCGCTGACCGCGGTCTGGGCCCGGCGGCCCGAAGCGGCGCAAACGCTTGCGGAGACGCACTGCGCAACCGCCGCCGGCAGCGTCGAGGAGCTGTTCGAGCAGGTGGACGCGGTCGCGTTCGCCGTCCCGCCGTCGATCCAGGCCGAGCTGGGCGTGCGCGCGGCCGAGGCCGGGAAGCACCTGATCCTGGAGAAGCCGATCGCCGCCGACCTCGCCGGTGCGCAGCGGCTGGCCGACGCGGTCGCGTCCGCCGACGTGGCCGCACTCGTGGTGCTGACCCTGCGCTACTCGGCGCAGACGCAGGAGTGGCTCGCCGGCCTCGCCCAGGCGGGCGGCTGGACGGGCGGCGGGGCGCGCTGGCTGTCCGGCGCGCTGCTCGGCGGCCAGTACGCCGCCTCGGAGTGGCGGCAGGACGACGGCGGCGCGCTGTCCGACATCGGCCCGCACGCCCTCGACCTGCTCGACGCCGCGCTCGGCCCGATCACCGAGGTCGTGGCGGCCCGGCAGAGCCCCGGCGACCTCTGGCACCTGATGCTCGCGCACGACGGCGGCGTGATCAGCACGGCCACGCTCTCGCTGCGGCTGCCGGTGCAGCCGACCGTCGTCGAGGTCGCCGTCTGGGGCCGGCACGGTTACCGGACACTCGGGCGCAAACCGGGCTCGGCGCAGGAGTCCTACACCGCACTGCTGGACGATTTCGCCGCGATGATCGCGAGCAGCACGACGACCCACCCCTGCGACGTTCGGCGCGGCCTCCACCTGCAGCGGCTGCTCGAGCAGGCGCGCGCACTGGCCGCGAAGTAGTACACAGGCCGGCTTCACGTCTTTTCGTTGCAGCACAACGCTTTCCGAGTTTTCCCCGGAATTCATCCACAGGGTTGTCCACAGCCTCCACTGTGGACAGTGTGCCTCCTGACCAAACCATGATCGGATAACCGGCGCCAGCGGAAAGATCACCGAATAGTGCGGTCCGCTCGGAATGCCGAGTCGATCTCGTGATGCGAAGGTGATCTTGCAAGGGGTCGTTCGCAATGCGCACTGAAGGTCTTGAGGGGTTCGAGAAGGGAGGCGCATGGGAGCTCTGCTGCGCGCCTTCTGGGGGATGATTCCGATTTCGGCCATCGCGCTGCCGTACGCGCTGCTCGGCTGGCCATTGCTCGCGGCGAGGCGCCGCCGGAGAATGGCCGCCCGCCGCGCGAGCGCGACGGCCGCCGTCGACTGCGCCGCCCTGCTCGTCGCCTTTCTGGTGTTTTGCCTGGTCACGATGCCTGTCGGCGGCTCCGGCGAGAGCTCGCTCGACCTGGTGCCGGGCGCCGACGTCGTCGCGGCGCTCGGCAGTGACGGGTCACTCTGGCAGGTGATCGGCAACGTCCTGCTGCTCTGCCCGCTCGGCGCGCTGCTGCCCCTGCGGATCCGCCGCCTGCGCGCGCTGCCGCGCATCGCGCTGGCCGCGCTGGTGGCGTCCGTGCTGGTGGAAGGTACGCAATATCTGATCCACACCGGCCGCGTGACGTCGGCCGACGACGTCCTGCTCAACACCGCGGGCGCCACGCTCGGCGCGGCGCTGAGCCGCCGGGGCTGGCGCGCGCTGGACGCGGCACCGCCGGTCCCGGTCGCGATCCCGCTGCCACGCCGAACCATCTGCGAAGCCCCGGCGCTCCGGCTGAGGGTGCCGAGATCCGTGTGGGACGCACGCTACGCGGCCATCGCCCACCCGAAACGCCAGTAAATCCGGTTGCCGGCCGTGCGACCATGGCCGGGAAGAGCCACTTCGACTTCAAGGAATGACCGCCTATGCCTGGCGCCGTCTCCGGCGTCGGCCCTCGCTAGGCCCGGCGCCCAGCGTTCTGCCCGCATGCCCGTTGGCTGCGGTTCCTTGACGTGCTCTCGAAAGGGCTCCAACCAGCAATGTCCGCTATCCAGAACTATGTCCGCGCGACCGCACCACGCGGCCGCGAAACCGAGCGGGTCGGCCCGTTCCTCGCCACCTACTCGCCGGGCACGCCCCACCCGATGCTCAACTACGCGATCCCGGACGACGGCGCACGGCCGACGCCGGCCGAGATCGACGCGCTCACCGCGGCCTACCGGCGGCGGGACCTGCTCCCGCGGCTGGAGTACTTCACCGACGTCGCTCCCGACCTGGAGAAACTGCTGGTCGGAGCCGGGTACGAGCTCGAACGGCGGGTGCCGTTGATGACGTGCCCGCCGGCCGAGCGGGTCGACCGGCCGGTCCCGGCCGGGATCCGGCTGCGCGTGCCGGAGTCCGATGAGGACTTCCGGCGGATGCGGGAAGCGCAGAACACGGCCTTCGGCGAACCCGCGGAAATCGGCGACGCAGAGATCGAGCAGCTCAAGACCGGTCTCGAAGCCGGCGTGCGGCACCTGCTCGCGGAAGACGACGGCGTGGTCGTCGGCGGCGGGCTCGCCCTCGAAATCGTCGACGGCACCACCGAGATCGCCGGGATCGCCGTGCTCGAGCCTTACCGCGGCCGCGGGATCGCGGCGGCGCTCACCGCGCACCTCACCCGCGCGGTCCACGAGGCCGGCGCGCACACGGCGTTCCTCACCCCGGGCGACCTGGGGATCGGCAACGTCTACGCCCGCGTCGGCTACCGGCCGGCGGGCGAGTGCGTGCACCTGTCGCTGGCGAGTTAGTCGTCGAAGCGGCCGGAGCGGCCCTTCTTCACGTCGCTCCGGCGCTTCTTCGACGCCAGGCGGCGCTCCTTCGAACCGCGGGACGGCTTCGTGGGGCGCCGCTTGGCCGGCGGCGGCGCGGACGCGTCCATCAGCAGGTTGGCCAGCCGCCCCCGCGCGGCCTCGCGGTTCTGCAGCTGCGACCGGTGTTCGCTGGCCGCGATCGTCAGGACGCCGTCGACCAGCCGCGAGCCGAGCCCGGTCAGCACCCGGTCACGCAGGTGCTCCGGGATCGACGGCGACGAAGCGACGTCGAAGGACAGCTCCACCCGCGAGTCCGTGGTGTTCACGCCTTGGCCGCCCGGGCCGGACGACCGCGAAAAGCGCTCGCTCAACTCGGCTCCCGGGATCGTGAACCGGGAGCCGACCACCACGTCTTCGGCTGCCACACCCCAAGTGTGACAGCCACGAGCAAGGGCGTTTCAGAACCGCGGGTGATCACCCGAGAGGACCGCGCGCGGGCCGTCGACGTCGTCGGCGGGCTGGACGTCGCCGAGCACCCACGCCGGGACGTGCCGCGCGGTGAGCATGGCCAGCGCCCGGTCGACGTCCTCGGCGCCGACGATCGCGACCATGCCGACCCCCATGTTGAACGTCTTCTCCAGCTCAGCCCGCTCGACCTTGCCGCGCTGGCCGATCAGCGCGAACACCGGCGCCGGCGTCCAGGTGCCGCGGTCGAGCCGGGCGACCAGGCCGCGCGGCATGACGCGGGCGAGGTTCGCCTCCAGGCCACCGCCGGTGATGTGCGCGAACGTCCGGACCTCGGTCTCGGCGGCGAGCGCGAGGCAGTCCTTCGCGTAGATCCGCGTCGGCTCCAGCATCTCCTCGCCCAAGGTGCGGCTGAACTCCTCGACGTACCCGTCGAGCGGCATCCGGGCGATGTCCAGCAGCACGTGCCGGGCCAGCGAGTAGCCGTTCGAGTGCAGGCCGGACGAGCCGAGGGCCAGCACGACGTCACCCGGGCGGACCTTCTCCGGCGAGAGCAGCTGCGACGCCTCGACCACGCCGACGCCGGTGGCCGACATGTCGTAGTCGTGCTCACCCATCAGGCCCGGGTGCTCGGCGGTCTCGCCGCCGAGCAGCGCGCAACCGGCCCGGACGCAGCCCTCGGCGATGCCGCCGACCAGCGCGGCGATCTTCTCCGGGTGCACCTTGCCGACGGCGATGTAGTCCTGCAGGAACAGCGGCTCGGCGCCGGTCACGACCAGGTCGTCGACCACCATGGCGACCAGGTCGATGCCGACCGTGTCGTGCTTGTCCAGCGCCTGCGCGACCGCGATCTTGGTGCCGACGCCGTCGGTCGAGGACGCGAGCACCGGCTCCTTCCACTTGTCGAGCTTCAGGGAGAAGAGCCCGGCGAAGCCGCCGACACCGCCCATGACCTCGGGTCGCGTGGCCCGCTCGGCGTGCGGCTTGAGCAGCTCGACGGCTTGGTCGCCGGCGTCGATGCTGACCCCGGCGGCGGCGTACGTGGCGCTCGTGGACTCGCTCACGGTGGACGGACTCCCTACTGGAAGGAACTCAGGGACGCCGGACGGCGTCTTCGGCACCGTACCCGGCGGGGCTGACCGGGAGCGAAGACACTGTCGCGCCATCCTTTGAACTGAGGCTTTCGAGCAGGTGCTTCCCGATCAGCGCGTCCTCCGGCAGCGGGATCGGGTACTCGCCGGAGAAGCATGCCGTGCACAGCCGCGACTTCGGCTGCTCCGCCGCCGCGACCAGGCCGTCCAGGGAAATGTAACCCAGGGAGTCGGCGCCGATCGAGCGCCGGATGCCGTCGAGGTCGACGCCGTTCGCGACCAGCTCGGCCCGGGAGGCGAAGTCGATGCCGTAGAAGCACGGCCAGCGCACGGGCGGTGACGCGATCCGGACGTGCACCTCGAGCGCGCCGGCCTCGCGCAGCATCCGGACGAGCGCGCGCTGGGTGTTGCCGCGGACGATCGAGTCGTCCACCACGACCAGGCGCTTGCCGCGGATGACGTCGCGCAGCGGGTTCAGCTTGAGCCGGATGCCGAGCTGGCGGATGGTCTGCGACGGCTGGATGAACGTGCGCCCGACGTAGGCGTTCTTCACCAGGCCGGTGCCGTAGGGGATGCCCGAACCCTGCGCGTAGCCGATCGCGGCCGGGGTCCCGGACTCCGGCACCGGCATCACCAGGTCGGCCTCGACCGGCTGCTCGCTGGCCAGCCGGCGGCCGATCTCGACGCGGGTGGCGTGCACGCCGCGGCCGGCGATCGTGGTGTCGGGGCGGGCGAGGTAGACGTACTCGAAGACGCAGCCCTTGGGGTCCGGGTTCGCGAACCGCGAAGAGCGCAGGCCCTCGGCGTCGATCGCGATGAGCTCGCCCGGCTCGACCTCGCGGACGAAGGACGCGCCGACGATGTCGAGGCCCGCCGTCTCGCTCGAGACGACCCAGCCGCGCTCGAGCCGGCCGAGCACCAGCGGGTGCACGCCGTGCGGGTCGCGGGCCGCGTACAGCGTGTTTTCGTCGGAGAACACCAGGCAGAAGGCGCCCTTGAGGGTGGGCAGCAGCTCCATGGCGGCGGCCTCGATGCCCTTGTCGGCGGCGTTCGCGGCGAGCAGCCCGCAGATCAGGTCGGAGTCGCTGGACGAGCCGGTCAGGCCCGCGTGCGGCTTGAGGCCCGCTTCGATGGTGCGTTCCCGCAGCTCGGCGGTGTTGACGAGGTTGCCGTTGTGCGCGAAGGAGAGGCCGCTGCCGGTCTCGGTGGTGCGGAAGATCGGCTGGGCGTTCTCCCAGATGGTCGCGCCGGTGGTCGAGTACCGGCAGTGGCCGACGGCGATGTGGCCCTGCAGCGACTGCAGGATCTGCTCGTCGAACACCTGGCTGACCAGGCCGAGGTCCTTGAAGACCACGATCTGCGAGCCGTCGGAGACGGAGATGCCGGCGGCCTCCTGCCCGCGGTGCTGCAGGGCGTAGAGGCCGTAGTAGGTCAGCTTTGCGACTTCTTCCCCGGGAGCCCAGACGCCGAAGACGCCACACTCCTCACGGGGTTCCGGTTCGGGCTGGTCGGACACGAGCTGCGGGTCGGAAACCACCGAGGAGCTCCTGGGAAGACGTGGTCAGGCCGATTTCAGTGTAGACGGTGCGAACATGCGTCAGGCCCCGCCCGGCGTGGTTCTGACCACTTCGGACGGGGCCCGCAAGCCGTACGTCAACACGCATCCGGCAACGAAAGGATCTCCGTCAGCACCTGTGCGCCCTCCCCGCAGCGGCGCCACAGCCACCGCTCCGGCTCGAAGATGTTCTCTTCGGAGCCGGGCATCCTGGTCGCCACGACGTCGTCCTCGGCGTTGAGCCGGACCACGTCCACCACGTCGTCGTGCACCCGCACGCCGACGACGGCGAGGACCTCGCCGCGTTCGTCGGCGGGGTGGACGAACTGGTAACCGCGGGCCACCAGCTCCTGCAGTCCGGTCTCGATGTCGAAGACGGGGACGACGGCCTCAGCCGAGGACATCGTCGAATTCACCGTCCTTCGCGCCCGCCAGGAAGGCCGCCATCTCGGCACGCGTGTACACGAGGGCCGGACCGGTCGGGAACCGCGAGTTGCGCATCGCGATCTCCCCGTTGGACAGCGGCGCGACCTCGACGCAGTTGCCGTATGCACCGCTGTAGCTCGCCTTGCGCCACTCGGCACCGGACAGCCGATCGGCCGGGATGCCGTTCTCGAATCGCTCAGCCATGTTCCCACCTCTCGATGCGGAAAGCTTCAGGCGGGCAATGCAGATGCATGTGCATTTGCCCGCGTAGCCGAGGCTAGCACGTGTGCCTGCAACGGTAAATGCACGTGCAGAATTTCTTGCAAAGTTCTCTCACGGTAAAGAACTGCAAGATCGCAGTTAACCTATCGGGTGATAGACGCATTCCCGTTCGGCCTAACGACTACTAGCAGTCACCGATCAGCGGGAGCACGCTGACACCCTCGCCTCGAGGCTGGACAAGGGTTTCAGATCTCTTGGCGGCGCTTCCCGAGCATCGACCGGCTCCGCTCGGGCGTCTCCGCGTCGACCGCCAGCATGTCCAGCGCACGGCTGTACTTCTCGATCTCTTCGCGCTTCTCGATGTAGTGCGCCCCGGTCATGTACTCGACGTAGGCGATGTTCGGCAGTTCCGGTTCGCCGAACCGCAGCAGCGAAAACGCGTGCTCCGCCGAAAGGCCACTGCGCGAATACGGCAGGACCTGGATCGACACGTGTGGCAGCGCGCTCATCTCGAGCAGGTATTCGATCTGCTGCTTGAGGACCTTCATCCCCCCGATCGGGCGGTACAGCACCGACTCGTCGAGCACCATCCACACGCGCGGCGCGTCCGGCCTGCTGAACATCTTCTGCCGCCGCATCCGCAGCGCGACCAGCTGGTCGACCCGCTCGTCGGCCATCTCCGACCGGCCGTGGCTGAAGATCGCCCGCGCGTACGGCTCGATCTGCAGCAGGCCCGACACGTACAGCGGCTCCCAGATCTGGATCCGCGCGGCGGCTTCTTCGAGGCCGACGAGGTCGGTGAACCAGTTCGGCATGGTGTCGCCGAAGCGCCGCCACCAGCCTGGCTCGTTCGACTGCTTGACCATGTCGAGGAACGCCCGGCGCTCCGTCGGGTCGTCGACGCCGTACATCGTCAGCAGGTCGGTGACGTCGCGTTCCTTGAACCCGACCCGGCCCAGCTCCAGCCGGCTGATCTTCGACTCGGACCCGCGGATGTTGTAGCCGGCCTGCTGGCGGGTGATGCCGGCCTCTTCGCGGAGCCGGCGCAGCTGGGAGCCCAGGATCATGCGGCGCGCCGTCGGGCCGATGTTCTGTTCACCTGCGGACGCGTTCACCGCGTTCATTCCCGGCCCTTCCGCGCTCACGTCACCAGGGGGTCCTAGCCCGACTACCGAAAGTACACGTTAAGCCTTCTTGCGCAAAGGGGTGACCCGGTTTACCCCATGCGCGCGTCGTCCTACTGTACGTAGGGCACGAGACTTACAACACAGAACTTGCGAGGTTCAAGATGCCCGACGCCGCGACCCGGACCGAACGAGTTCCCGTGGGGGTCGACCCGACCCGAGCGAGCATCGCGCGCGTGTACGACGCCTTCCTGCTCGGGAAGGACAACTACGAGATCGACCGGGAGGTCCTGCACAAGGTGCAGAAGGCCGCCCCGGAGGCGCAGGACCTCGCGTTCGAAAACCGCGGCTTCCTGATCCGCGCCTGCCGCTTCCTCGCCAGCCAGACCGGCATCACCCAGTTCCTCGACTGCGGCTCCGGCCTGCCGACCGCCGAAAACACCCACCAGGTCGTCCAGCGGATCAACCCGGAGATCCGGGTCGTCTACATCGACAACGACCCGGTCGTGCTCGCCCACGGCCGCGCGCTGCTCGAAGAGAACGAAAACACCCACTTCGTCGCCGAGGACATCTTCGAGCCGGAGCGGATCCTCCAGAACGAGGTCGTCCGGCAGCACATCGACTTCTCGCAGCCGGTCGCGTTCCTCCAGCTGGGCACCCTGCACCACTACAACGGCCCGCACGAGCGGCCGGCGGAGATCATGAAGGAGTACGTCGACGCGCTGCCGTCGGGCTCGTTCGTGGCGATCTCGCACTTCTTCGACCCGGAGGACGAGGACTCCGCGACGGCCCGCCGCATGGAGGACTTCTTCCTGCACAGCCCGATGGGCTCGGGCACCTTCCGGACGCAGAAGGAGATCGAGGACCTGTTCCCGGGTCTCGAAATGGTGCCCCCGGGCGTGGTCCGGTGCGCCGACTGGTGGCCGGACGGCCCGCGGCTCAAGGACCTCAACGTGGCCCAGCGGACCATCGCGGGCGGGATCGGCCGCAAGCCGTAGGGCAAGTCCCGGTCCCCACCGGCACCACCCTTCAGACGCGCAGCAGCGGGAGCCAGTGCGAGAGGTCGGCCCGCGAGCCCGACGCGGACACCCGGCCGTCGGCCACCGCCGTGGTCCAGTCCAGTTGCCCGGTGGCCAGTTCGAGCCACGTGCGCGGGTCCGTCTCGATCACGTTCGGCGGGGTGCCCCGGGTGTGCCGGGGCCCCTCCACGCACTGCACCGCGGCGAAGGGCGGCACCCGCACCTCGACCGTCCGGCCCGGTGCGTCGGCCGCCAGGGCACGCAGGGACAGGCGCACCGCAGCGGCCAGCTCCGGGCGCGCCGGAGCGGGCGCATCGCCCTGCAACCACGGGGAAACCGCCAGCACCGCCGCACGTAACTGTCCGGGGTCGACCGAACGCGAAGAGGCCATGGGCAAACAGTAGAGTGGCGCACCAAGACTTGGCAGGCACACCCGAGAACGTGGGGATGACGATGGCGCAGCGGGACGAGGCGGATCGGATGGTTTCGCAGCAGCCCACCGGAAGCGGAGCCGATCGCCCCGGCAGGCACGGCAAGCACAACCGGGCCGCGCGGCGCGAAGGCCAGCAGGCGCGGCGCACCGGCAAACACGGCACGCCCGAGATCACCGCGGAGATGCGCGCGAACGCCCGGGCCAACCCCGACAGCTGGCTCTACGTCATCGACGAGGCCTTCGACCCGAACGGCCCGGTGCCGTCGTGGGCGGTCGTCGGCGCGTACCCGGTGAACGGCGCCGGCGACGTCGTCGCGGACTTCCACCCCAACGACCGGTACCGGCCCTCGCCCAAGGCGCTCGGCTTCCCGGATCCGGCGAACGACCTCGAGCACCTGCTGCAGCTCGTCCGCACCGAACACCGCCCGCCGTCGGACCTGCCGAAGGTCGTCCTCGACGCGACGCTGTTCGTGTACGCGATGTCGCCGGTGCAGCGGACCGTCATCGGCTTCCACAACTCCGACGGCCGCGTCATGGTGCCCGCCTACACCCGCAAGTCACTGGTGCCGCGCGAGTGGCCGCACGCGCGGGCCGTGCTCGGCCGCGACATCGTCGACCTGTTGGGCGGGCACCCGGTCGCGATCAACCCCCACGACCTCATCACCGCCGTCGTGCCGGCGGAGCACCTGCTGAAGGCCGTCGCCGACGAGCGGCGCTGACCTGCGGGTCCCACCCTATCGAGTGATCATCGACTCGCCGATCCGGCGACGCCGGTGCATCGTGAGGCTGAAGAAGTCTCACGAGATCGGTGGGGAGCAAGAGGGTGAAAAGACGTTCGCTGCCCTTCGCCGCCGTCCTCGCGTCCGTCCTGCTCGTGGCCGGGCAGGCGCCGGCGAAGGCGGCCGACGGCTACGCCGGCGCCGAGGACCACTACGCGGGTTCGCAGATCGCCGCGGTCGAGGGCGTCGGCGAAGGCCCGGACGTGCTGTACGGTACTGACGACCAGCAGCTCGGGCACGACGTCAGCGGGCACCAGGGCCCGGTCGACTGGCCCGGCGCGGCGGGGGCGGGCGCCAAGTTCGTCTACGTCAAGGCGACCGAGGGCACCGGCTTCGTCAACCCGCAGTTCGCGCAGCAGTACAACGGCTCGTACCAGGCCGGGCTGATCCGCGGCGCCTACCACTTCGCGCGGCCGGACATCTCCGACGGCGCGGCGCAGGCGCGGTACTTCCTGGCGCACGGCGGCGGCTGGTCGGCCGACGGCAAGACCCTCCCCGGCGCGCTCGACGCGGAGTACAACCCGTACGGCGAAACGTGTTACGGCAAGGACGCGGCGGGCATGGTCGCCTGGATCCGCGCCTTCTCTGACACCTACCGCGCGGCGACCGGCCGGTTCCCGACGATCTACACATCGACGAGCTGGTGGAAGCGGTGCACCGCGAACAACGGCGGGTTCGGCGCCAACCCGCTCTGGATCGCGCGCTACAACTCGTTCATCGGCGAACTGCCGTCCGGCTGGAGCATCCACACGATCTGGCAGTTCGCCGACCGCGGCACCCTGCCCGGGGACCAGAACTGGTTCAACGGCCCGGCGGACCGGCTGCTCGCCCTGGCACTGGGCTGAACGGCGCAACAATCCAATAATAGGTGTTAACTCGTCACCAATTAACGATCTTCTCCCCGGGAAAATCACCCACACGTATACCCAATTTCACGGAACTGAGTGACAAACGCCACTTCGTCCTCAACAATCGTGCTCGGGCGGCTACCTGCAGTTAGCCGCTCATCGCGAGGGTATCCGTGAAGGGATTCAACGATGTCCACATCCCGAAGAGGGCGGCTGTTCGCTGCTCTGGTCGTCCCGGCCACGCTGCTCCTGCTCGGCAGCACGGCGCAGGCGACGACCTTCTCCCCCGAAGTAGACCCCGTGGCCGCGATCAACGCGGACATCGCACAGCACAACCACGAGCTGGGCTCGCAGATCAGGCGCGTCGAAGGCGACAAGTCGACTCCGGACACGCAGAAGTCGGCGCAGCAGCCGCAGCCCGGCCAGGCCGTCCCCGGCCAGGTGCTGGCGACGGTGGCCGGCATGGACGTCGCCAGCTACCAGGGCAACGTCGACTGGGCGAACTGGTGGAACCAAGGCAAGCGGTTCGTCTGGACCAAGGCCACGGAGAGCACCAACTACACCAACCCGTACTTCGCCCAGCAGTACAACGGCTCCTACAACCAGGGCTTCATCCGCGGCGCCTACCACTTCGCCACGCCGAACACCTCGAGCGGCGCGGCGCAGGCCCGCTACTTCGTCGCCCACGGCGGCGGCTGGTCGAAGGACGGCAGGACGCTGCCCGGGGCGCTGGACATGGAGTACAACCCGTACGGCGCGACCTGCTACGGCCTGAGCAAGGCGGGGATGACGTCGTGGATCCTCGACTTCCACGACACCTACCACTCCCTGACCGGGCGCTGGCCGGTGATCTACACGTCGACGAGCTGGTGGGGCAGCTGCGTGAGCGGTGACTTCTCCAGCACGGCCCCGCTGTGGGTCGCGCGGTACGCGTCGTCGGTCGGCACCCTGCCCTACAACTGGGGCTTCTACACCGTTTGGCAGTACACCTCGAGCCCGCTCGACCAGGACACCTTCAACGGTGCCTACGACCGGCTCCAGGCCCTCGCCAACGGCTGATCCACCCCCTGCCCGGCTCCCGGTCGTGAAGGTTTCGCGTCATCACGACCGGGAGCCGGTTTCATGCCGTACCGTCCGAGCTTGCAGAATTGCTGCAGCCACGTCCTGGGGGAACCGCACATGCCCGCCGGACGTCGGAAGCGCACGAACACCCAGCGCCCGGAAGGCATGGACAGATGACCTACCCGCCTCAGCCGGGCCAGCCCGGCCAGCCCGACCCGTACGGCCAGCCCAACCCGTACGGCCAGCCACCGTCCGGCGGCTTCCCGCAGCAGGGCGGGTGGGACCCCAACCAGCAGCAACAGCCGTACCCGACGCAGCAGTACCCGCAGGGCTGGGACCCGAGCCAGCAGCAGCAGGGCTACCCGCCGGCGTCGGGCGGTTTCCCGGCCAACCCGCAGCCGGCGTGGGGCGACCCGTACGCCCAGCAGCAACAGCAGCAGTCGGCCTGGGCGGACCCGAACGCGCAGCAGTACGGCCAGCAGGCCTGGGACCCGAACGCGGCCGGCCAGGTCTCCGGCTGGGACCCGGCGACCGGCGGCTACTCGCAGGGCTTCGGCGGGCCGCCCGCGCCGCCGAAGAAGAGCAAGACCGGGATGTGGATCGCGATCGGCGCGACCGTGGTCGTCGTGCTCGCGGCCTTGGGCATTACGGGCTTCGTCGCACCAGGGTTCTTCCTCTCGAAGGACGACACCAACACGGCCGCGGCCCCGTCGTCGAGCACGTCGGGCAAGCCGTCCCCGTCGAAGCCGACGTCCAAGAAGCCGACGGCGTCGGCCTCGCAGCCGCCGACCGACGGCGGGGGCGGCGCCTCGGACGCGAAGGCCGTGCTGCAGGGCTTCATCGACAAGCTGAACGCGGGCGACAACAACGGCGCCGTCGCCCTGGGCTGCGCCGACTCGAAGCAGCTGCTCAGCTCGTGGCTCGAGACGTTCCTCAAGCCGCCGCTGCAGCTGCAGCTCGGCGACGTGCCCGCCGACAAGTACCTGGTCGAGGGCGAGGTCACCGGGACGTCCGCCGGCAAGCCGGTCAAGGGCACGCTGAGCGCCACGAACTTCGACAAAAAGGGCTTCTGCGTCAGCACGATGCTGGTGTCCTGAGCCGGTGAAGCTGTGGCGATCGCCGCTGGCGTGGACGTTCCTCGCGTCGGTGGTGCTGCTGCTCGGGGTCGGCGGCTGGCTGCTGACCGACCCCGCCACCAGCCGCAGTGACGCGCTGAAGACGGGCGGCCTGGCGGGCGGCGCGATCGTGGCGCTGTACGCGCTGTGGCTCAACGACCGCCGCCGCCGGGTCGAGGAGCGCCGTCAGGACATCGAGCGCCGTCGGCACGAACTCGAGGCGCAGCGCGCGGAACAGGACCGCGAGCGGGTGGCGGACGAGCGGTTCGCGAAGGCGGTCGAGCTGCTCGGGCACGCGGCCGACCAGGTGCGGGTGGGGGCGCTGCACGCGCTGGCGGGGTTGGCGCGGAGCCGGCCGGACTACACGCAGACGGTGCTGGACGTGCTGTGCTCATACCTGCGGCGGCCGTTCGTGCACCCGCGATACGACAAGGCGCTCGATCGCAAGGAACGCGATGGCACCCGGGGTACGCCCGAACAGGAGCAGGAACTGCAGGTACGCCTCACCGCACAGCGCCTCATCAAGGATCTGCTCCCGCCGGCCGATGCGCCGGGCGCCGTGGACTATTACCTGGACCTCACCGGCGCGGTCGTCGAGTACCTGGATTTCTCGGGGTGTCGGATCGGGGGGATGTTGCTCCGGTACGCAGCCCTGCACAGCAGCACCAACCTGAGCGGCTGCCGGTTCACGGGCAAGGTGTACTTCACGGCGGCGGGCACCGACGTAGGCAGGCTGATCGGGTACTTCCGTTGTCGGGGCGCCGTCTTCGAGAGTCACGCTTGGTTCAGCGGGACCCACTTCGCCGAGCTCACCGATTTCACGGACACGACGTTCGCCGGACCGACCACGTTCAAGGACGCGCGATTTGCCAACGACGCGCTCTTCACCGGAGTGAAGGTGACGGGGTCTCTTGATCTCCGGCACGCCTGCTTCCGGGGGCAGACCGACCTGCGGTTCGGGGTGCTGCCGGAGTCGGTTTCGCTGTACAACACGCTGGTGCGGGCGGAGAAGGATTTGCAGCTACCCGCCGTTTGGGATACTGAGGAACTTCGCAACGGGGAGCTGCGGATCGTCGCCAAGGCGGGCTGAGCGCCTGCCGCCCGGCTCGGCTCCGGAGCGCCCAGGCGGCCCCCGCCCTCCCTAGGGGGGCGTCCCCAAGTCCAGTCTATCGGCCACCTGCGACAAAACCCTCGAAAGAGCCCGGAGATCCCCGACCTGTCCACATCCCTGCCGGGATGTGGACAGGTCGCGGTTCGGGTCAGTTGAACAGGGCCGGAAGGGTGCCTTCCCAGGCCTCGCGCAGCTCGTCGAGCGTGAATTCGGTGATGCCCTGCAGCTCCAGCGTTCCCGACTCCGGGTCGACCACGCCGGTCTTGCGCCACGGGAGGCCGCGCGCCGTGCACATCTCCGTAAACCTCAGCTCCTCCGTGCGCGGGACCGCCACCAGCACGCGGCCCGCCGACTCCGAGAACAGCTGCACGAACGGCTCCTGGTCCGCGTCCAGGAACACGCGGGCCCCGCACTGTCCGATGAGGACGGTCTCGACCAGGGTCTGGATCAGGCCGCCGTCCGAGAGGTCGTGGGCCGCCGAGATCATGCCGTCGCGGGAACCCGCCACCAGGATCTCGCCCAGCAGCTTCTCGCGGGCCAGGTCCACGCGCGGGGGCACGCCGCCGAGGTGGCCGTGCAGCTCGCGGGCCCACGCCGAGCCGTCCAGCTCGTCGTGCGTTTCGCCCAGCAGCAGCAGGGTTTCGCCCGCCTCCGCGCCGATGCCGGTCGGGATGCGGCGGGTCACGTCGTCGATCACGCCGAGGACGCCGATCACCGGGGTCGGGAGGATCGCCGTCGAGCCCGTCTGGTTGAAGAAGCTCACGTTGCCGCCCGTCACCGGGATACCGAGCTCGACGCAGCCGTCCGCCAGGCCGTGCACCGCCTGCTCGAACTGCCACATCACACCCGGGTCGGTGGGAGCGCCGAAGTTCAGGCAGTCCGACACCGCGACCGGCGTCGCGCCGCCCGTCGCCACGTTGCGGTACGCCTCCGCCAGCGCCAGCTGCGCGCCGCGGTACGGGTCGAGGTAGACGAACTTGCTGTTGCAGTCCGTCGCCACCGAAACCCCGCGGCCGGTCGACTCGTCGATCCGGATCATGCCGGAGTCCGACGGCTGGGCCAGCACGGAATTCCCGCGCACGTAGCGGTCGTACTGCGAGGTCACCCATTCCTTGGAGGCCTGGTTGGGCGAAGCGATGAGGCGCAACACGTCCGCGCGCAGTTCGTCCGGAGTGGACGGACGCGGGAGCTTCGCCGACGTGTCCGCGATCAGGGCGTCCTGAGTGGACGGACGCTCGATCGGCCGGTCATACACCGGTCCCTGGTGGGCCACCGTGTGCGCCGGGACGTCGACGACGACCTCGTCGTGCCAGGTGATGACCAGGTGCTCGCCGTCGGTGACCTCGCCGATGTCGGTGGCGATGACGTCCCACTTGCGGCAGACCGCCATGAACGCCTCGACGTTCTCCGGCGCGACGACCGCGCACATGCGCTCCTGCGACTCGCTGGAGAGCACCTCCGCCGGGGTCATTCCCTTGGCGCGCAACGGAACCCGGTCGAGGTAGATGTGCATGCCGCCGTCGCCGGCCGCGGCCAGCTCCGACGTCGCACAGGACAGCCCGGCGCCGCCGAGGTCCTGGATGCCGACGACGAGCTTCTGCGCGAACAGCTCGAGGCAGCACTCGATGAGCACCTTTTCGGTGAACGGGTCGCCCACCTGGACACTCGGCAGCTTCTTGCGACCCGACGCCGACTCGTCACCCGAAAAGGTGTCACTCGCCAGGACGGAAACGCCGCCGATGCCGTCGAGGCCGGTGCGCGCGCCGAACAGGATGATCTTGTTGCCGGTGCCGGACGCGAACGCCAGGTGCAGGTCTTCGACGCGCATGGCGCCGACGCACAGCGCGTTCACCAGCGGGTTGCCCGAGTAGGACGGGTCGAACACCAGCTCGCCGCCGATGTTCGGCAGGCCGAGGCAGTTTCCGTAGCCGCCGACGCCGGCGACCACGCCGGGCAGCACGCGCTTGGTGTCGGAGGCGTCGGCGGGGCCGAAGCGCAGCGCGTCGGCGACCGCGAGGGGCCGCGCGCCCATCGCCATGATGTCGCGGACGATGCCGCCGACGCCGGTCGCGGCGCCCTGGTACGGCTCCACATAGGACGGGTGGTTGTGGCTCTCCACCTTGAAGGTGACGGCCCAGCCCTCGCCGATGTCGACGACGCCCGCGTTCTCGCCGATGCCGGCCAGCATCTTGGCCTTCATCTCGTCGGTGGCGGTCTCCCCGAAGTAGCGCAGGTGCTTCTTCGACGACTTGTACGAGCAGTGCTCGCTCCACATGACCGAGTACATCGCCAGCTCCGCGTCGGTGGGCCGGCGGCCGAGGATCTCCCGGATGCGGGCGTACTCGTCGTCGGCGAGCCCGAGCTCGCGATAGGGCTGGGTGTGGTCCGGGGTCGCCCCGGCGCGCTCGGTGGTGTCAACGGTGCTGGTCACGGTGTCCGTGTCAGGGTTCGCCACGGCCGTCAGGATACGTGCCGCCCGCCGGTGCCCCGGACGGTGGGCCGCCCAATCCGGACGGCCCGCGGCGGGTGTGACCGAGGCGACATCGAGGACGGCCGGGTGCCCGATCCCCACTGGGCCTGCCTTGGGGACAACTCGGGGCGCGGCTCGGGCGCGGGGCCGGAATTGTCGGTGCCCGCGAGTAGCGTTGAAACCGGGGGTCCCCCAGCGGGCCCTGTGGACAACTCCGGCGCTTTGGTGCTCCCTGGGGACAACCCCGGTTCGCGAGGCCGGTTTTGTCGGTGCTCGCGAGTAACGTTGAAATCGGGGGTCCCCCGAGCGGGGGCGGGGTCAACGGCGAGGTGCGCGCGGCGGAAAATCGGTCGCCTTCCGCTGGTGGTCGGCTTACCGTCGGGAATCGTGCTTTCCGCCACGTATCCCTTCCCGCCGCTGCGGCTGCCCGCGCGGCCGACCGCGAGCCGGTTCCTGCTCGCCGTGTTCCGGGCGCGGCTCGGCACGGTGCTGAGCGCGGCCGCGATCGGCGTCGTCTGGGCACTGCCCGGTGCGCTGATGCCGCTGGTGATCGGCCAGGGCATCAGCGCCGTCGGCGCGCACGACGGCGCCGCCGTGGGGCGCTGGGCGCTCGTGGCGGCGGCGCTCGGCGTCGCGCAGACGCTGTCCGGGACCTGGCTGCACTTCCTCAACTACGGCATGTGGCTGCACGGCGCGGGCTCGACGCAACGCGCCGTGTCGGCACACACCACGCGTGTCGGCGCCACCCTGCGGGAGCAGACGACCACCGGGAACCTCGTCGCCGTCAGCACGACGGACATCAACCACATCGGCAACACCGTCGAGATGACCGGGCGGACGTTCGGCTCGCTGCTGGCGTTCGTCGTGGTCGCGGTGTGGCTGATCTCGACCTCGCCGCTGCTCGGCGTGGTCGCGCTGGTCGGCGTGCCGCTCGCGGTGCTCGGCATCGGGCCGCTGCTCGCGCCGCTGCAGAAGCGCAAGTCCACGCAGCGGGAGAAGCGCGGGGACGTCAACGCGCTCGGCGCGGACATCGTGTCCGGCCTGCGGATCCTGCGCGGCATCGGCGGCGAGCGGCGGTTCTTCGCCCGCTTCCGGGACACCAGCCAGCGGGTGCGGCGGGCCGGCATCGAAGTCGGCCGGGCCGAGGCCTGGCTGGCCGCGGCGGAGATCGCGCTGCCCGGCCTGGTCACCGTGGTGATCACCTGGCTGGGCGCGCGGCTGGCCGTGGCCGGCGAGATCGGGCTCGGGCAGCTGGTGGCGTTCTACGGCGTTTCCGCGTTCCTGATCTGGCCGGTCACCGCGGCGACGGAGGCCGTCGGCTCGATCACGTCCGGCCTGGTCGCCGCGCGGAAGGTCGTCGCGCTGCTGGCGATCCGCCCGAAGCTGGCGGACCCGGAGACACCGGTGCCGCTGCCCGAAGGGCCGTTGGAGCTGGTGGACACCGAGTCCGGGGTCCGGGTCGCGCCCGGCCGCCTGACGGTCGTCGACTTCGGCGCCGCCGGCGAAGCGGTGGCCGATCGGCTGGCCCGGTTCGCGGACCCGGCCGAGGGTGAAGAGGTGCTGGTCGGCGGGGTCCGCGCGGACCACGTCGCGCTCGCGGAGCTGCGGCGGCGGATCGTCTACGCGCACAACCAGGACATCTGGTTCTCGGGCGTGCTGCGCGAGCAGCTCGCGCCGGCGCGGCCGGGCGGCGTCAGCATCACCGAAGCGCTGTACGCGGCCGACGCCGACGACATCATCGAGGCGCTGCCCAACGGCGTCGACGAGGTGATCGGCGAGCGCGGGCGCGAGGTGTCCGGTGGCCAGCGGCAGCGGCTGAACCTGGCCCGCGCGCTGGCGACCGACGCCGACGTCCTGGTGCTCGACGAGCCGACGTCGGCGGTCGACGCGCACACGGAGGCACGCATCACCGAGCGCGTCGCCGAGCTGCGGCGGGGCAAGACGACAGTCGTGTTCAGTCAAAGTCCCTTGTGGACACACGTGGCCGACGAAGTCTTCACGGCAAGGGGGGTGACGGTGTGAAACGGCTTCCCACGGCGTCCCGGCGGGACGTCCGGCGCTGGGCGCTCAAGACGGCGGTGCGCCACAAGCGCGCGTTCGGCCTGCTGCTGGGCTCGCTGGCCGTGGCCACGCTGATCGGGCTGGCCGGGCCTCAGCTGCTCGGCGCGCTCGTCGACGACGTCGCGGCCGGCACCACGACCGGGCACGTCGACGTGCTGGCGGCGGCGTTCGTCGTCATCCTCGTGCTGCAGGCGCTGGCGCGGAAGGTCGCGCGGATGCGCGGCGCGGTGTTCGGCGAGCTGGTGCTGGCCGAGACCCGCGAGGAGTTCGTCGGGACGGCATTGCAGCTGCCGCTCGGCACGGTCGAAGCGGCCGGGACGGGCGACCTGCTCAGCCGGGCCACCACCGACCTGGGCCGGATCGACCACGCGGCGCGGTTCGCGGCGCCGGAGATCCTGGTCGCGGCCGTGACCGTGGTGTTCACGGTCGTCGCGATGGTGGTGACGTCGCCGCTGCTGTCGCTGGGCCTGCTGGTCGCGCTGCCGCTGCTGGTGCCGGTGAACGTCTGGTACCAGCGGCGGATCCCGTCGGTGATGCAGTGGATGCTGGACCGGTGGTCGGACCTGACCACCAGCGTCCACGAGACGGCGGAGGGCGCGCGCACGGTCGAGGCGCTCGGACTGACCGGGCGGCGGGTCGACGCCGCGTACCACGCGCTGGACCAGAGCATCCTCGGTGAACGCCGGATGCGGGCGCTGCAGCTGCGGTGGCTGCCGTCGCTGGAGATCAGCTACGTGCTGCCGCTGGCGGTGATGCTGCCGCTCGGGCTGCTCGCGTACACGCGCGGCTGGGCCGGGCTCGGCGAGATCACCACGATGCTGCTGTACGGCCAGGCGATGTCGGCGCCGCTCAACGAGGCGCTGTTCTGGCTGGAGGACCTGCAGGTCGCGGCGGCCGCGGCGCGCCGGATCCTCGGCGTCCGGTCGGTCGCGGTCGAAGACGGGACGAAGGTGGACGAGGTGCCGCGCGGGCGCGACATCGACGTCCACGGCGTCCGGTTCGGCTACACCGCCGACCGCGAGGTGCTGCACGGCATCGACCTGCGCGTCCCGCGCGGCGAACGGCTGGCGATCGTCGGGCCGTCGGGTGCGGGCAAGTCGACGCTCGGCCGGCTGCTGGCCGGCATCGCGGCGCCGTCGGCGGGCTCGGTGCGCATCGGCGGCCAGGACGTCTCGGCGCTGGCCGACGACGTGCTGCGCGGCGAGGTGCTGCTGCTGACCCAGGAGCACCACGTGTTCTCCGGGACGCTGCGGCAGAACCTGGCCTTGCCGGCCCGGCGCGAGGGCGGTGACTGGACGGACGAGGAGCTGACAGCGGCCCTGGCGTCGGCGGGTGCGTCGGACTGGGTCGCGACGCTGCCGTCCGGGCTGGACACGAAGCTCGGGCCGGGCGAGCACCCGGTGCCGGCGGCGATCGCGCAGCAGCTGGCGCTGGCCCGGGTGGTGCTGGCGGACCCGCACACGCTGGTGCTCGACGAGGCGACGTCGCTGCTGGACACGGGCTCGGCGCGCGACCTGGAGCGGTCTCTGAACAGCGTGCTGGCAGGCCGGACGGTGATCGCGATCGCGCACCGCCTGCACACGGCCGCGGCGGCGGACCGCGTCGCGGTGGTCGAGGGCGGCCGCATCACGGAGCTGGGCCCGCACGAGGAGCTGCTGTCGGCGGGCGGCTCGTACGCCCGGCTGGTGGCGGCGGCCAGTTAGTCCGGAGTGGCGGATGTGTCACTCCCCGGTGGATGACCTTCTACCCGGGGAGTGACATGTCGGTGTTCGTGATGACCGCCGCGGGACGCGATGGCTGGACTGAGTTGTCCACATCGGGTCCGGTTATCCACAGATTTGCCGCGTCACCCGTTTGTGCAGCCCACCACCGATAGACTGGAACTGGGCACGCCCCCTGGGTGTGGCGGGGGTTTGTCTGGTCAGGAGAGGGTACAACCGCCGCCTTCCGGCGACGCAGCAGGCAGGCCCAGGCGCCACCCGCCCTACACCTCACCGGCCCTCGTCCCCGCCGCAGTCAGCACCGGAGAGCCGTGGTCAAGGGTGAGCGCAGCGACGCCGAAGGCGCCCTTGAGGCCGGCTCCCCGGCGTTGAACAATCAAAGGACGAGGAGCGGGGAACCACTCGAGTCCGGCTCACACGGGAGCTGCCCAGCCAAGCCGCGTCGCATTCGACTCGGGGCTGTGGACAACTCACGTCCACAGCCCCGGAACTGTCGGTGCCCCGCGGTACCATGGTTACCGGGGGGCGCGGCCCGCCGTCAGGCCTTCACGAGCGCGTCCACCGCGCTGAAGAACATCCCGAGCCCGTCGTCCGAAGGCCCGGTCAGCGCGTCGATCGCGTGCTCCGGGTGGGGCATCAGGCCGACGACCCGGCCGTTTTCGCTGCGGATCCCGGCGATGTCGTTGCGCGAGCCGTTCGGGTTCCCGCCGACGTACCGGAACACCACGCGCCCCTCGGCCTCCAGCTCGTCCAAAGTGGACTGCTCGGCCATGTAGCAGCCGTCGATGTTCTTCATCGGGATGAGGATCTCGGCGCCTTCGTCGTAACGGGTGGTCCACGCCGTGGACGTGTTCTCCACCCGCAGCCACTGGTCGCGGCAGATGAAGTGCAGGCCCTGGTTGCGGATCATCGCGCCGGGCAGCAGGCCGGCCTCGCACAGGATCTGGAACCCGTTGCAGATGCCGAGCACCGGCATGCCCGCGCGCGCCGCCTCGATCACCGGCGTCATCACCGGCGCGAACCGGGCGATCACGCCCGCGCGCAGGTAGTCGCCGTAGGAGAAGCCGCCCGGGACGATCACGGCGTCGACGTCACGCAGGTCCTCGTCCGCGTGCCACAGCGACACCGCCTCGCCGCCGGCGTAGCGGACCGCGCGGGCCGCGTCGCCGTCGTCCAGCGTGCCCGGGAAGGTGATGACGCCGATGCGCGCGCTCACGCGTCCACCCGCTTGATCGTCCACTGCTCGATGACCGGGTTCGCGAGGAAGCCTTCGGCGATCTTCTCCAGCGTCGCGTCGTCGACCGTGTCGTCGACCTCGATCTCGAAGTGCTTGCCCTGGCGGATCTCGGTGATCCCGGTGAACCCCAGGCGCCCGGCGGCGCCGAGCGCGGCCTGTCCCTGCGGGTCGAGGATTTCGGGCTTCGGCATGACGTCGACGACGACTCGGGCCACGGCAGGCTGCTCCTTATTCACGCAGGTCGTGGGTACCCCGCGAGCATAGTTCACCCTCTCGACCCCCTGGCGGGGCCCACCGGGAAACCTAGACTGGCCGCAGGCGCGGCGCTGCGCCATGATGAGTCGTTGACATCTCGCCAACAGGAGGCACCGTGGCCGTCCAAGACTCCTACGACTACGTCATCGTCGGCGCCGGGAGCGCGGGCTGCGTGCTGGCGAACCGGCTGACCGAGGACCCGGCGGCGCAGGTCCTGCTCCTCGAGGCGGGCGCGGAGGACACCGCGGACGAGATCCACATCCCGGCCGCCTTCGCGTCGCTGTTCAAGACCAAGTGGGACTGGAACTACGAGACCGTCGAGCAGAAGCACACGGGCAAGACGTCGTACTGGCCGCGCGGCAAGATGCTCGGCGGCTGTTCGTCGATCAACGCGATGATCTACATCCGCGGCAACCGCGCCGACTATGACGGCTGGCGCGATTCCCACGGCGCGACAGGGTGGGGCTGGGACGACGTCCTGCCGTACTTCAAGCGCGCCGAGGGCAACCAGCGGCTCGGCGGGCCGCTGCACGGCACGGACGGCCCGCTGCACGTCGAAGACCGCCGGTTCACCCACGAGCTGTCGCACGCCTGGGTCGACTCGGCCGTCGCCTGGGGCCTCAAGCGCACCGACGACTTCAACGGCGAGAGCCAGGAGGGCGCCGGCGTCTACCAGGTGACGTGCAAGAAGGGCCGCCGGTGGTCCACGGCGGACGCCTACCTGCGCCCCGCCCTCTCGCGGCCGAACCTCACGGTGAAGACGTGCGCGCCGGCCACCCGGGTCATCTTCGAGGGCACCCGCGCGGTTGGCGTGTCCTATTTGGACAACGGGGTGGAGCACACCGCGCACGCCGCCGCCGAGGTCATTCTCTCTGGTGGCGCTGTCAACTCGCCGCAGCTGCTGATGGTCTCCGGTGTCGGCCCGGCGGAACACCTGCGCGAGCACGGCATCGACGTCGTCGCCGCGCTGCCCGGCGTCGGCGAGAACCTGCACGACCACCCGGCGTGCGGGATCATCTGGTCCACTCGCGACACGACCGACCTGGTGGACGCGGCTTCGCTGTTCGGTTTGGCACGGTACCAGCTGACCCGGCGCGGGCCGCTGACTTCGAACATCGGTGAAGCGGGCGCGTTCTACCCGACCACGGACGGGTTGCCGGCGCCGGACATGCAGATCCACGTGGCGCCGACGTTGTTCTACGACAACGGGTTGCGCGAGCCGACGGTTCCCGGGTTCACTTCGGCGGCGACGCTGGTGGACGTCGCGAGCCGGGGACGGCTGCGGCTCAAGTCGGCGAACCCGTTGTGGAAGCCGGAAATCGATCCGGCTTACTACGCCGAGCCGCGTGACATGGAGACGATGATCTCGGGGCTGCGGGCGTTGATCGAGATCGGGCAGGCGGGGCCGCTGCGGCGGTTCCTGGACAAGCCGTTCCTGCCGTTGCGGCACGATTTGAGTGATTCCGAGCTGGCCGAGCACATCCGGGAGAACACGCAGACGCTTTATCACCCGGTCGGGACTTGCTCGATCGGGTCGGTGGTTGACCCGGAGTTGCGGGTTCAGGGGGTGGAGGGGCTGCGGGTGGTCGATGCGTCCGTGATGCCGGTGGTGCCGCGGGGGAACACGAACGCGCCGACGATCATGGTGGCCGAGAAGGCGGCGGATCTCATTCGGGGGCGGTCGGTTTAGCTGCGGGTTTGGCGGCCGGGCCGCGGCAGTGCGGTCCGGGGCCGCGCCAGTCCGCGCCGGTCCGAGCCGCGCCACGCCAGGTCGGACCGGGCCACGCCAGGTCGGACCGGGCCACGCCAGGTCGGACCGGGCCACGCCGGGTCGGGTCGCGCCGCGCCAGTCCGGTCCGGGCCGCGCCAGGCCGCAGCGGTCCGCGCCGGGCCGGGTGCTGCGCGGGATGCGGAATCTTGTGCGCGGCGACGCTCGTGCGCGGCGGCGAAGGGCGGCCCTCGGCCCCCCGGTATCCAGTTTACCGGCGCCCACCGACAATTCCGGCGCGTTCCGGGGTTGTGGACTCGAGTTGTCCACAACCCCGGATCCGGCTCAGCGCTTGCCGTGGAGGATTGTCACCAGCTTTGCCACCAGAGCGTCCGTTGAATCCTTGCGGCTGAACGATGTCAACGTCAGCGGCGCCGTGAAGCGCTGGCGGGCGATCGCCTTCGTGCGGGCGAACTCGCGCAGGCCCTCCGGGCCGTGAATCCGGCCGAAGCCCGAGTCGCCCACGCCACCGAACGGCAGCGACGCGATGCCCGCGAACGACAGCGGTGCGTTGATCGCCGTCATGCCCGTGCGCAGCTTCTCCGCCAGCTCCACTCCTCGCGACTTCGAAAACACCGTCGACCCCAGGCCGTACTTCGTGTTGTTCGCGCGCTCCACCGCTTCGTCCATGTCGCGGACCTTTGCGATCGTCACCGTCGGGCCGAACGTCTCTTCCTTCACGGCCTCGGAGTCCTCGGGGACGTCCACCAGCACCGTCGGCTGCGCGTAGCGGTCGCCCACCGCGTCCTCGCCGCCGAGTACCGCCTTGCCTCCGCGGGACAGGGCGTCGCGGATGTGGCGCTTGATCACGCCCAGCTGGGACGGCATCGTCACCGGGCCGTACTGGGCCGCCTCGTCCGAACCCGCCCGCACGTCCTTCGACTTCTCCACCACCTTGGCCACGAACTCGTCGTGGACCTTTTCGTGCACGTACACCCGCTCGACGCCGATGCACGTCTGGCCCGAGTTCGAGAACGCGCCCCACACCGTCGCGTCCGCCGCCGCGTCCAGGTCCGCGTCCGCGTCGACCAGGACCGGGTCCTTGCCGCCCGCCTCGATGACCACCGGCGTCAGCGTCTCGGCCGCCGCGGCCATGATGCGCTTGCCCGTTGCCGTCGAGCCGGTGAAGGCGATCTTGTCGACACCCGCCCCCACCAGCGCCGCGCCTGTCTCGCCGAAGCCCGTGATCAGCTGCAGCACCGGCTGCTCCGGCACGATCTCGGCGAACGCGTCGACCAGCCACTTGCCGACGCCCGGCGTGTACTCGCTCGGCTTGAACACCACCGCGTTGCCCGCTGCGAGCGCGTACGCGATCGAGCCCAGCGGGGTGAACACCGGGTAGTTCCACGGGCCGATCACGCCGACCACGCCCAGCGGCTGGTACTCGACCGTCGCCGCCTGGTTCGACATCAGCAGGCCGGCCGAGCGCTTCTGCTTCCCGAGCACCTTCTTCGCGTGCTTGCCCGCCCACGCTATGTGCTCGATGGCCAGCACGCTCTCCAGCTGCGCGTCGGCGATCGGCTTGCCGGTCTCGTCGCGGACCACCTGGCACAGCTGCGGCAGCCGCCGGGTCAGCACGCCCTTCCAGCCCCTGAGCCGCTCGGCGCGCCCGGCGAACCCGAGCCCGGCCCACCACTGCGCCGCGACGCGCGCCCGTTCGACGGCCGCCTTGACGTCCTCCGCGGTGTGGATCGGGTAGGTTCCGACCACCTCGTCGGTCGCCGGGCTGAGCGAGTCGAAGGTCTCGCCGACCGTCGTCGGCTTCGGCTGGACGGCAGTCATCGGCGTCTCCCGTGGGTCGAGGGTCAGCCCAGGTTACGATGTTACTGACACCGTGCCAATAGCTCGTGCGGGCTTCCGCACCAGCATTCCACCGGCGATCGCCGCGGCAAAGACACCGAACAACGGGGTCACCCACAGCGGCAGGACGCCCACCGCCAGCGACCCGAGGCCGAAGCCGCCCGCCTGCACCGTGAAACTCAGCGAGAACCCCGCCGACCTGCGGTTCTTCGGCAACAGGCGCTGCAGGTTGACCGAGGTGGCGGCCACCAGCGGACCCGTGCAGCCGCCGATCACGGCCACCGACGCGAGCAACCCCGGCCAGCCGAGATCGGCCGCGAGGGTGAGCCCGCCGACGACGAACCCGGCGAGGAACAGCCGCGGGTCGCCGGTCTTGCCACGCCACGCGTAGAGCGCGCTGCCCGCGATGCTCGCGCCGCTCAGCACGGCGATCACCACCGGCGCGGCCGTTTCGGGCGCACCGAGCCGCTGGACCAGCGGGAGCGGCGCCACCTCGATCGTCGACAGCAGCAGCCCGACGGTGAACGCGCAGCACAGCCACGGCAGGTAGGTGGTCAGGCGCGCCGCCGGGACGTCCTCCTCGGCTTCCACCCGATCGCGGGAACCCGCGCGGCGCGGGACGAGCAGCGCCGCCGCCAGGCACGCGGCGGCCATCGCGGCGAGCGGGACGAACGTGCCGGCGAGGTCGAGCAGCGCGACCAGCGCGGGGCCGCCGATGAGCACGCCCTCGAGGAGCATCGCGTCGACGGAGAGCGCGCGCGGCAGCAGCGCGTCGTCGACCGTGTCGGCCAGCAGCGTCCGGAAGCCGCCCGACAACGCCCCGCCCGAGATGCCGGGCAGCAGCACGAGCGCGAGGAGGACCGGGGCGGGTGCGTCGGCGGCCAGCGCCAGCACGACGTACCCGGCCGCGGTCAGGAGCAACAGCACGGGCAGGCCCCGCGAAGGGCCGACGCGGTCGAGCAGCCGCCCGACCGGCACCGCGCACACCATCTCGGCGGCGACGTAGACCGACATCAGCACCCCGCCCAGCCGGTACGAACCGGTCGTGGCGGTGGTCAGCAGGGTGAACGCGAGCGGGGCCATGGTCGCCGGGAGCCGGGCGAACTGGACGCCCGCCGACCAGCGCCAGTACGCGCGATGGGTGAACAACGACATGCCGTCACGCTCTCCTGGCGCGCGTCCGCGGCATACTGATTCGGATGAGAGCGAATCAGTCGTGATCGAGCTGGCCCTGACCGCAGTCGGGAGTCAACGCGTCCGCTTCGCGATCTCGCCGCTGGAGGAGGTGCTGGGCGCGGTCCAGACGCGGCTCGGCATCCGGCGGCACCCCGCGCCCCTGCCGTGGCTCGCCGACGTGCCCGACGTGCCCGAGCTGACGGCGGTGCTGAGCGCGCGGCACTACATCACCGAGTTCCTGAGCCCGCCGCCCGACGGTCCCGAAACCACCGCCGAGGCGCAACTGGCGGTGGTTCGCGCGACGCCCCCGGA
Organism: Amycolatopsis sp. NPDC005003; assembly: GCF_053600695.1. Classification (NCBI taxonomy): domain Bacteria; kingdom Bacillati; phylum Actinomycetota; class Actinomycetes; order Pseudonocardiales; family Pseudonocardiaceae; genus Amycolatopsis; species Amycolatopsis sp. NPDC005003. The sequence goes on along the minus strand of NZ_JBSGAI010000015.1, from coordinate 28,809 downwards.
GCAGGTGGCGCTGGAGCTGGGCATGGTCGACGCGGACCTGTCCGGCTTGCCCGCCGACCCGGCAGCCGCGCGCGACCTGCTCGCCGGCCAGCTGGCGGCGGTGTGGGAGGCGGTGCTGGCGCCGCAGTGGCCGCGGCTGCGCGAACTGCTCGCGGCGGACATCGCGCACCGGACGCGGCAGCTGGGCTCGGGCGGGCTCGCGGCGATGCTGGCGGAGCTCCACCCGCGCGTCCGGTTGTCGGGGACGTCGGTGCTGGTCGACGTCCGGGCCCGGGAACGGCTGGCGATCGACTCACGCGGGTTGCTGTTGATCCCGGCGGTGTTCGCGTGGCCGAACGTCGGGGTGGTGACGGTGCCGCCGTGGCAGGTCTCGCTGCTGTACCCGGCCCGGGGCGTGGCTTCGCTGTGGGCTTCGGCCGCCGCGCCGCCGGAACCGCTGGCCGAGGTGCTCGGCCGCACGCGGGCGCTGCTGCTGACGACCCTCGACCGCCCGGCGGCGACGACCGAACTGGCCCGGCGGCACGGACTGGCCGCAGCGACGGTTTCGGCGCACCTGACGGCGTTGCGCGGAGCGGGCTTGCTGGCCGCGGAGCGACGTGGGCACCGCGTGCTGTACCGGCGCACGGAACTCGGCGACGCGTTGCTGACCGGGAAACTGTGAACGGGGCTAGGCTGGAAACGACCACCCGTGAAGGAGAACCATCGATGCGTATCGTCCATTTCGGACACGCCTGCCTGTTGCTGGAGACCGGCTCCGAGCGGATCCTGATCGATCCCGGCACCTTCTCCACCGGCTTCGAGGGTGAGCGGGAGCTGTCCGCCGTCCTGGTCACGCACCAGCACTTCGACCACCTCGACGTCGAACGGCTGCCCGGGGTCCTCGAAGCCAACCCCGGCGCGAAGCTGATCGTCGATCCCGGGTCCGCCCCCGAAGTCCGGAAGCTCGGCCTGGAGTTCGACATCGCCAACGTCGGGGACGCCTTTGCCATCGGGGACACCTCGATCAAGGCCGTCGGCGGGGAGCACGCCGTCATCCACGCCGACATCCCCGTGATCCCGAACATCGGGTACGTCTTCGACGACGGCGCTTTCTTCCACCCCGGCGACTCGTTCTTCGTGCCGGAGCAGAAGATCGACGTGCTCGGGCTGCCCACCGGTGCGCCGTGGCTGAAGGCCGGGGAGGCCGTCGACTACCTGCGGGCCGTGGCGCCGCGGGTGGCCGTGCCCATTCACGAGGCGGTGCTCGCCAACCCCGCCATGCACTACGGCCTGTTCGGGCACCTCGCTCCCGAAGGCACCGAGGTCAAGGTGCTGGAACGGGCCGAGCCGGCGAAGTTCTAGCCACCCACGCCTCGACGCCGTCGAGGAAGCGGTCCACACCGAAACCGAGTTCCGCCGGCAGCCCTTCCTGTTCGTACGCAGGGCCGCCGGCGGCTTCGGCTTCATGCACCGCTGTCAGGGCCGGGTATTCCGCCGGATCCAGCACGGCCGCCAGGGCCCGGCCCAGCCCGTCGTCACTGCTGGAGCCCGCCAGCTGCAGGCTGATCTGGGCGGTGCCGCGGACGACCGCCGTCAGGTGCAGCGCGGCCGCCCGCGCCTCGGCGCCCGCCAGGCCGGCCGCGAGCAGCGGCCGCAGCAGGCGGTCGAGCCAGGCGAGCTGGTTGGGACCGACCGGCGTGTGGTCGAGCGGGACACGCAGGATCCACGGCCGGACCTGGAAGCCCGCCCACAACGCGGCCACCCACTGCCGGACCGCCGTCCGGAAGCCGCCGTCGAGCTCCGGGGGCCGGCCGGCCCCGACATCGGCCGCCACCTCGAGCAGCAGGTCCTTGCTCGGGATGTGCTTGTAGAGCGCCATCGTCGAGTAGCCGAGCTCGGTGGCGATCCGCTGCATCGACAGCGCCTCCAAGCCGTCCACGTCCGCGATCCGGACAGCGGCCTCCGCGATCTTCGCGACGCTGAGCTGCGCCCGGGGCCCGCGCCGCCCCCTCGAGCGCCCCGCCCACAGCAGTTCGAGACTGCGCTCCACCTTGTCGTCCGGCATCCGCCCATCCTAAAACTGTGTATGCCATACACTCAGGTGTATGACATACACAATTTCGTGGTGGCGCCGCCCCTGGATCGTTCCCCTGCTGCTGGTGGCGGCGGCCTTCCTGGCCTTCTCGGTCCCGCCCTACCTGACCTTCGACCCGGCGCAGTCGCGTCTGAGACCGCCGGACCACAACGCCGTCTACTACCCCGCGCTGGTCGCGCACGTCCTGTTCGGCACGGTCGCGATGGTGACCGCCTGCTTCCAGATCTGGCCCGCGTTCCGCGCCCGCTACCGGCGGGGCCACCGGATCACCGGCCGGATCTACGTCTTCGGCGGCGCGCTGCCCGCCGGCCTGCTCGGGCTGTACATCGGCTGGCACACCGCGGCCGGTCCGTCGGTACGGGTGGCCAACCTCGTCGGCTCGGCGCTGTGGATCGCGGTCACCGTCGCCGGCCTGTGGTTCGCCCGGCGACGCCGCTACGGCGAACACCGCCGGTGGATGGCACGCAGCTTCGCGCTCAGCATGTCGATCGTGCTGAGCCGGGTGGTCAACGTCGTCGCCACGATCGTGCTGACACCGCAGGTGGACACCACGTTCCGCGGCAGCGAGGACCTGATGCGCTACAGCGCCGCCAGCATCGGCGTCTGGCTCAGCCCGCTGATTCTGCTCCTGCTCACGGACTGGCTGCTCGAACGCCGCAAACCCGCGAAACGTCAGGCCGCGACCGCGCGCAGCGAGCCGTAGGTCGCGCCGGACGCGCGGTTCTCCAGGGCCACATCGACGGCGTCGAGCAGGGCCTGGCGGAGACCGGGGCGGGTCAGGTCCGCGGCTTCCACCCCCAGCCGGACCAGGCCGCCCCGGCGGGCCGCGCGCGCCGCCGCCAGCACCAGCGCGAAGCAGCGCACCGTTTCCGTGCGGTGCGACTGGCTCGTGAACTCGCTCACCCGCGCGCGGCGCACCTCGCCGGTGACGAGGTCGCGCACCGCGCCGAGGTCCGCGCACAGCCGGAAACCGTGCTCGGCCAGCGCCTGCAGCGTGCCCGGGGACGCGATCCAGCGCGGCGGCGCGAAGCCGTCGACCGACAACCCGGCGTTGTCCAGCGCGGCCTTCGCGGCGATCAGCCGCAGGCGAGCTTCGTGCGCCGGCAGGGTCGCGAACTCCGCCTTCTTGCCCAGGTACACCGTGCGGTGCGTGGGTGTGACGGTGTGGTCGTAGCCGTGGAGCAGCACGGAATCACCGCCCCGGGCGCGGGTGCGCACCCACTCCGTCACCGGGCCTTCGCCGGTGCGGGCGGCGTACAGCACCGAAAGCGGCACCTTGCGGCGGTCGAGCTCGGCCGCGAGGTCGGCGCACCGGTGCAGCGTGCGCGGGGTGATTCCCGACAGCGAAACCAGCAAGCGAGCGTCCACGACCACCATTGGGACGCACGCGCCTGAAACTCCCGTGAACTGCGCAGAACGGGCGGACGACCGTTGCCGGAAGGGTCAGACACCCTCACGCAGGCGCTTGACGGCCACCGCGATCCGGCCGCGCAGGTCGGGATCGGCGACCTGGCCGTCGGCGACGTCGGCCCGCGACACCGGGATCCGCGCGCACGCCTCGTCGACGATCTTCGCGCCCGCGTACGTCAGGACCTTGCGCAGCGAGTCGTGCGCGTCCCGGCCGCCGGTGGGGGCCGCGATCGAGGACGCGTTGATCCACGCCACCGGTTTGCCGTACATCTCGCCGCCGCCGACCGTCCAGTCGAGGAGGTTCTTGAGCGAGCCCGGCAGCCCGCCCGCGTACTCCGGCGTGCAGAACAGGACCGCGTCGGCTTCCTTCAGCGCGGCGCGCAGCGAGGCGACCTCGGGATGCAGCGGGTCGCGGTCGTCATCGGGGTTGAAGTGCGGCAGATCGGCAAGGCCGGTGTACGTCTTGCTCGCGGTGAGGGTCGCGGCGGTCCCCAGCACCGCCGCATTGCCCGAGCCGGCTCGCAGGCTGCCGCAGATCAGCAGGATCACGAGGCCAGTCTGCCAGCGAAAGCCCGGTGATGCGCTGGTACGCCTCGACGTACCGGTCGCGCGTGGCCGTCACCACTTCGGGTGGCAACGGGGGCAGCGGGGACACGCAGTCCCAGCCGGAAGCCGGGTCGATCAGCCAGTCGCGCACGTGCTGCTTGTCGAACGACGGCTGCGGGACGCCGGGCTGGTGGCCATCGGCGAGCCAGTAGCGCGCCGAATCCGGCGTCAGCAGCTCGTCCGCGAGCACGAGCCCGCCGTCGGCGCCGATGCCGAATTCGAACTTCGTGTCGGCCAGCAGCAGGCCCTGCTCCGCCGCCCGCGCGGCGCCCCGGCGGTACAGCTCCAGCGACGCCTCCCGGACCTCCTCGGCGAGCCCGCGGCCGAGCACCGACACGCACGTGTCGAAGTCGATGTTCTCGTCCTTCTCCCCGCGCCGCGCCTTCGTGGACGGGGTGAAGATCGGTTCGGGCAGCCGCGCCGACTCGGCGAGGCCGGGCGGCAGCGCCAGCCCGCACACCTGCCCGGACCTGCGGTAATCGGCATACCCGCGGCCGGTGAGGTAGCCGCGGACGACCGCCTCCACGGGCAGCATCTCGAGCCGCTCGACCAGCAGCGCGCGGCCGCGGACGGACTCGGGGATGAGCGGCCCGTCGCAGGTCACGAGGTGGTTCGGGAGGACGTCGGCGAGCTCGCGGAACCAGAACACGCTCATCGCCGTGAGCACGCGGCCCTTGCCGGGGACCGAGGTCGGGAAGACCTGTTCGAAGGCGGAGATGCGGTCGGAGGCGACGACCAGCAGGTGGTCGCCGCCCACGGCGTAGAGGTCGCGGACCTTGCCCGTGGCGAGCCGTTCGAGGGTGGGGAGGGGTGTCACGCACCGAACGATAACGGGCACCCTCTGCCACCATGGATGATGCTCGCATGGCGTACGACTGGATCTCGGTGACCACCGACTACGGCCTGCGCGACGGCTTCGTGGCGGCCTGCCACGGCGTGATCGCGCGGCTGGCGCCCGCCGTGCGGGTGATCGACGTGACCCACGAAGTGCCGCCCCAGGACATCCGGCACGGGGCGATGGCGCTCGCCCAGACCGTCCCCTACCTGCCGGAATCGGTGCACGTCGGGGTGATCGACCCCGGCGTCGGCACCGATCGGCTCGGCGTGGTCGTCGTCGCCGAGGACGGGTTGCTGGTCGGGCCGGACAACGGCCTGCTGCTGCCGGCCGCGCAGGCGCTGGGCGGGGTCCGGGCGGCGTACGAGCTCGCGGAGCCGTCGCTGCGGCTGCCGGCGACGTCGGCGACGTTCCACGGCCGGGACGTCTTCGCGCCGGCGGCGGCGCACCTCGCGCTGGGCGTCGCGCCGTCGGACTTCGGCGACCCGGTGGCGGACCTGGTCGCGATGCCGGAGCCGTTCGTGGCCGCGTTCCCCGGCAAGCTCGTGTCGGAGGTGCTGACGGTCGACCACTTCGGCAACGTCCAGCTGGCCGCCACCCCGGCGGACCTCGAGCTTTCGGGCCTTTCGGGCGCGGTTTCCGTGCACAGCGAGCGCGTCGCGGTGACGACGGTGCTCGGGCGGACCTTCGCCGACGTGCCCGCCGGCGCTCCGGTGCTCTACACCGACTCGGCGGGGCGGCTCGCGGTCGCCGTCAACGGCGGCTCCGCGGCGGCTGTGCTCGGGCTCGGGCCGGCCCAGGAGTGCACGATCACCTCGTCGCCGACGGCGACCTGACCCGGCCGCAGCACCGCGGCCTGCACCCCGAAGACGACCCCGCCGTCCGGGCCGCGCCGGTAGGTCGCGAGGGTGCGGATCGGCTCGGGGCCGGCCCTCGCGCCGGTTTCCTGGTCGATCATCGTGACCATGCAGCGGACGCACTGCTGGGCGTAGCCGAACTTCGCGGTGCCCGCGGACAGTTCGCGGGCTTCGTCTTCGCGGTGCGGTTCGGCCCAGCCGCCGATGACGATGTTGGGGCGGAAGCGGTCGATCGGGACGGGTTCGCCCTGCCCGGCGGCGATCCGTTCGTTGAGGTTGTCCAAAGAGGACTCCGAGGCGATGAGCAGCGCGTGCCCGTCGGCGAACGCGGCCGTGCCCGGGGTGTGGCCGCCGGTGACGCGGTCGTGCCCCGGCGCGACCCGGATCAGCTCCGCGGGCCGGCCGAGCAGGTCCGAGAACCACTCGTCGGCCTCTTCGCCCTGGCGGACGCCGTCGCCCTGCCAGCCGTACGTCGAGGTCGGGCGCCGCGGACCGTCGAGCCGGATGTCGAAGACGAGGTCGGCCCGGCCGGGGGCGGACAGCGCGAGCCGGTCACCGAGCACCCGAGGCCGGACGGCCGCCAGCACCGGGTGCGGCCGCTGGGTGAGCACCCCGCCATCCGGCGCGACGAGCTGGAAGACCCGGTCGTGCGCGAGCCCGGCGGGCGTCACCTCGGCGGACGGCACGTCGGTGCCGGCGCAGGCCTTTACCGGGTAGTACGTCAGCCGAGCGATTCTCGCCATCTTCGCAGGTTACCCGGGCCGCGGCCGCCGAAGCGCCTTCTTTACGGGCAGCCGTGGAAGTTTCACAGCACCTGCGAGAGGAACCGCTGCAAGCGGGGGCTCTGCGGCTCGTCGAAGATGTCCGCCGGCGGGCCCTGCTCGACGATCCGGCCCGCGTCCATGAACGCCACCTCGTCGGCGACACTCCGCGCGAACCCCATCTCGTGGGTCACCACGATCAGGGTCAGCCCGCGCGAGGCCAGCCCCGCCATCAGGTTCAGCACGCCCTTGACCAGCTCCGGGTCCAGCGCGCTGGTCGCCTCGTCGAAGAGCATCACCTCGGGGTCCATCGCCAGTGCCCGGGCGATCGCCACCCGCTGCTGCTGGCCGCCGGACAGCGCGCTCGGCCGGTACGGCGCCTTGTCCGCCAGGCCGACCTCCGCCAGGCGAGCCCGGGCGATCGCCGACGCTTCCTCCTTGCCGAGCTTCTTCACGCTGCGCAGCGGCAGCACGATGTTGTCCAGCACGCTCCGGTGACCGAAGAGGTTGAAGTGCTGGAACACCATGCCGACGCGCTGGCGCAACGCGTCCGGGTCGGACCTGATCACCGACTCGCCGTCGAGCAGCAGGTCGCCGGAATCGGGCTCCTGCAAGCGGTTCACGCAGCGCAGGAGCGTCGACTTGCCGGAGCCGGACGGGCCGATGATGCACGTCGTCTTGCCGCTCTCCACGCGGAGATCGACCCCGCGCAGGACTTCGAGCGTGCCGAAGCTGACGTGGATGTCCTTCAGTTCCACACTGGACGAGCGCACCGCCGTCGTCACGAGGGGACCTTTCCGCTGGCGACCAGGTCCAGCTCGTCGCCGTCGCCCGGCTCGTCGACGCGCACCTTGCGGCCGGTCCGGAGCTTCTTGTCGATGTAGTTGACCAGGTGCGTCAGCGGCACGGTGATCACCAGGAAGAACACGCCGGCGGCGACCAGCGGGGACAGGTTGCCCGTGTTCGCCGCGAGGTCCTGGCCGATCCGGAACAGCTCGCGCTGCCCGGACAGCAGCCCGAGCACGTAGACCAGGCTGGAGTCCTTGACCAGCGCGATGAACTGGTTCACCAGCGCCGGCAGCACCCGCCGGACACCCTGCGGGATGATCACCAGCAGCATCGACTTGGTGTAGCTCATCCCGAGCGCGCGGCTGGCCTCCAGCTGCCCTTTGTCGACGCTCTGGATGCCGGCCCGGAAGATCTCGCCGATGTAGGCCGCGGCGATCAGCGACAGCGCCAGGATGCCCATCGGGTACGGGTTCGTGCCGACGACGTCCCGCGCGAGCGTGCCGAGCCCCTGACCGATCAGCAGGATCGTCAGGATGGCCGGCAGCCCGCGGAAGATGTCGGTGTACACCCGCGCGGGCCAGCGCAGCCACCACTTGGTGGACAGGCCCATCACGGCCAGGACCATGCCGACCACGGTGCCGATCACGGCCGAGGACACGGACAGGATCAGCGTGTTCAGCAGGCCCGTCTTCAGCAGGTCGGGCAAGACTTGGGAGATGTAGTCCCAGTCCAGGAACGTGTTGACAAAATCGTCCATTGTGGACTACTGCCCCGGCTTGAACTCGGCGGGCACCGGCGCGGTGGGCTCGAACTGGTCGTGCACCTTGACCCAGGTGCCGTCCGCGATGACCTTCTTCAGACCGTCGTTGATCTTGTTGATCAGCTCGGTGTTGCCCTTCTTGAACGCGAAGCCGTGCGGGATGGTCGTGGTGATCGCCTTGGTCACCTTGAGCTTCGCGTCCGGGTTGTTCTTCGCGTAGTCCTCGGCGGTGGCCTGGTCGAACACCGCGCCGTCGATCGCGCCGGTCTTGAGCGCGTTGAGGGCCGCGGCGTCGTTGGGGAACCGGACGGCCTGCGCGGTCGGCGCGTTCGTGCCGAGCCAGGTGTCCGAGACCGTGCCCTGTACGACGCCGACCCGCTTGCCGGCCAGGGAGTTCTCGTCGGTGATGCCCGCGGTTTCCTTGGCCTCGATGCCGAGCGCCTGGTAGTTGTACGGCGCCGAGAAGTCGACGGTCTTCTTGCGGGCGTCGGTCTGGGAAATCGCCGAGCTGCCGATGTCGAACGTGCCGTTCGCGACCTGGCCGAGCAGCGCCGAGAACTCCGTCGCGGCAAACTCCAGCTTCAGGCCTTCCTTGGCCGCGATGGCCTTCAGCAGCTCGTTGTCGAAGCCGGTGTAGTTGCCGTTCTCCTGGTAGGCGTTCGGCTTCGAATCGCTCAGCGTGCCGACGCGCAAGGTCTTCTCGCCGCCGCTGTCCGAGCCGCCGCACGCCGTGAGCGCGGCCAGCAGGGTCGCGGCGACAGCCGTGACCAGTGTCTTCCTCATGCTTCTCCTAACCCTGGAACCCGGCCGGCACCGGAGCGGTCGGCAGGAACTGCTGGTGCAGCTTAAGCCAGGTCCCGTCGGAGATCACCTGCTTGAGCCCGGCGTCGATCTTTCCGAGCAGCTCGGCGTTGCCCTTCTTCACCGCGAAACCGTGCGGCACGTCCGTGACGAAGCTCTTCACGACGACCAGCTTGGCGTCCGGGTTGTCGGTGACGTTCTTCTCGGCAATGGACTGGTCCAGGATGTACGCGTCGACCGCGCCGCTCTTCAACGCCGTCAGCGCGGCGGCGTAGTCGGGGAAGCGCACAGCCTGCGCGTCCGGCACCGTGGTGCCCAGCCAGTGGTCGCCGACGGTCGCCTGGATGACGGCGACCCGCTTGCCGGCCAGGCTCTTCTCGTCGGTGACCGGCGTGCCCTGCTTGGCCTGGATGCTCATCGTCTCGAAGTCGTAAGCCGCGGAGAAGTCCACCGTCTTCTTGCGCTCGTCGGTCTGCGCGATCGCCGAGCTGGCGATGTCGTAGCGGCCCGACGCGACCTGCCCGAGCAGCGCGGAGAAGTCCGTCGCGGCGAACTCCAGCTTCAGGTTCTGCTTGGCCGCGACGGCCTTGAGCAGCTCGTTGTCGAAGCCGGTGTAGTTGCCGTCCTTGAGGTAGATGTTCGGCGGCGCGTCGCTCAGGGTGCCGACGCGCAGCGTCGGGGAAGCGCTGTCCGAGCCGCCGCAGGCGGTCAGCGTGAGCGCGGCGGCCAGTACGGTGACGATCAGCTTCTTCATGTCACGCACCCAGGTTCTTCACGGGCAGTCCGGGACCGCCCTGCTCGAGTTCCTTCGACAGCGGGGTGTTCTTGTAGAACTGGCCGTAGATCCGGGCCACCGTGCCGTCCGCGACCGCCTTCGCGAGGCCGTCGTTGAGCTTGTTCAGCAGGTCGGTGTTCTTCTTGGCCACCGCGAACGCCGAGGGCGTGTCCTTGTCCTCGACGGTGTACCCGAGTTCCAGCGGGACACCCGGGTTCTGGTCGAGGTACTTCTGCCCGATGTCCTGCGGGACGACCCAGCCGTCGAGGGTTCCGTTCTTCAGCTGCGCGAAGCCCGCGTTGTAGTCCGGGAAGCGGACGACCTGCGCCCCGGCGACCTTGCCCGCGAACTCGTCCTGCACCGAACCCTGGACCACGCCGAGCCGCTTGCCACCCAGCGCGGCGACGTCCTTGAGGTTCGCGCCCTTCGCCGTGACGACGGTGGTGAATCCGGTGTTGTAGCCGTTGGAGAAGGCGACCGTCTTCTTGCGCGCCTCGGTGCTCGAGATCGTCGAGCTGCCGATGTCGAACTTGCCGCCCGCGACCCCGGCGAGCAGGCTGGAGAACTCGGTGCCGACGAACTCGACCTCGAAGCCTTCACGCTTGGCGATGTCGCGCAGCAGCTCGTTGTCGTAGCCGGTGAACCGGCCGTTCTCCAGGTAGATCGACGGCGGGGCGTCGCTCAGCGTCCCGACCCGCAGGGTGGTCGCCCCCGCGTCGGAGCCACCGCAGGCGGCCAAGGTCAGCGTCAGCGCGCCCGCGGTGACGGCCGCGGCGATTTTCGACAGCGTGGATCTCATCGCTTCTTCCAGAGGTCGGCGCCCACGAGGGCGCGAGGAAAGCACGTCAGGTCACTGGGTAAACGTCCTGACGCTCCGGTTTCGTGCGATCGAGATTAGGGATTTCGCCCGTTCGTGTGGATTCGTTCCAGTCCGTGGACTGGTGCGTCAGCTCACAGGATCGGCTGCGGCACGTACCCCGCGGCCTCGGGGAAGCGCTCGAGGACGTGGGCGACGCGCTCGGCCACCTGCGTGACCTGACGCCCGGCCGTCCCGGTGAACGAGATCCGGTCGGCGAGGAGTTTGTCCAGCTCGCCGCGGTCGAGCGGGATGCGCTCGTCGGCCGCGAACCGGTCGAGGAGATCGTTCTCCGCGCGGCCTTCCCGCATCTCGAGCGCGACGGCGACCGCGTGCTCCTTGATCGCTTCGTGGGCCGTCTCACGCCCGACCCCGGCGCGGACCGACGCCATGAGCACCTTCGTGGTGGTGAGGAACGGCAGATAGCGATCGAGCTCACGCTCGATCACCGCCGGGAAGGCGCCGAACTCGGAAAGCACCGTGAGGAACGTCTCCAGCAGGCCGTCGAGGGCGAAGAAGGCGTCCGGCAGCGCGACCCGGCGGACGACCGAGTCGGAGACGTCGCCCTCGTTCCACTGGTCGCCGGCCAGCTCGCCGATCATCGAAAGGTAGCCGCGCAGCACGACGGCGAGGCCGTTCACGCGCTCGCACGAGCGGGTGTTCATCTTGTGCGGCATGGCGGACGAGCCGACCTGGCCGGGCTTGAAGCCCTCGGTGACCAGCTCGTGGCCGGCCATCAGCCGGATGGTCTTGGCCAGGCTGGACGGCGCCGCGGCCAGCTGGACCACAGTGGACAGCACGTCGAAGTCGAGCGAGCGCGGGTACACCTGGCCGACGCTGACGAACCGCCGGTTGAAGCCGAGGTGCTGCATCACGCGGTCTTCGAGCTGGTCCAAAGTGGACTCATCGCCGAGCAGGTCGAGCATGTCCTGCGCGGTGCCGACCGGGCCCTTGATGCCGCGCAGCGGGTAGCGCTCGATGAGGTTGTCGAGCCGCTCGAAGGCGACCAGCAGCTCGTCGGCCGCCGTGGCGAACCGCTTGCCGAGGGTGGTGGCCTGCGCGGCGACGTTGTGCGAGCGTCCGGCCATCACGGTGTCGGCGTGCTCGACGGCGAGGGCGGCCAGGCGCGCCAGCACGGCGGCGACCCGGGTGCGCACGAGCTCGAGGGAGCGGAGCAGCTGCAGCTGCTCGACGTTCTCGGTGAGGTCGCGCGAGGTCATGCCCTTGTGGATGTGTTCCTGCTTGGCGAGGTCGCTGAACTCCTCGATCCGCGCCTTCACGTCGTGGCGGGTGACGCGCTCGCGAGCCGCGATCGACTCGAGGTCGACGTTGTCCAGCACGCGCTCGTAGGCCTCGACGACGCCGTCCGGCACCTCGACGCCGAGGTCCTGCTGCGCCTTGAGGACGGCGAGCCACAGCTGCCGTTCCAGGACGACCTTCTGCTCCGGCGACCAGAGCGAGACCAGCTCCGCCGAGGCGTAGCGGGCGGCGAGCACGTTCGGAATGCGGGGCTTGTCCGTCACGCCTTCACCCTACCTGCGCAGGTCAGCGCGGTGACGGCCCGGGGTTTCACCACTCGGCGAAGCTCCCGTCGTCGTGCCGCCACACCGGTGAACGCCAGGTGTGCCCGACCTCGTCCGCCCGGCGCACGGCGGCTTCGTCGACCTCGATGCCGAGGCCGGGCCCGAGCGGGCGGGCCGCGTAGCCGTCCTGGAAGGCGAAGACCGACGGGTCCGCGAGGTAGGTGTGCTCGCGGCCCTCGTGGTAGTGCATGCCCACGCTTTGTTCCTGGATCAGGAAGTTCGGTGTCGCGAAGGCCACCTGCAGCGACGCGGCCAGTGAAATCGGCCCGAGCGGGCAGTGCGGCGCCAGCGAAGCGCCGTAGACCTCGGCCAGCGCACCGATCCGCCGCAGCTCCGAAATGCCACCGGCGTGCGACGGGTCGGGCTGGACGACCGCGACACCGGCGTCGAGCACCGGTTTGAACTCCCAGCGCGAGTAGAGCCGCTCGCCGAGCGCGATCGGCACGGTGGACGCCTCGACGACCGAGCGCAGCGCGTCACCCTGGATCTCCGGCAGCACCGGCTCCTCGACGAACATCGGCTGGACGTCCTCCAGCAGCCGCACCAGCCGGCGCGCCATCGCGGGCGAGACGCGGCCGTGGAAGTCGATCGCCAGGTCGCGGTGCGGGCCGAGCGCCTCCCGCGCTTCCCACGCGCGTGCCACCGCGGCGTCGGCCTCGGCCGGGGACGCGATCGGCGTCAACGGCCCGGCGACGTTCATCTTCACCGCGGTGAACCCGGCCTCGACCTGAGCGGCCACCGCTTCCCGGATGCCGGCCGGGCGGTCGCCGCCGACCCAGCTGTAGACCCGGACGCGGTCGCGGACCGGCCCGCCGAGCAGCTCGTGCACCGGCGCGTTGCGGGCCTTGCCGGCGATGTCCCACAGCGCCTGGTCGAACCCGGCGAGCGCGCTGGAGAGCACCGGGCCGCCGCGGTAGAAACCGCCGCGCCGCAACACCTGCCAGTGGTCCTCGATGCGCAGCGGGTCCTGGCCGACGAGCAGCTCCGAAAGCTCGTGCACGGCCGCGCGCACCGTCTCGGCGCGGCCCTCGACCACGGGTTCACCCCAGCCGCTGATCCCTTCGTCCGTGCTGACCTTGAGGAACAGCCAGCGCGGCGCCACCAGGAACGTCTCGATCGCGGTGATCTTCACCCGGGTGCCCCGTTTCTACGCGGAATCCTTGGCGGCGGACCAGCCGCCGTCGACGGTCAGCTCGGCGCCGGTGACGAACGACGCCGCGGCCGAGAGCAGGAACGCGATCACGTCGGCGACCTCCTCCGGCCGGCCCAGCCGCCCGGCCGGCGTCGCCCGCGCGCTGCGTTCGCGGTCCTCGGGCGAGATGTCCTTCCACGCCTCGGTGAGCACCGGCCCCGGCAGCACGGAGTTGACCCGCACCTCCGGCGCGTACTCGACGGCCAGCTGCCGGGCGAGCGCGACGAGCGCGCCCTTGCTCGCGGCGTACGCCGGGTGGCCCGGCAGGCCGAAGTGCGCGTGCACCGACGAAACCAGCACGATCGCGCCACGCCGTTCCCGCAACGACGGCAGGCAGGATTTGACGGCGAGGTAGGCGCCGGTCAGGTTCACGTCGAGCTGGCGCTGCCACTCGGCCCGGCCGAGCCCGTGCAGCGGCCCGGTGCTCGGCACGTAGGCGTTGCTGACCAAGGCGTCCACCTCGCCGATCGCCGCCCAGGTCGCTTCGTCGCTCACCGAGCCTCGGACCGGCGTGACGCCGTCGGGCAGCTCGGCGATGTCCACGCCCAGCACCCGGTAGCCGTCTTTCAGCAGCTTCCGCGCGGTTGCCGCCCCGATGCCGGACGCCGCTCCGGTCACCACCGCTGTGGGCATCGCCTCTCCCGTCTCCGGCACACTCGACCAGAATAATCCTAATTTAAGATTTCCGGACACGGACCGCGCCCCGGGGCGCGGCGGTATTCCCGGGGCCCGAGGACGTGCCAGGCTGACTCTCGGCGGGTGTGATCGGGTCGAGACGCTGTTGAGGAGCGCGCATGGCTGAGCTGGTCTTCGTCGGGTGCTACACCGGCGATGCGGGGAACGGCACCGGGATCACGACGCTCTCGCGGTCACCGTCGGGCGAGCTCGGGGAGATCGCGACGCTGCCGCTGGAGTCGCCGTCGTGGCTGGTGCGCCACCCGTCGCTGCCGGTTCTCTACGCGGCCAACGAGACCACCGCGGGTGGCGTGACGGCGTTGACGTTCGACGCTTCGGGCTCGTTGTCGGTGCTCGGCACGGCGGAAACGGGCGGCGCGCACCCGTGCCACCTGGCGGTGACCCCGGACGGCCGGTTCCTGTTGTGCGCCAACTACTCCGGGGGCAGCGTGGCGGTGTTCTCGCTGGCCGAGTCGGGCGCCCTGGTGTCACGGACGGCTCTGGTGCAGCACAGCGGCAGCGGCCCGGTCGCCGACCGTCAGGAAGCCGCGCACGTCCACATGGCCGTCCCGTCGCCGGACGGTTCCGTCGTCAGCGCGGTCGACCTGGGCACGGACGAAATCCGCAGCTACACGCTGACTCCGTCGGGTTCCCTCGAGCCGCTGGCGGTGTCCGCACTGCCGCCGGGCACGGGACCGCGCCAGCTGGTGCGCCGTCCCGGCACGGACCTGGCCTACGTCGTCGGCGAGCTGGCCGGGACGCTGGTCACGGTGCGCGAGACGGCGCCGGGCGCGTTCGAAGTGGTGGCGTCGGCTTCTTCGACGTTGTCCTCGGTGAAGCCCAACCTGGTCGCCCACCTGGAACTGGCGGACTCCCGGCTGTACGTGTCGAACCGCGGGCCGGACTGCGTGACGGAGTTCGCGCTGGACGACGCGGCGGCGGTGGCGGACCAGCCGTGCGGCAAGAACCCGCGGCACTTCGCGCTGGTGGACGGAACGTGTTACGTGGCGGCGCAGTCGGAGGACGCGATCACGGCGTTCACGCTGACCGCGTCCGGAGAGGCGGACCTGCGGTACTACCCGACGGGCTCGCCGACGTTCGTGCTGCCGGTTTCCCAGTCTTGACCCGGCGTTCATAATGCGGTCATCACCTGCCGGCTGAGAGGGCCTTCCATTGACCGAACACCGGCCACGCGGGTTGCACGGCCAGACCGTGGAAGCACTGGCCAGCCGGATCCTCTCCGACGAGTGGGGCGAGGGCACCGTCCTGGACCTGCCCGCGCTGCGCGAAGAGCTCGACATCAGCCTGACCGCGCTGCGCGAAGCGCTGAAGGTGCTGGCGGCCAAGGGCATGATCGACGCCCGGCAGAAGCGGGGCACCTTCGTCCAGCCGCGCGAGAAGTGGAACATGCTCGACGCCGACGTCATGCGCTGGCAGACCGCGGCCGCCGACGACCCCGGGCTGCTCGACGAACTCACCGAGGTCCGCGCGGTCGTCGAACCCGCCGCCGCCCGGATCGCCGCCGATCGCGCTACCGAAGAAGACCTCGAGTCGCTGCGGGAAGCGCTCGCCGACATGGCCGCCGCGGGCGACGATCCGGAAGCGAGCGTCCAGGCCGACCTCGCCTTCCACCGGCGGCTGATGGCCGCCACGCACAACAACTTCCTGGTGCGGATGGAGCGGATCATCGCGATCGGGCTGGCCGAGCGCGACAAGCTCGTGCACGGCGCCCCGACCGCGGAAGACCCGGTGCCGAGCCACCGGAAGGTGTTCGACGCGATCGTCGCGGGCGACCCGGCCGCGGCCGAGCAGGCGATGCTCACCCTCGTCACCAAGGCCCAGGACGACCTGGAGAAAGCTCAGCGCACCCGGTCGTGAGTGGTAATTCAGGTTAGAACCCTACTTACCACTCACGAGGAGCCGCGGTAGAAGGCTCACTCCGCGAGGGCGGCCTGGAGCATCCGGGCGGCGGCCGCGCGGGGCTCCGGGTCGACCTCGACCAGCGCGTTGACCACCGCGCCGTCGACCAGCGCGACCAGCCGCGCCAGCTCGGTGGCGGTGACCGGGGTGCCCGAGCGGGCGAAGATCTCCGTCAGCAGCTCGTTGAGCTGGGCCGACAGCGTCCGCATCAGCGGCCGCAGGTACTTGCGGCGGCCGGTGGCGACCAGCCGCTCGTACCGCAGCAGGACGGCTTCGGCGTCGGCCGCCGGATCGCCGCTCTCCGGGCCGAGCAGCATGTCCAGCACCAGGCCGACGGTCGCCTGCACCCCGCGGTTGCGGGTCGCGAGCTCCTCCAGCCGGCGGCGGCCGGTGGCCAGCTCGGCGTTCGCATGGTGCTCGACGGCCGCCGTGACCAGGTCTTCCAGCGAATCGAAGTAGTACGTCGTCGACGCGAGCGGCAGGCCCGCCCGTTCCGCGACCGCCCGGTGCCGCACCGCGTCGAACCCGCCCTCGACGAGCAGTTTCGCGGCGGCCTCGACGAGCGCGGCACGCCGTCGCTCCCCCTTCGGGGTGGTCGCAGCGGTCATGGCCGGTCATTCTGCCAACCGGGCGGCCCCGGGCTCAGAACTGGGGCGCGAGATCGCGGGCGAACCGGTCCACCTGGCCCGCGTACGGCGCCGGCGCTCCGGCGGAAGGCACGCTGACCAGCACCAGCACCCCTCCCGACGCCGTCCCCACCCGCGCGGTGACCGTGCCTGCCGGCTGGGACCTGAAGACCTCCGGGATGCCCTTCGGGTACACCGCCGCGGCGACTTCGCCGCCCGGGACCGGGAACCCGGCGGACCGCGACACCGTCGAACATGCGCCGCCCGGAACGGCCTGGGCGGCGACGACGTGGCCGGGGAGCTCGCCAGCGAGGGCAGTGGCGAGCTCCCCGTCCACCTGTTCGCACCCGGAGGCGCCTTCGGCCAGCTGGCCGGTCTTCCCGTCCCCGCTACCCCCCTGCTGAGGTGGCTGGGCCGGGAAGTTCGGTGACTCCCCGCCGACTTGAGGACGCATCGAGCCGTCCCCGGGTTGCCCGGAGTCCGGCGACCCGTGCGCGGATACGGCGTTGCCCGCCGCGGTCATCGACTTGGGGATGTCCCCGGACAGCTGGCCGTACAGACCGAACCCGGCGACGACCAGCACGGCGGCCCCCAGCCCGGCGGTGAGCCGGTTGCGGCGGCGGACGGTCTGGCGGCGGGATTCGCGGACGACGTCGCCCTGGGTGAACGACGGTTCGGGGGTGTCACCGGGCGCGGCGGAGAACAACGAACGCAGCTCCTGCTCATCCATTGGTCTCCACCTCCCGTTCGAGGACCTGCCTCAGGTTCGCCAGCCCGCGCGCGGTCTGGCTCTTCACGTTGCCTTCGCTGCAGCCCAGCGCCTTCGCCGCGCCGGTCACGTCGAGCCCTTCGAAGAACCGCATGACCAGCACCGCCCGCTGCTTGGGCGGCACTTCCTTCAACGCCGCGAGCAGGTCCTCCCTGGTCGCGACGAGGTCGTCGAGGCCGGGTGTGTCGTCGGACGGCTCGGGCAGCGTCTCGGTCTGCCACTCGCGCCGCCACGGACGCCGCGATTCGTCGATCGACGCCCGGACGAGCGTCTTGCGGACGTACGCGTCGGTCGCCGCGCGATCCCTGATCTTCTTCCACCTCCGGTGCAGTGCCACGAACGCCGTCTGCGCGAGGTCGTCCGCACGGTGCCAGTCGCCGCAGAGCATGTACGCGGTCCGGCGCACGGCGTCCCGCCTGGCGGCGAAGTACTCCGCGAACTCCTGCTCGTCGCGCTGGTCCACGCGCAGTCGTGCTCCGCTCGGTCGTCGGTCGTCCGGAAGGACGGAATCAGGGGCGTCCACGGTTGCACGGACCGGCCGGGTTCGACCACTCCATGGCTCATTGATCTCCACGACGTGGGTGTGATGTGATCGGTCTGTGACCTTCTCCCCGCCCGTACTGGACTTCCGTTCCGACACTGTCACCCGGCCCGACGACACGATGCGGGCGGCGATGGCCTCCGCCGAGGTCGGGGACAACGTCCTCGAACGCGACCCCACGGTCGCCGAACTGGAGGAGCGGGCGGCGCACCTCCTGGGCATGCCGGCCGCGCTCTGGGTGCCGAGCGGGACCATGGCCAACCTGATCGCGCTGAGCCTGCACCTGCAGCGCGGTGACCGGTTCCTCGCCACCCGGGGCGCGCACGTGCTGGTCAACGAGCTGGGTTCGGCGGCGTGGCTGGCCTCCGGCATGCCGGACATCCTCGAGCACGACGGCGGCCCGGGCCGCCCGTCACCCGACGCCCTCGCGGCCGCGATCGGACAACCCGGGCCGTACTTCACATTACGGACATCGCTGCTCTGCCTCGAAAACACCCACAACGCGGCCGGGGGCGCGGTGACCCCGCCCGACGAGCACGCCCAGCTGCTGTCCGTCGCCAAGGAAGCGGGCCTGACCGTGCACCTCGACGGCGCCCGGCTGTGGCAGGCCGCGGTCGCGCTCGAAGTGCCACCGGCCGCGCTGACCGTCGGCGTCGACACCGTGTCGGCCTGCTTCAGCAAGGGCCTCGGCGCGCCGGTCGGCTCGGTCGTCGCGGGCAGCGCGACCTTCGTCGAGCGGGCCCGCCGGATGCGGCAGATGCTCGGCGGCGGCGTCCGGCAGGGCGGCGTACTGGCCGCGGCCTGCCTGATCGCCCTCGACCGCATCCCCGACCTGGCCGAGTCGCACGAGAACGCCCAGCGGCTCGCCGACGGCCTGCGCGAATACGGCTGGCCGACCAACACGCCCGACACCAACATCGTGCTCGCCGAAGTCCCCGACATCCCGACCGCGCTCGCCTGGCTCGACTCACTCGGCGTCCGCGCGGTGCCGATGGCGGGCAAGGTCCGGTTCGTCACCCACCGGGACCTCAGCGCGACCGACGTCGAAGAAGCACTGCGCCGGATCAAGACCGGCGCCTGACGGGATCCTGGGGGACCTGATGAACTGGATCGTGTTCGACTACGGCGACGTGCTCAGCAAGCCGAGCGCCGCCCTGCCCGGCCTGGCCGCGGCGATGGGCGCACCGCTGCCGGAGTTCCTGAAGGCGTACTGGGAACACCGGATTCCCTACGACGCCGGCAGCACCCCGCTCGAGTACTGGCAGGCCGTGGGCAACGCCGTGGGCGCACCCGTCGACGAGGCGCTGGCGGCCGAGCTGACCCGCGTCGACGTCGAGGGCTGGGGTCACCTGGAGCCGTCGGCGGCGGCGCTGCTCGAAGCGCTCTCCGAAGCCGGCGCGAACCTGGCGCTGCTCTCGAACGCCCCGGTCGCGTTCGGCGAGTGGGTCCGCGCGCAGGACTGGGCGCGGCACTTCCGCGTCACGCTGTTCTCGGGCGACGTCCGGTGCGTCAAGCCGGACGCCAAGATCTTCCGCCTCCTGCTCGACGACCTCGGCGCCGAACCGGCCGACTGTCTCTTCTTCGACGACCGGGAGACCAATGTGGAGGGAGCACGGGCGGTCGGGCTCCGAGCGCACGTGTGGAACGGCGCCGACGCGGCCCGCGCCTGGCTGGACTGACGACTCACCCGCACCGCACGGCCGCCTACCCGCCGTGATCTCCATGACCTAGGCTGAGCGTCCCCACACTCCCCGGCAGGTGCGCATGGTGACGAGCGAACGACCCTCGGCCAACGTCGATTTCGAACGGCCGAGCATCGCTCGCGTCACCGACGCGCTGCTGGGCGGGCAGAACCACTACGAGCCCGATCGCGCCGTCCTGCGGCAGCTGACGGCGATCGCGCCGGAAGCCCCGGCGATGGCGCGGGAAGTCCGGCAGTGGCTGGTGCGCGCCGTCCGCTACCTGACCGAGCGGCTGGCCGTCGACCAGTTCCTCGACCTCGCGTCCGGCTTCCCGGCGCCGGAGAACACCCACCAGGTGGCGCAGAAGTACAACCCGGAGGCGCACGTCGTCTACGTCGCCGACGACCCGGTGGTGTCGGCGCACAGCCGGGCCCTGCTCGTCGACAACGACTTCACGCACGTCTGCGGCACCGACCCGCTGAACCCCGGCGAGACGCTCGCCGGGGTCGAGCGGTTCATCGACTTCGACCGGCCCGCCGGGCTCGTGCTCTGCGGGGTCGTCGACCACATCGCCGACCTCCAGCAGGCGCAGCAGGTGGTCAAGTCCTACGTCGGCGCGCTGGCACCCGGCTCGTACCTGCTCCTGCTGCACCAGCACAACCCGGACGACGGCTCCGACGCGGCCGGCGTCGCGGCCTCCCTGCAGGACCGGTTCGGCAGCATCGGGCTCGACACGCGCTACCGCACGCGGGCCGAGATCGCGTCGTTCTTCGACGGCCTCGACCTGCTCGAGCCCGGGCTGACCGCACCGCACCTGTGGTGGCCGGACGGGCCGCGCCTGGCGCCGCTGACGCCGGTCAACTGGACGGCGCTGAGCGGCGTGGCCCGGATCCCTTAGTAGCGGTTGATGCGCCGCGGGTCCTTCTTGCCGCCGGTGATCGCCTTGTAGCCGGCGGCACCGAGGAGGACGACACCGCCGATGATCGCGCCCCACAGCACGACCTTGAACACGAAGCCGATCACGGCGCCCAGCACCATGAACGCCACCCAGGCGACGATCAGGCCGCCGACGATCTTCCAGAACATGGTTCCTCCGATGTCTCCCCGTGGCCCCACCGGCCCGATGCCTCCACACTGCCACCCGGCGCGGTGAAACTCCCCTCGGAGCGGCAACGTTCGGGGTTTATTCAGGGTTCCCCCTGGCCAGCCATGACCCGAGCCGCCGGACCCCTTCGTCGATGTCCTCGGCGCTGCCGGCGAAGGAGAACCGCACGTACTTGCCGCCGTCGACCGGGTCGAAGTCGACGCCGGGGGTGATGGCGAGCCCGGTGTCGGCGAGCAGCCGCTGGCACCAGCTCAGGCTGTCGTGGGTGTACGCGCTGACGTCGGCGTACGCGTAGAAGGCGCCGTCGGCCGGGGCGAGCTCGCCGAGGCCGATCCGCTGCAGGCCGGCGAAGAGGCGATCGCGGTTGGCGCGGTACCGCTCGACGTGCGCGTCGGCCTCCGCGTACGCCTCGGGCGTGAAGGCGGCGAGGGCCGCGTACTGCGAAACGGCGGGCGGGCAGATGGTGAAGTTGCCGGTCAGGACGTCGATCGCGCGGTGCAGCCGCTGCGGGGCGAGCATCCAGCCGAGCCGCCAGCCGGTCATCGCGAAGTACTTCGAGAAGCTGCCGAGCACGATCGGCTCGCGCCCGTACTGCCACGCGCAGTCGAGCTCGGCGCCGTAGGAGATGCCGTGGTAGATCTCGTCGCTGATCAGCTGGACGCCGTGGGAGGAGCACCAGCCGGTGATGGCGGCGAGCTCGCCGGGCGGCAGGACCGTGCCGGTGGGGTTGCTGGGGCTGGCCACGATCAGGCCGTCGATCGGCCCGAGCCGGTCGAGCAGTTCGACGGTGGGCTGGAAGTTCGTCTCGGCGGTGGTGGCGAACTCGACGACCTCGCAGCCGAGGACGGAGAGCAGGTTGCGGTAGGCCGGGTAGCCGGGCCGCGCCATGGCGACCTTCGCGCCGGGGTCGAAGGCGCTGAGGAAGGCGAGCAGGAAACCGCCGGACGACCCGGTGGTCAGGACGACGTCGTGCGCCTGGACATCGACGTCGTACCGCTTCCGGTAGTGCCCGGCGACGGCCTCGCGCAGCTCGGGGATGCCGAGCTGTTCGGTGTAGCCGAGGGTGCTCTTCTGAAGAGCCTCCTGGGCGGCTTCGAGCACCGGCTTCGGCGCGGGCGCGGAGGGCTGCCCGGCCGCGAGGGACACGAGATCGCCGTGACTGCGCTGCCGGGCCCCGGCCGCGGAGAGGACGTCCATGACGTGGAAGGGCGGCACACCGGCCCGCAGCGCGGGCCCGGCGAAAGCTCCGAGGTCGGCCATGCGGCCAGGCTAGTAGCCGCGGTAGGCACCACCGTGGGCCATGGCCTTGATGCCGGGCACGTTGTCGAGGCTGCCGTACCGGTCGAAGGAGTACCGCACGCCGGCGATGATGTTGTCGACCGGGTTGTAGATGTTGTCGTGGCCGGGGAGCTTGTGCGCGTTGAACGTGGAGTCGATGCACTGCATGAGCCCCTTGGACGGGTGCCCCGCGGCGGCATTGCTGTCCCAGTTGTTGATAGCGTTCGGATTTCCGCCGGATTCGTGCTGGATAATGGCCCAAATCTTGGGGATATCCGCGTCCGTCACCGGAATGCCCGCGGCCTGAAGGGCCTTCATGGCTTCCTGAATCCATTGTTGCACATTGCCGGGAGGCGGCGAAGAAGGCGGGCCGCCACTCGGCCCGAGGCCGCCGCCACCCCCGCCTCCGCCACCCCCACCGCCGCCTCCGCCGCCGTGGGAGGAGCCGTTGCTGTGGATGCCGCCCGTGCTCTTGGGGGCCGACGCCGAGCTGCTCGGGAGCGGGACCTGGTCGTAGCCGCCCTCGATCTGCTGGGACATCAGGGTCTGCGACGCCTTGATCGCCGTGTCGGCCTGGGTCTGCAGGCCCGTCACGTCGCCGTCGAAGCCGGCGGTGATGGTGTGGATGTCCGTCTTCGCGGTGGCCAGGATCTGGTCGGCGCTGGGACTGGGCCCCGGCTTGCCTTCTTCGTGCGCTTTCTTCGCCGCGGCCAAGGCGTTGTTGATGTCCGTTTCGGCCTTGGCGTTGCGCTCGTTGACCGCCTTTTCCGCGGCCAGCTGCTTGTCCCCGACGTTCTTCTTGATCTGGTCGAGGGACTTCGCGAGGTCGTCGAGGTCCTTGGCGACGTCCTCGAGGTGGGTTTGCACCTTGGTGCCGGCGTCGCGGACCTGGCGGACGTACTGGAAGAACTGGTCCGCCGCCGGGCCGGCCCACACGCTGCCGTTGAGCGCGTCTGTCGAATTCTTCAGGGACGCATTGTGGTCACCGGCGTTCTTGCCCGCCTCGCGGAACTGCGCGGCGGCCGCGGTGATCTTTCCCAAATCGACCTTTTCGACCTGGTCGACCTTCTTCATGAAGGCGTCCCAATTGTCCGGCGTTCCGGCGCCGACCGCGTTCAAACCCACTCTGATGCCCCCACCCAGCTCACTTGTCGACGTGCAGTTGCAGATCGCTCGCGCCGACCTGGTCGGTCTCGGCGATCAGCCCGGCGGCCTTGCGCATGGCGAACCCCAGCGCCTCCATGTGCCTGCCCGCGGCGTCGAACTGGTTGTGCACGCCGTCCTTGAACTTGCCGACCGCGCCGTGCGCGTCGCCCGTTTCGTCCATCCCGCCGAAGGGGCTTTCCTTCTCGTGGTCCAGGCCGGTGACCTTCTGCTTGGACTTTTCGAACTCGTCCTTCAGCTTCTCCACCTGGCGGGCCGCGATCGCCATCGATTCGGTGTCGTAGACAGGCACGGTTCGTCATCCCCTTCGGAAACTTGTCTCCGCCCGATCGGACGTCGCCATGACCAGGACGGTTCCCGCGTTCACCTTAGGACTTCACCCGGTGCGCGGGTACGGATCTCCGCCAACTTCCACCCCAGCGGGGTCAGGCCTCCGCCACCAGCTCACGGATCCTCGTCGCCAGCAGTGCGTTGTCCGCCGGGGTGACGGTGGCCCACTCGCGGCCGTCGCCGTCGCGGCCCACCTGGAACAGGTAGCGGCCCGCGTCCGTGTCGAAGAACGCCACGACCCGGCCTGCCCGGTGCACCACGCCGTCGCGCGAGGTGCGTTCCGCGCCGAACTGGCCGCGGGCCTCCTGGCCCAGCAGCATGCCGGAGAGCTCCTGGGCCTGGAACAGCGGTATCCCGCGGTCCTCCAACGCCGTGACGAGCGCCTTCGCGTCACCCTTCGCCGCCGCGTCGGCGGACTTCACGACGTCGTAGGGGAGGCTGACCGTCTGGCCGATGCCGGGGCCCAGGTCACCCGCCACCGAGACCGCGGCGTCCGCCAGGCCGTCCTCGGTGGCCGGGATCAGCCACACCTCGCCGTTGTCCACCACACCCAGCACCGCCTGGCCGCGCAGGCTGACCGCGCGGCCGCGGATCTCGCGCTCCGCCCACACCCACACGTCGATGGCGGTCTGCGGGCGGGCCAGCAGGTGCAGCAGGTCGGCCAGCTCGCCGGACACCCGCCGGTTGCGGGCCAGGCGCCGCTCGCTCAGCGACGCCCACGCCGACTCGACCAGCTCCAGCCGCTCGCTGCGGGTGGTTCCGTCGCTCGGCACGTCGAGCGCGACGTGCCGCCGGGGCAGTTCGAAGGATTCCCAGAGCACGTCGAACTCGAGGGCCGACAGGACGAGCGACACGGTCAGCGCCCGTCCCCGCCGTGGTCGCCGAGCACGTCGCGGGTAACCATCCGCTGGTCGGCGAACAGGTCCTGGTCGTCGACGCCGTACCGGCGGACGTGTTCGGCGTCCTCCTCCTGCGGTGCCGCCTCGGACAGGAACTTCGACTCGCCGGGCTGCTGCTTCGGGCTGATCTGCTCCGACTTGCGCAGCGCGACGGCTTCCTCCTCGGGCAGCTCACCGACCGGCAGCGGCCGCACCGGGCCCTTCGGCCCGCTCTTCTCGCGCCGCTCACGTTCCTTGTCGCCGCTCAGCGCGCCACCGGCGACGCCCGCGCCGATCGCCGCCGCGCCGGCCCCGATGTCGCCGGGGGTCGCACCGGGCTTGCCCACGAACCCGCGCTCGCCGGTGTACTGACCGGGCTGGAGCGGGGCCTGCGGCATCGCGCCGACCGTGCGGCCCTTGGCCAGCGCGCTGTCCGGGCCGCGGCCGGCGGAGCTGTCGATGCCGGCCGAACCGCCGGGCGCGCCGCCGCCCCCGCCGCCACTGCCACTGCCGCCGAGCGACTTGATCGGCGTCGTCGCGGGCGACGAGCCGGGCGGCTGGGCGCCGGGCGCACCCGGCGGGCAGAACGGGTCGCCCTGGCCGCCCGTCCCCGGGCCGGGGGTGACGCGGCCGGACGGGTCGCCGGAGGTGCCGCGGCCCGGGGTGTGGACCCAGCCCGGCCCGGGCTGGGTGACCGGCGGCTTCGCGCCCGACGGCGTCGTCGAACCCGGCGTCGACGAACTCGGCGTCGTGGGCTGGGCCTGCGCGGCCGCGGCGCCGGCCGTGCCGACCGAGCCGGTCTGGCGCGAGGGCTGCTGCGTGGGCCCGGCGGGCTGCTGTGCCGCGACGCCGTAGGCCGGGGTCGGCGGATCGGCGTGCACGGTGTGGGACACCGGCTGCACCACCGGCGGGTCGACGCGCACCGACCGGACCTTGTCCGAGGCCGGTTTCACGCCGCCGTCCGGGGTCACCGCGACCGCGGCGCCGGCGACGTCCAGCACCCCCGGCTTGATGCCCGGGGCAGCCAGCTTCAGGGACTCCGGGTCGGACAGCGCCTGCGTGGAGAGCAGGTTCGAGCCGCTCTGCTGCGCGTACTCGTTCAAGGCCTGCTGAGCCTGGGCCTTGGCGTCGTTCGCGGCCTCGACCTGCCGGGCGTGGTCGGTCTCGAAGCCGATGAGGCTCATCAGCAGGCCGTCGGTGAGGGTGAAGCCGCCCGCACCCTTCCGGACCGTCTCGGCGTCCGGCAGCTTGTACTTCGTCCGGTTGAAGGCCTCGCCCTGCTCGAACACCATTTCCGCGGCGTGCGCGACCTTCGCGGTGGCGTCCTGGGAGAAGCCGGCCTGCTCGGTGAACACCTGGCTGGCCGCGCCGCCGGCCTGGCTCTGCCATTCGACGCCGAGCTCGAGCAGCTGCGCGCGCAGCGTCTGGTCGGTGTGGGCGAGCGCGGTCGCGACGGCCTTCAGCGCGTCGACGGCGGTGCCGATGCTGCCGGTGCCGTCACCGTTGATCATCCGGGTGATCTGGTCGGCGATCGCGGTGTTGGTCCAGCCGTCGAACCGGTGGTTCTGGATCCCGGCCGCGAGCTCGGAGAATTCCACGCGCCCTCCCTAGTTGCGTGCTTTCAGGGACTGCAACGCCAGGTCGGCGGCGTGCGCCGACATGTCGCACAGCTGCGGCTGCGTGAGCTTGCCGCGGGTGATGGCGAAGGTCTGGACGGCCAGCGTCTGGCCCTTCGCGACGCCGACGAGCGTCTCGCAGTCGGCCGGGTCGCCGGCCGCGCGGTAGTTCGTCAGCGCCGGATAGCCGCCGATGGTCTTCGGCTCGGTGGTCATGCTGTTCTTCTTGCGGGTACCGGTGATCCACTGGTCGAGGTCCGCCGGCACCGCCCGCACGTGGTAGGCGTGCACCGGCTCGGCGGCGTCGGCGTCGAACACGCAGGCCGGGCCGTCCTGCTCCGAAGCCGCGCGCGGGGCGCTGTTGATCTTGAGCGCGTCGAGCTGGACCTGGGGAAAGATCTCGCACAGGTTGACGCCCTGCAGCGACAGATCGGCTGGCCGCTGCGGCAGCTGGGCGGCCTTGGCGCTCAGCGAGGCGGCCGTGGCGGCCGTCTCGACCGGGTACGGCGTGCCTTCGGTGCCCGCGGAGCAGCCGGCGAGCGCCGCCGTCGCGAGCACGCCTCCGGCGATCCGGTTACGCACCGTGCTTGCCGCGGTCACCGAACACCGCCGCCTTCTCCTCTTCGCTGACCTTGTAGTCCTTCGCGGCTTCGCGCAGCTGCTCCACCAGGCGCTTCAGGCCGGCGACGTACTCGCGGACCTGCCCGGCGTAGGAGCGGTCGCCGTCGGCGATCAGGGTGTTCCAGGCCTGGACCGACTGCGTGCTGATCACGTCCGCGGACGGCGCGTCGATCCGCAGCTGGCCGAGCTTGGTCAGCAGCTGGTCTTCGAGGGCGTTGGCCTGCTCTTCGACGATCCGGGCGACGTCGAGCAGCTTGTCCGGGTGGACCAGGACGTCCGCGGCCGCAGGCGCCACCGGGACGGCCGAACTCAGGTCTTGCGGGGGTCCGGGTGGCGAAGCCCCCGGCCCGGGGCGAAGCCCCGGAACAACGCTGTCGTACGAGGGTCCTGACATGCGCTCCCCTGACGTCATACGGACAGTGACCGGCCGGTTTCCATCGAGGCTACCAACGCGAATGTGACAGCAGTCTGAGTTTGGACGAAGACTGCGCCCGGCCGGTTCCCCCGATCCGTGGAATCAGGCGCGCTGTTTCGCCGTCGGCGCGCCGATCTCGCCGTTCGCGGCCTTCAGTGCGATGTCCGTGCGGTGGTGGGAGCCCGCGAGGTGCACCTTTTCGACGGTCTCGTAGGCGTGCTTGCGCGCCGACTTGAGCGTCTTGCCGGTGCCGACGACCGAGAGCACGCGGCCGCCGGCGGAGACGACGGCGCCGTCGTCCCGGCGGCGGGTGCCGGCGTGCAGGACGCCTTCCAGCTCGGCCCCGGTGATGACGTCCCCGGTGTGCGGCTTGCCCGGGTAGCCGTCGGCGGCGATCACGACGGTGACCGCGGCGCCGCCCGACCACTCCAGCGGCGGGTGCTCGGCGAGCTTGCCGGTGGCGGTGGCGTGCATGAGCCCGGCGATCGGGGTGCGCAGCAGTGCCAGCACGACCTGCGTCTCCGGGTCGCCGAAGCGGCAGTTGAATTCGATGACCTGCGGGCCGTCGGAGGTCAGCGCGAGGCCGGCGTAGAGCAGGCCGGAGAACGGCGCGCCCCGGTTGACCAGCTCGTCGGCGACCGGCTGGACGACGGTCTCGACCAGCTCGTCGACCAGGTTTTCGGGCGCCCAGGGCAGCGGCGCGTAGGCACCCATGCCGCCGGTGTTCGGGCCGGCGTCGCCGTCGCCGACGCGCTTGAAGTCCTGCGCGGGCAGCAGCGGGACGACGGTGTTGCCGTCGACGAAGCAGAACAGCGAGGCTTCCGGGCCGTCCAAATAGGACTCGAGGAGGACCGGGTGCCCGCCGTCGAGCAGCATGATGGCGTGCTTGCGCGCGACGTCGATGTCCGGCGTGACGACGACGCCCTTGCCGGCGGCGAGGCCGTCGTCCTTGACGACCCAGGTGGGGCCGAAGCGGGCGAGCGCGGCATCGAGCCGGGCGGGGTTGTCGACGACCTCGCTGCGCGCGGTGGGCACGTTCGCGGCGGCCATGACGTCCTTCGCGAAGGCCTTCGACCCTTCGATCCGCGCGGCGGCGGCCGAGGGGCCGAAGCAGGCGATGCCGGCCTTGCGGACAGCATCGGCGACGCCGGCGACGAGCGGCACCTCGGGCCCGACCACGACGAGGTCTGCCTGCCAGCTCTTCGCGAGCCCGGCGACGGCCTCGGGATCGGCGGCATCGACGCCGAGCTGCTCGGCGACCGCGGCGGTCCCGGCGTTGCCGGGCGCACAGGCCAGGGCGGTGACGGCGGGGTCGCCGGACGCCGCGAGGACGAGTGCATGCTCCCGGGCGCCGGAGCCGATTACCAGTACGCGCACGCCGCACAGCGTATCCGGCCGGGTTCGCGGGGGACATCGCGCCGTCGCCGGGGTGGGTTCGGGTGGGTTGGCCGCGGCCGCGGCCGGCCCAGGGGGTGGGTGGCAGGTGGTGGGTTAGGGCCTCGCTGGTTCCGGGCTTGTTCCTGCCCGGGTGCGCTGGGTTGCCCGGGTGACGTTGCTGCTTGGGTGCGCTGGGCTCCGCGGCCCTTGCTCCTGCCCGGGTGCGCCGGTATCCACAAGTCCGCCGGCGTGTGGACAGGTCGGCCTACAGCGCCCGCGATCCGGCAGTTTTGTCCGCCCCCACCGATACGCTGGAAGCGGGGGCAGCCCCCAGGGAGGGCGGGCTCCGGCGAAGTCGGAGGGCCCTTTTCAGGTGGCTCACCGGCGTGAGCGACTGGCTGACCGGCGTGATCGGCAGGCTGCCAGCCTGACCTGCACCACCCAGACCTCCCCGCAACCCCGATCCGAAGCCCCAACACGGCCGGCAGTGCCGGGTCAAGGCACGCTTTCCCG